>DASPXJ010000081.1:0-27265 GCA_035637355.1 Gemmatimonadales bacterium
CGCATCATCAAGCGCGCCGCCGAGCTGCAGGCCGGCGAGCATGACGTCGGCGACGGGCTCACGAGCACCGAGGTCCTGGCGCTCGGCAAGGACGTCGGCATCCCCGATCGCTACCTCCGCCAGGCGATGCTCGAGGAGCAGACGCGAATCACGCCGGACGTCGCGACCGGAACGTGGGCGTGGCTGACGGGTCCGCGGTCCATCGTCGCGCACCGCGTGGTTCCCGGTGATCGCGCGACCGTCGAGCGCGCCTTGACTCGCTGGATGACGGAAGAAGCGCTGTTGCAGCCGAAACGGCACTACGCCGACCGAACGTCCTGGGAGCCGAAAGCGGGGGCCTTCGCCTCGATTCAGCGTGCCCTGGCCGGAAAGCGCCGCTACTCGCTCGCCCAGGCCGAGGAGATCTCTGGTCAGGTCATCCAGCTCGAGCCGGGATTCTGCCTCGTGCGGCTCGAGGCGGATATCAGGCAGCAGCGCACCAAACGCATCTCCGGAGGCACCGTGCTGGCGGTGCTCGGGTGGGGCCTCACCGGGGCCACCGCGCTCATTGCTCCGCCGCTCGCACTCGCGCAGGTCCTGATGCTCGTCCCCGGCGTTGGTCTGACGATCGGCGGCGCCATGATCGCCCGCACGTATCGCGGAGCCAACGAGCGCATGCAGATCGCCCTGGAGCAGGTGCTCGACCGGCTCGAGCGCGGCGACATCCGGTCGTCCCCCAACCAGGGCGCCCTGCCCGGCGCCCAGGCCTTCGTCCGCATCGCCGAAGAAGTGCGCAAAGCACTCGAGAATCCCCGCCCGAAACCGAGAAGCTGAGGAGCGTGATGGCCGACGTGAAACGCGTGGGCGTGCTGGGGTGTGGCCTCATGGGCAGCGGCATCGCGCAGGTCGCGGCCACCGCGGGTTATGAGACCATCGTGCGTGACGTATCGAAGGACATCCTCGATCGCGGGCGGGCAGGCATCGAGAAGTCGCTCGGCAAGTTCGTCGAGAAGGGGAAGCTCCAGGCCGCGGATCGCGACGAGATCCTCAGGCGCGTGACGTTCACGACGGCCGTCCCGGACCTCCGGAAATCGGACATCATCATCGAGGCGATCACCGAAGACCTCGCCTTGAAGAACATGCTTTTCCTGGAGCTGGACGGCCTGTGTGGGGCGGGGACGATCTTTGCGTCGAACACGTCCAGCCTCACCATCGCGGAGATGGCGGCGGCGACGAAGCGCGCCGACCGGTTCGTCGGGCTGCACTTCTTCAATCCCGTGCCGCTCATGCCCCTGGTCGAGGTCGTGCGCACCGTCACGACGTCCGAAGAGACCTTCAAGCGCGCATTCGCGTTCGCGGCCTCGCTCCGCAAAGAGCCCGTCGCCGCCAAGGATACCTCCGGGTTTATCGTCAATCTGCTGCTCGTGCCGTACCTGCTCGATGCGATTCGCGCCGTGGAGCGCGGGGTCGGCAGCGTTCCCGACATCGACAAGGCGATGCAGCTCGGCTGCGGCTATCCGATGGGCCCGCTGACGCTGCTCGACATGGTGGGACTCGATACCACCCATCACATCGCGGAAATCATGTTCAAGGAATACCGCGAGGCCCGGTACGCGCCGCCCCCGCTGCTGAAGCGGATGGTCCTCGCGGGGATGTACGGCAGGAAGAGCGGCAAAGGATTCTACGACTATTCGGCTACTCCACCCATCGTCAGCAACCTGGGACTCTAATGCTCGGCTACGACGCTCCCCGCTGGCACGCCGTCCTCAACGATCTCCCCGCCGCGCTGCTGCTCGTGGCGGTGCTGTTCGATCTCGCGGCCGCTGCGACCAAGCGCGAGTCGCTCGCGTGGGCCGCCATCTGGACGCTGTGGGCGGGGGTGATCGGCGGGTGGGCGGCCGTCATCGCCGGTGAGCTCGCGGCGGACGCGATCGAGCACGGCGACGCGATCCACGAGATCATGGAGAAACACGAGACGATGGCGATCCTGACGATGAGCCTCTTCACCATCGTCCTGATCTGGAAGATGGCGCGCCGTTTCCAGATGCCGCCGCAGGAGCTGGCGATCACGCGCGCGCTGAGCGTCGTCGGCGTTGCGGCGCTCGTCTGGACGGGAGTGCTGGGTGGCAGGATGATGTTTCAGCACGCGGCAGGCATTCCGACGCAAACGCTCCAGGCCGAGATCCAGAACCGGGCCGCCGGGCACGCGCACGAGGAAGGCGAGGATACTGCCAGGACTGCGCCGCACGTCGATCCGCCCGGGACGCCGCCGCACACCCACTAATGCGTGCGTCGTGCGTCGTGCGTGGTGCGTGGGGGTGCGCGTTGATATGGGCCGCCTGCACGCCGGCCACGACGCGCCCTCCCTTCTCTCCCGTCCCCGAGGCGCTGCACGCCGTCATCAACGCGTCGCCCGGGGTGGTGACGGAAGCCGCGCGCGCGATGCTCATCGCTGATACCGTTCCGGTCCGTTTCGTCAGTACGCCCGACGCCTGGCTCGAGACGCGAGAGTTCGCGGGGACATACAAGCTCCGGCTCTGGGCCGATCCTGACGCGCCGGGGAAAGCGCGCGTGACGATCGAGGCGGTGTTCCGCCCCGCCGAGGATCCATCTCGCACGCCGCGCGATCTCGAGCTCGCGGCGCCACCCGGCTCGCCCGGTCAGCTGCGCGCCGAGCAGCTCCTCGCCGCGTTGAAGGAAAAGCTTGGAGTTACCACCTACTAGCCTGCGCCGCACCCTCGGCGCGCTCGAGTACTTCACATTCGGCTTTGGCAGCATGGTGGGGGCCGGCTGGCTGCTCGTTATCGACGACTGGCTGCGTCGCGGCGGGCCCGGGGGCGCCATGATTGGCTTTTTCGGTGGCGCGTTGCTCCTGCTCCCCATTGCCCACACCTACGGCCGTCTGGTGCACATGATTCCCGACGCCGGCGCCGAAATCGCCTACACGGAACGTGTCTTCCCGTCGTTTGTGAGCTTCCTCTCCGGCTGGATGATGGTGCTCGCCTACGCGATTGTCTGCCCGTGGGAGGCGGTGGCGATCGGCAATCTTCTCGCGCGGCTGTTCCCCGCCATGAATCATCTCGTGCTCTACAGCGTCGCGGGACAGGCCGTCACGCTGCCGCGGGTGCTGGCAGGTCTCGGGCTGACGGCCGCCATCGGCCTCGTCAACTACCGCGGCATCCGACTCAGCGGGCGGTTTCAGGATGTGATGACGATCGGGCTGCTGGCGTGCTTCGCGCTGTTCGTAGCGTTGGGGTTCGGACGAGGCACCCCGGCGAATCTTCAACCCGCGTTCGCGCCGGTTGGACCGTTCGTCTCGGTGCTGCTCGTCGCGCAGATCGTGCCGTACTTCATGACCGGTTTCGAATCGATTCCCAAGGCCTCAGAGGAAGCGCTCCCGGATCTTCGACCCAGCACGCTCTCCCGGGCCATCACGGCGGCACTGCTGGCGGGCGGCTTGTTCTACGTCGTCATCGTCGGTGTCGTCGCGTGGGTGTACCCGTGGACCGACATCGTCACGCAGCATCTCGGCACGGACGCGGCGTTCGCGCGTGCATTCGGCACGCCCTGGATCGCGCGGCTGATTCTCGCTGCCGCCGTACTGTCGCTGTTCAAGGTTTTCAACGGCAACTTCGTCGCCGCGACGCGACTGGTGTACGCGCTGGGGCGGCGCCGCCTCGTCCATCCCGCGCTCGGCAGCGTGAATCCGACGTTCGGAACGCCAGCGTGGGCGATCACATTACTTGCCGGCCTCACGGGCGCGGCGGCATTCCTGGGCGACGCCGTGCTCGTGCCAATCAGCGAAGTGGGCGCCGCGGTTGGGGCCATCGGCTGGTGCGCCGCCTGTCTTGCCTTCATCGTGCTCGCGCGCCGTGGCGGCGTACGCGACGGCGTCACGATCGCCGCGATCGGTGCAGTCGTGAGCGTCGTGATTGTTCTGATGAAAATCGTGCCTGCGGTGCCGGGTAGCTTTACGGGAGCGGAGTGGCTCGCTTTTACCGCGTGGTGTGTTCTCGGCCTGGCGCTTCGGCAACTAGTCCCTGGACCCACCGCTCCATCTGTTCCAGATCGATAGCCGCATCGCGGCACGGCCCGTTGGGCAGCTGCATCGTCAGGCCGAGGACGGGCAGCTTGCCGGCTACGTCACGCAGCCCGGTCATCATGTCGCGCTCGCAGGCGACCGCCACGACGGCGCGGGGACGGCGCTCGCGAATCACGCGCCGGGCCAGTTGCCCGCGCGTCGCGACGAACACCGGCACCTCGTAGCGGCCAGCGATCTCGAGCACGCCGTCGAGCGCCTGCTTCGAGAGACAGCGCGGAATCAGCACCAGCAGCTCGCCCTTCCCGACCGTCCGCCCGCGCCGCACCGCGAGCGTGTTGTAGACGTCGATCGCCGCATGCTCGACCCAGTCCCGCTTGCCGAAGCCGCGCGCGACCAGGGAGGTGTAGTTCATGAGCTGGAGGTAGGGACCCCGCTCCAGCAACCGCTCGGGCAGCAGATTCCTGCCGCCGTAGTAGGACGCCGCCAGCAGACCGAGGTACAGCGTTTGGAGTCCGGCGAGCACGGCCACGGTAATCCAGAGGACCGTGGGCAGCCGAGGCCAGAGCGTCGCGAGACGTGGGCCGACCAGATATAGAAGAAGCGCGAGGGCAGCGGTCGCCGTCACCACGGTCAGCGCCGCAAATCTGAAGAAGAGTCCCGGCGCGGCCGAGAAGTTTCCGCCGCCCGGCAATGGGCGGCCGTTCCACTCGTCCCACTCGTGGCCCAACCGCCGATCCACTTCAATGTGGATCAGCTGCGCTCGCGGCGCGCTCGAGGGGGCGGGCGCGGGGGGCGGGGGGGCCGGGGGGGGGGCCGGGGGGGGGGCCGCAGTGTGCGGAGCTGGCATCGCGAAACGAAGCTTCACGTTGGGGTCCGCCCGTGTCAAGTTTGGAGCGTGTTAGTGACCGACCCTCGTGTCCGCGCGGCGTATTCGGAGGGCGCGGGTGTCTATCGGATCGTCCCTGCCGCCGTTGCGATCCCCAAGTCCACTGCCGACATCGTAACCCTGGTCCGTCACGCGGCCGGCTCGCGCACCGCGTTGATCCCCCGAGGCGCGGGCAGCGGCATGCCGGGCGGCAACGTCGGATCGGGAACCATCGTCGATCTCAGCATCGGCTTCACCGACCTGGTGGTCGATCCGCAGAGCCGCAGCGCGCGGGCCGGCGCGTCGGTCACGTGGGCCGAAGTGAACGACGCCGCCCAGCCGTACGGACTCCGCCTCCCTCCCGATCCCTCCTCGGGCGCCTTCGCGACGAGCGGCGGCATGGTCGCGACGAACGCCGCCGGGCCGCGGACGGTGAGATACGGCAGTGTGCGGAGGTGGGTGGAGGGTGTGGAGGTTGTCGAGGCCGATGGCACGATAAGAATGGTGAAGCGCGGAGCGGGGAGCGGGGAGCGGTTCACCCTGACGACCGATGACCGACGACTGATTACCGATCGTTTCCCCAAGACCCGCAAGAATTCGTCCGGCTATGCCCTCGATCATTTCGCCGCATCAGGCGACGAGCTCGATCTGCTGATCGGCTCCGAAGGCACCCTCGTGATCGTCACCGCGGTGCACTGGCGGCTGGATCCGATTCCTCCCGACGTCGCGGGCGCGGCGCTGGGGTTCGCCGATCTCGGCGCGATGACTGAAGCCGTCCCGTATCTCCTGTCGCTGCAGCCAGCGGCGCTCGAGCTGCTCGACAGCACGCTGCTGCAGTTCGTTCCGGAAGCGCCCAGGGTGGCCTGTTTGCTCCTCGTGGAGTTCGAACGCGAAACCGCCGCCGCCGTGCGCGGCGTGGTCGGTGATGCCGTCCGCGGGCTCAAGCATTCCGTCAGCTACGTCGAAACGGCGGTGGATCGGGCGGGGCTGCAGCAGCTGTGGAGCATACGGCGCCTCGCTTCTCCCGCCCTCGCCCGTCTGCCCCCGTCGCAGCGCTCGCTGCAGGTGATCGAGGACGGGTGCGTGCCGCTCGACTGCCTGGGCGATTACGTCACCGGTCTGCGGGACGCCGCTGGGCGTCGCGGCATCCCGGTCGCGATCTTCGGGCACGCCGGGGACGGGCACGTCCACGTGAATGCCCTACCCGACACCACCCGCCGTGGCTGGGCCGACGCGCTGCACGGGCTGTTCGAGGACGTGACCGCGCTGCTGGTCCGCCTCGGCGGCGTGCCCGCCGGGGAGCATGGCGCCGGACGCCTGCGCGCGGGCGTGCTGGAGCGATTCTATGGAACGGAGGTCATGGCGCTGTGCCGCGACGTCAAGCGCGCGTACGACCCGCTGTCGATCCTCAATCCCGGTGTTATCATTCCCGCGGCCGACTGGTCGCCGCTCGCCGCGTTGAAGGTCGGAGACGGCGCCGCGGCGATCCCCGAAGACATCGCCACCCGACTACGAGAAGTGGAGCGCAGCGCCGCATGGGCTACACCGAAACTCGAATTGGCTCACCCGTAGCAGTGGAAGTCTTCCGCGCCCCCCGCGTCTCCCTCATCGCCCGTCCGCAGTTCATCGAACCGCAGCATCTCCCGGTGCACTGGCGGGGCGAGGCGAGCGACGGAGAGCGCATCGCCGAGTATGCCGGACGGCTCTGCTACATGAGCCAGCACAATCCCGTCAACCGCACCACGGCCGAGTATCTCGAGAACATCAAGAAGCAGGGCCACGGCTCGGTGCTGGAGCACGCGGTCTACGTGCTGCTGATCGAGGGAATCTCGCGGTCGTGTTCGCACGAGCTGGTGCGCCACCGCGCCGGGTTCGGCTACTCGCAGATCTCGCAGCGCTACGTCGACGAGTCGCACGCCGCCTTCGTGATGCCGCCCGCGGTCGCCGGCGATGCGAAGCTCGAGGCGGAATGGCAGGCACAGGTCACCGAAGCGCAGGCGGCCTACGTCCGGTCGGTGGAAGGACTGATGCAGCGCTACGAGTGGGTGACGGACAAGGTGCACCGCCGGAAAATGGCGCGCGAAGCGGCCCGCAGCGTGCTGCCGAACGCCACCGAGGTGAAGATCGTCGTCTCGGGGAACGCGCGCGCGTGGCGCACGATGCTCGAGCTGCGTTGCGGGGAGGGCGCCGAGCTGGAGATTCGGCGGATGGCGATCGCGGTATTGCGCGTGCTGCAGCAGGAAGCGGGAGCGTTGTTCTCCGATTTCGTGATGTACACCGCCACTGACCAGCAAGAGGCGGCTCGGGTTACATATCACAAAGTCTAAACCGTCGAACAACGTCGTCTAACAAAATCGTCCAACAGAAACGTCTTCGTTCGACGGCTCTGTTCGACGGTTCTGTTCGACGATTCTGTTCGACGGTTTTTTGCGACGATTCTCTCTTGCGGAGTCAGTAATCATTTCGTATTCTGTTTTTAGAATGCGAATCGGTCTCGCATACAATGAAAAACCCGACGCCACGCCCGCGTCGGACGCCTACGCGGAATGGGATGACCCGTCGACCATCGATGCGGTCGACCAGGCGCTCGGTCTCTTCGGCACCGTCGTGCGGCTCGAAGCCGACGAATTCTTCCCGCAAAAACTTTCGCTCGCGCGTCCCGACATCGTCTTCAACATGGCCGAGGGTTTGCACGGCCCGTGTCGTGAATCGCACGTACCGGCGTTGTGCGAGTACCTCGACATTCCGTATACCGGCTCCGACCCGCTGACGCTGGCGCTGACGCTGCACAAAGGACGCACCAAGGAGATTCTCGCCTATCGCGGCGTGCCGACGGCGCCGTTCCGCGTGATCGAACGGGTGTCGGATCTCGAGCGCATGCCCCTGCCCTTTCCATTGTTCGTGAAGCCCGTGGCCGAGGGGTCAGGCAAAGGCATATTCGTCAATAACTTGTGCGAGTCGCCCGCGCAGCTTGCCGAGCGCGTTCCCTTCCTCTTGGATCGCTACGAACAGGCCGTCCTGGTCGAGACGTATCTCCCGGGCCCCGAGTTCACGGTCGCGATCCTCGGCAACGACGGTGACGTGCGCTGCCTTCCGGTGGTGGCATTCGATTTCGCGACGCTGCCTCCGGGAGCGCCCCCGGTGTACGGGTACGAAGCGAAGTGGATTTGGGACACGCGCGAGCATCCGCTCGCGATCTTCCAATGCCCGCCCACCGGTGTCGCCGAATCGTTGTGCCGGGAGACCGAGCGCGTGGCACTCGACGCCTATCGCGCCCTCGGTTGCCGCGACTGGTGCCGGATCGACGTGCGCGTGGACCGGTTCGGTGTGCCCAACGTCGTCGAGCTGAATCCGCTCCCCGGCATCATTCCCGACCCCGCCATGAACTCGTGCTTTCCCAAGGCCGCGCGGGCCGCGGGATACGGGTACGACGAGCTGATTCAGGAGGTCTTGCGCATAGCCTGGAAACGGATCGAGGCAACGGCATCGGTAGGGGCACGACATGTCGTGCCCCTACAACCCGCCACCGCACAGATTCCCGCTTGAGGGTCGTCATCCTCTACGACCCCGGCGCCGATGATTGGACCGCCGACGACATCGCCGGCGTGATGCAGGCGGTCGATGACATCGCACGGATCTTCGGCTCGCTCAGCCATCAGGTGCACCGCGTCCCCGTCCGGCATGACATGCGGTGGTTCAACGCCTGCCGCCGCGCCGATCTCGTCTTCAATCTCTGCGAGGGCGTGCGCGGCGTGGCGCAGTGGGAAGATCACGTCGTCGGGACGCTGGAGCTCGCCGGTATCGCCTACACCGGCTGCGGGCCGTGGACCACCGCGGCCTGCCGCCGCAAGGCGGTCGCCAACACGCTGCTGGAACGCGCCGGGTTGCCGGTGCCGCGCTGGACGGTCGCGCAGGGCAAGATCGAGGACGACTTCCCGCTGCCCGCCATCGTCAAGCCGGCCGCCGAGGACGCGAGCGCCGGCCTCGATCGCCAATCGGTCGTCAGCGACCGCAAGAGCCTGAAGGCCCGCATCGCCGCGATGACCGAGCAGTTCGACGAAGTGCTCGTCCAGCAATACATCCCGGGCCGCGAGTTCAACGTCGGCATCGTGGGCGACCGCACCCTTCCTGTCGCGGAGATCGACTTCAGCGCGATGCCCGACGGCGCGTGGCCGATCCTGACGTATGCCGCCAAGTGGCACGTCGGGTCCCCCGAGGATCTGGGCAGCCGTCCCGTCTGCCCGGCGCAGATCCCGCAGCGTTTTGCCGAACGGCTGTGCCGGCTCGCCGAGACCGCATGGCGTGTCGTCCAGGGCAAGAGCTACGGGCGCGTGGACCTGCGTGTGGACGATGCCGGCAAGGCGTGGATCCTCGAGGTCAACCCCAATCCCGATCTCACCGACGACGCCGGCCTCTCGCGCATGGCGACGGCGGCGGGGTGGGAGTATCCCGAGCTGATTCGCCGCATCGCCGAGGTGGCGCTGCGAGAGGCGCAGGGAACGAAGGCGGCGCGTGAGCTGCTCGCTGCGCCCCGTCGGGCACGCGCACCGCGCACGGCTTGAGCAGCTGACGCGGGGCGCGGGCCTCTTCCGCGAGGAGGAGGTCGCCACCGCGGTCGAGCTGCTCGACGAGAGTCTGGCGGGCGACGACGACTATCAGTTCGTCGGAGCCTTCCAGGGCGATCAGTTGGTCGGGTACGCGTGTTGGGGCCCGACGCCAGGCACGGCGGCAACCAGCGATCTCTACTGGATCGTCGTGAATCGCGATCACCAGGGGCGAGGCATTGGCACGCAGCTGCTCGCCGAGGTGGAGCAACGACTCACGACGCACGACGCACGATTGGTTGTGGTCGAAACCTCGTCGCGACCTGATTACGCTCCGACGAGGAGTTTTTACGAAGCACGCGGCTACATCAGGACCGCGACAATCCCGGGTTATTACGCCCCCGGTGACGATCTGGTGGTCTTTACCAAGGATCTGACCTGACGGAGACCTGGCAAGAGCTGCTCCGTAAGAAGAGCATCGCCTCCCTCGACGCCCTGGCCGCGCGGTTCGGCGCGGAACACGTCGGGGATGTCGCCCGTCTCCGCGAGGCCGCTGAAAACTTCGAGTTCCGCATTTCCCCCGCGATGGTCGACCTCATCCAGTCACCGGGGGATCCGATCTGGCGGCAGTACGTCCCGACGGTGCAGGAGCTGGAAGTGCAGGACGGCCTCGTGGACTCGCTGGACGAGGACGCGCACTCGCCGGTCCCGAACATCACGCACCGCTATCCCGACCGCGCGCTGTTTCTCGTCTCCCCCGTCTGCGCCTCCTACTGCCGCTTCTGCACGCGGCGCCGTAAAGTCGGCGACCCCGAGAAGATCCCGATGGCGCAGCTCGAGTCGGCATTCCGCTATCTCGGTGAGCATCCGGAGATCCGCGACGTGATCATGTCGGGCGGCGATCCGCTGCTGCTGTCGGACCGCCGCATCGACGACATCTGCCGGCGCCTGCGCGCGATTCCCCACCTCGAGGTGCTGCGCATCGGCAGCCGCGTGCCCTGCCATCTCCCCGAGCGCGTCACGCCCGAGCTGTGCGCGATCCTGAAGCGGTACCACCCGCTCTACATCAACACGCACTTCAATCATCCCGCTGAGCTCACGCCCGCCGCCGTGCGGGCCCTCGGGATGCTCGCCGACGCCGGCATCCCCCTCGGCTGCCAGACCGTGCTGCTGAAAGGGGTCAATGACGATGCCGAGGTGATGAAGCTGCTGATGCAGCGCCTCCTCGCCGCCCGGGTGCGGCCGTACTACATCTACATGTGCGACCAGGTGGCGGGCGCGGAGCACTTCCGCACGACCGTCGAGAAGGGGCTGGAGATCATCAAGGCGTTGCGGGGCTGGACGTCGGGACTCGCCGTGCCGCATTTCGTGATCGACGCGCCGGGCGGCGGCGGGAAGATTCCGCTGCTGCCGGAATACGTGGTGAAGCTGACTGATAAGGAAGTGGTGTTGAAAAACTACGCCGGGAAAACCTACCGCTACGCCCAACCGCCGGAGCCCATCCTCGTCGGGTAGCGCCCTCTTGCGCGGTTTCGAACTCCACCGCATATTTATGTCAACCGATGCATAAACATACGATGGGCCGGCTGCCGCTGAATTGCATTACTACGCACACACCCTTATCGGGGAGCGGCGGGGCGCGATAGTGCGACGAACACCAAAGCCCAACCAGCCCGCTCCCTCCGCAGAGCGGGCTTTTCGTTTGCTCGACCCCTGGCGCGAGCGCGACGCCTGCGGCGTCGGCTTCGTCGCCCGCGCCGACGGCGCGCGCACGCGCGACATCCTGTCGCTGGCCCTCACGGCCGTCGCCCGTCTCGCGCATCGCGGCGCCGCCTCGAACGACAAGTCCGGCGACGGCGCCGGCGTCCTGACGCAGATCCCGCACCGTTTGCTCGGCGTCGGACCCGTCGAGCGCGTCGCGCTGGGCATGTTCTTCCTGCCACCGCACGCCGTCGACGAAGCGGTCGATCTCATCGAGAGCGCGCTGGTGAGCCTCGGCATGTCGGTGCTGGGCTGGCGCGTCGTGCCGGTCGACGCGGGAGTGCTCGGTCCGCTCGCGGCCGCGAGCCAGCCGGCGATCCGCCAGGTGTTCGTGGGTCCCCCGTCAGGTCCGGCCAACGCGCAGGCGTGGGAGCGGCGGCTCTACCTGGCGCGTCGCGTCATCGAGCGCCGGGCCGCGAACGCCGGTCTCGAGATCTTCGTCTGCTCGCTCTCGTGCCGCACCGTCGTCTACAAGGCGCTGCTCGTCGGCACCGAGCTGCCGGGCTTCTACGCCGACCTCCGGTCACCGCTGTTCGAAACCGGCATCGCGGTCTTTCATCAGCGCTACTCGACCAACACGCTGCCCAGCTGGCCGCTGGCGCAGCCGTTCCGGCTGCTCGCGCACAATGGCGAGATCAACACGCTGTGGGGCAACCGCAACGCGATGCTGGCGCGTGAGCCGGCCCTGGCCGCGCCGGTGTGGGAGAAGGACGTCGAGAAGCTGAAGCCTGTGATCTGGGCGGACGGCAGCGACTCGGCGAGTCTCGACAATGCGCTCGAGCTGCTGGTGCGTTCGGGACGCGACCCGGTGCACGCGCTCATGATGCTGCTGCCGGAGGCGTGGGAGCGGATCCCCGACATGGATCCCGCACTGCGCAGCTTCTACGAGTATCACGCGGGGCTGATGGAGCCGTGGGACGGACCTGCCGCCATCGCCTTTAGCGACGGTGTGGTCGCCGGCTCGGCACTCGACCGCAACGGGCTGCGTCCCTGCCGCTACAAGGTGACCCGCGACAACGTCGTGGTGGCCGCGTCCGAAGTCGGCGTCGTCGACTTCGATCCCGCCGATGTCGTCGAGTCGGGACGGCTCGGCCCGGGCGAGCTGCTCGTGGTCGATACGCTGCGCAACGTCGTCCTCCGCAGTGCCGACGCCAAGATCGCGGTGGCCCAGCGCTGTCCCTATCGGCGCTGGAGCAGCCGCGTCGTGCGCGAGCTCCCGACCGAAGTCTCGGCGATCGGCCCTGCGCTGCCGGCGGACGAGCTCACCGCGCGCCAGCACGCATTCGGCTACAGCCACGAAGACTTGCGCTACGTCATGGCGCCGATGGCCGCCGAGGGGCGGGACGCGATCTGGAGCATGGGCGACGACACGCCGATCGCACCGCTCTCCCGCGTGCCGCAGAGTCTCTACGCGTATGTGCGCCAGCGCTTCGCCCAGGTGACGAATCCCGCGATCGACCCGCTCCGCGAGGAGCTCGTCATGTCGCTCGTCATGTATCTGGGGCGGCGCGGCTCGTTGCTCGCGCAGCGGCCCGGAGGACGGACGCTGCTGCGGATCGAGCATCCCGTGCTGCTCGCCGAGGAGATGGCCGCGCTGCGGCGCGCCGGAGGGTCCGAGCTGGCGACCCTCAGCGCGGTGTGGGAGGCGGCCGCCGGTCCCGACGAGCTCGCCCGCGCGCTGGAGACGCTCAGTCGTGACGCGGTCACAGCGGTACGGCGCGGCGCCACCCTGCTCGTGATCAGCGATCGCGACGCCGACAAGTCCCGGGCCCCGATCCCCATGCTGCTCGCGGTGGGCGCCGTCCACCAAAGCCTCGTGCACGCCCGGCAGCGCGTGCGCGTCGGCCTCGTGGTCGAGCCGGGCGACGCGTGGGATGTCCATCACTTCGCCGCGCTGTTCGGCTATGGCGCGGAAGCGGTGCATCCCTGGCTGGCGTTGCAGTATCTGCGCGACGACGCGTCGGCCTCGCGATTCCGCGCGGCCGCCGAAAAGGGGCTGCTCAAGATCCTCTCGAAAATGGGGATCTCGACGCTGCAGTCGTACAGCGGCGCGCAAATCTTCGAAGCGATCGGCCTCGGCCGCGAGGTGATGGACCGCTGCTTTACCGGCACGGCGTCCGTCATCGGCGGCATCGGGTTCCGGGAGATCGCCGAGGACGTGTTGGCGCGCCAGCCAGTCTCCGTGGGGGAAGCTCTGCCCGACCATGGCCGGGTACGGTATCGCCGCGACGGCGAAGACCACGGCTGGTCACCGCCGCTCGTTCGCGCCTTGCAACACGCCGAGTACGCCGGGTTCGCGGAAGGCGTGCGGGGCCGCGCACCAGCGGGGCCGCGCGACCTGCTCGCTTTTCGTCCGCAAACGCCTTTGCCCCTCGACGAAGTCGAGCCGGCGGAAGACATCCGGCGGCGGTTCATATCCAGCGCCATGTCGCTGGGCGCGCTGTCTCCCGAAGCACACACGACCCTGGCGATCGCGATGAACCGGATCCACGCGCGGTCGAATTCGGGGGAGGGTGGTGAAGATCCGGCGACGTACGCGAGCCGTGCGGACGGCGACCGGGCCGACAATCGCATCAAGCAAGTCGCGTCCGGCCGGTTCGGCGTGACGGCGTCGTATCTCGTCCGGGCGGACGAGCTCGAGATCAAGATTGCGCAGGGCTCCAAGCCCGGCGAAGGCGGGCAGCTGCCCGGCCACAAAGTGACCGACCTGATCGCCCGGCTGCGCCACGCCGTGGTCGGGATTCCGCTGATCTCGCCGCCGCCGCATCACGACATTTATTCGATCGAGGATCTCGCGCAGCTGATTCACGATCTCAAGCAGGTGAATCCGGCCGCGCGCGTCGGCGTGAAGCTCGTCGCCGAAGCCGGCGTGGGGACCGTCGCCGCGGGCGTCGCGAAGGCGTACGCCGACTACGTGCTCATCTCCGGCCACAACGGGGGCACCGGCGCCTCCCCGTTGTCGTCCATCAAGCACGCGGGCTCGCCGTGGGAAGTGGGCCTGGCGGAGACGCAGGCCATTCTGATGCAGAATAGGCTCCGCGAGCGCATCGAAGTGCGGACGGATGGCGGTCTGCGCACGGGACGCGACGTTGTCATCGCCGCCCTGCTCGGCGCCGAGTCGTTCGGGTTCGGGACCGCGACGGTCGTCGCGCTCGGCTGCGCCATGGCGCGCCAATGTCACTTGAACAGCTGCCCGACGGGCATCGCCACGCAGCGGCCCGACCTGCGGGCGAAGTTCCGCGGCACGCCGGAACAGGTCATCGCCTACTTCACATTCGTCGCCGAAGAGGTGCGCCGCATCATGGCGACCCTGGGCGTGCGGCGGATGGATGACCTCATCGGGCGCGTGGAGCTGCTGCAGCGCATTGAACGCCCCGAGTCGCCGCGCGCGCGGCTGCTGGACCTCTCGCGGCTGCTCGTACCGCCCGCGAATCCCTCGGCCCCGCGCCGCCGCACCGCCCTGCGGAACGTTCGTCCCGGCCTCGTGTCCCTCGACGCCGAGATTCTGGAGCAGCGGCATTCGGCACCGCGGGTTTGGCCGATCGGCAATCATCATCTCACGGTCGGCGCGCGTATCGCCGGCCAGCTGGCGCGAGCGCACGGCAGCGCTGGGCCCGGCGAGCCGCTGCGGCTGCGGTTCCGCGGCAGCGCCGGTCAGAGCTTCGGCGCGTTCACGCTGCCGCGCATGCATCTCCATCTGGAGGGCGAAGCGAACGATCACGTAGGCAAAGGGTTGTGCGGCGGCGAAATCGTGATCAAGCCGTTCCGCGGCGCCGGTTATGCGAGCGGCGTGCTGATTGGAAATACTGCGTTGTATGGCGCGACGTCCGGCCGGCTCTTTGCGGCCGGAAGCACGGGCGACCGCTTTGCCGTGCGTAACTCCGGCGCTGTTGCGGTAATCGAGGGCGCCGGCGACCACTGCTGCGAGTACATGACCGGTGGCGTCGTGGTGGTACTCGGCCCCGTGGGCAGGAATTTTGCAGCGGGGATGTCGAACGGCATCGCCTATGTCCTCGACGAGCGCGGCCAGCTCGAGGGTCATTGCAACCTGGAAATGGTGGCGGTCAATGGTCTCAACGAGATGGACGAGCGTGTGCTGCGTAAGCTCATCCAGCAGCACTTCCACAAGACCGGCAGCACCCGCGCCCGCATGATCCTCGCGCAGTGGGACGCGTACCGTCCGTTGCTCCGGAAGGTTGCACCGCCCGCGGCGGCGGTGATCGAACCGGTGGCTCACCCCCAATCGACTGGGAGTCCAGCATGAAGCTCATCACGACAATCGTACGCCCCGAACGTCTCCCCGAGGTCAAAGCAGCGCTATTCCGCGCCGGGATCACCGGCATCACGCTGAGCCGCGTCAGCGGGCACGGCGGTGAGCACGAGCGGTTCGAGCAGTATCGCGGTACGGCGCTCGTCATGGAGTTCCACGAGAAGGTCAAGATCGAAATGGTGTGTTCCGAGCCGTACGTCGAGCCGTGCGTGCAGGCCATTCTCTCGGCGGCCCGCACGGGCGAGGTGGGCGACGGGAAGATCTTCGTGCAGCCGATCGAGCGGGTGGTCCGCATCCGCACGGGCGAGGCGGACAACGCCGCCTTGACCGCAGTCAACGCCGACGAAGTCCAACGCGCGGCCATCAACGCCGCCGGCATGGGAGGTGCCGCAGCATGACGCAAGCCACTCTTTCCGCGGGTGATACCAGTTGGGTCCTCGTCTCGAGCGCGCTGGTGCTCTTGATGACCGTTGGCCTCGCGTTCTTCTACGGCGGCCTGGTGCGCCCCAAGAACGCCCTCAACACCATGATGATGAGCGTGGTCGCCCTCGGTGTGATCGGGGTCCAGTGGATGCTGGTCGGGTATTCGATCGCGTTCGGTCCCGGCAACTCCTGGCTGGGCGGCCTCTCATGGTTCGGCCTGCACAACGTCGGGCTCGAGCCCAATCCCACGTATTCGGCGACGATCCCGCTGCAGGCCCACGCGATGTTCCAGGGGATGTTCGCGATCATCACCCCCGCCCTCATCTCGGGCGCGATCGTGGAGCGGATGCGCTTCCGCGGGTACGTCGTGTTCCTCGTCCTCTGGGCGACGCTGATCTACGATCCGCTGGCGCACTGGGTGTGGGGCTCCGGCGGCTGGCTGCTCAAGCGCGGGGCGCTGGACTTCGCCGGCGGCACCGTCGTGCACATCAGCGCCGGCGTGTCGGCGCTCGTCGCCGCATGGTTCCTTGGCCCCCGGCGTGACTACCGCCGCGTCCCGATCGCGCCACATAACGTCCCGCTCGTGCTGCTCGGCGCGGGGCTGCTCTGGTTCGGCTGGTTCGGCTTCAATGCCGGCTCCGCCCTCGCCGCGAACGGTCTCGCCGCGCTGGCGTTCGTCAACACCAACACCGCCGCGGCCGCTGCCCTCGTCACCTGGGCAGGGCTCGACCTGGCGCGCACCGGCAAGATCACGGCGGTCGGCGCCGCCACCGGCCTCGTCGTGGGCCTCGTGGGCATTACACCGGCGGCTGGATACGTGACCCCGATGTCCGGGCTCCTGATCGGCATCCTCGCGGCCGGCGTCAGCTACACGGCCATTCAGATTCGGTCGAGGACCAAGCTCGATGACGCGCTCGACGTCTTCTCCTGCCACGGACTCGCGGGAACCGCAGGGGCGCTCCTGACCGGCGTGTTCGCCACGAAGCTCGTGAATCCCGCCGGCGGCGACGGGCTGCTCGCGGGGAATGCCGGCCAGATGGGCGTGCAGCTGCTCGCCGTCCTCGCCACCGTCGCGTTCGCCGGACTCGGGACGCTCGGGATCCTCAAGCTCGTGCAGGTGACGATCGGCGCTCGGGCGGACGTGCCCGAGGAAAGCGCGGGGCTCGACCTGAGCCAGCACGGCGAAGAGGCGTATTTCGGGTCGGACCTGGGGAGCGCCGCAGGCACGGGCGGCTCGCTCGGCGGCAGCGTGGTCGTGGAGACCTTTACCCTGGAGCCGGCCGCCGCGCGGGCTCTGCCGGCCGTCTGATGCGGGCGGGGGGGGCGGGGGCTCATCGCGTGTTCTGAGATAGCAGCGAGGGGCACGACGGTCTATTCTTCAGCACATGACCACGGCGTTGCCCATGCAGTTCACGGTCGGCCTCGTGCAGATGAGCATGAGCGACGATCCGGAGGCCAACCTCCGTAAAGCCGTCGCCCGAATCCGCGAGGCCGCGGAGCAGGGCGCGACCCTCGTGTGCCTGCCGGAACTGTTTCGCACGCGCTACATCGGCCAGCGCGAAGACCACGCCTTGTTCGATCTCGCCGAAGCGGTGCCGGGACCGACGACCGAGACGCTCGGCAAGATCGCGAAGGAGAACGGCGTCGTCGTCATCGCGTCGCTGTTCGAGCGCCGCGCCGCGGGGCTGTACCACAACACGGCCGCGGTGATCGATGCGGACGGGAAGGTCAAGGGGATCTATCGCAAGATGCACATCCCCGACGACCCCTCCTACTACGAGAAGTTCTACTTCACACCCGGCGACCTCGGCTTTCGCGCGTTCGACACGAAGGTCGGCCCGATCGGCGCGCTGGTGTGCTGGGATCAATGGTATCCGGAGGGCGCCCGGATCACGGCGTTGCAGGGGGCGAACATCCTCCTCTATCCCACGGCGATCGGCTGGCATCCGTCCGAGAAGGAGAAGTACGGCGAGCAACAGCTGGACGCCTGGAGGACGATCCAACGCAGCCACGCGATCGCCAACGGCTGCTGGGTCGCCGCGGTGAATCGCGTCGGCGCCGAGCGGTTGGGCGGTGAAGGGGGGGGCGGGGGAGGCGGGGGGGGCGCAGGGATCGAATTCTGGGGCCACTCGTTCGTGTGCGATCCGTTCGGGGTGGTCATCGCCGAAGCCGCGGAGGACGAGGCGCTCCTGCTCGCCCAGGTCGATCTCGCCCGCATCGAAGAAGTACGGCGCAACTGGCCGTTTCTGCGCGACCGGCGTATCGACGCGTACTCAGACATTCAGCATCGGTTCCTCACTGATTGATCTTGTCATCAGTTCTCGGTCGTCGGTCGTCAGAATTCCACGCTACCGATAACCGATGACCGATTACCGACTACCAGCAGAGTGGGAGCCGCATGCGGCGACCTGGATCGGCTGGCCACACAACGTCTCCGACTGGCCCGGCAAATTCCCGCCGATCCCGTGGGTCTATGGCGAGATCGTTCGCGCGCTCGCGCCCGGCGAAACCGTCCGCATTCTCGTCAACTCCGCGGCACATCAGGCCCAAGCCGGCCGGATCCTCAAGAAAGTCGGCGTGGACCTCGCGCGCGTGGACTTTCTCCGTTTTCCCACGAACCGAGGCTGGACTCGCGACTTCGGCCCGGTATTCGTTCGCACGGCGGGTGCGTCACCGCTCCTGGCGATCGCCCGCTTCCATTTCAACGCCTGGGCGAAGTACAAGGACTGGAAGAAGGACGACGCGATTCCCGCGCGCGCCGCCAAGCGATTCAAGCGGCCGCTGATCGATGGCAAGATCGTCCTCGAGGGCGGCAGCATCGACGTGAACGGCCGCGGCACGCTGCTGACCACCGAGGAGTGCCTGCTCGATCAGCACGTGCAGACACGCAATCCCGGCATGTCGCGCCTGGACATCGAGACGGTCTTCCGTGACACCCTGGGCATCACGAACACGCTGTGGTTGGGCAAAGGGATCGCCGGCGACGATACCCACGGCCACGTGGATGATCTGTGCCGCTTCGTGAAGCCCGGGACGGTGGTGCTGTGTCGCGAGGACAATCCGAAGGACGTGAACTACGGGCCGCTCGCGGAAAACCGCGAGCGGCTGCAGGGCATGCACCTCGAAAGAGGGGCGAGCATCGAGGTGGTCGATCTCCCGATGCCCGCCCCGCTCTACTTCGAAGGCGTGCGGCTACCCGCGAGCTACGCCAACTTCTACATCGCCAACGCCGCGGTGCTCGTGCCGACCTTCAACGATCCCAAGGACCGCATCGCGCTCGGCATCCTCGGCGAGCTGTTCCCCGACCGCCCCGTCGTCGGGATCCATGCGGTGGACCTCGTCTGGGGACTCGGAACGATCCATTGTCTTACGCAGCAGGAGCCGGCGGTCTAGGCCTGCAACGCACCCTCTATCACGGCCTTGACGCTCGCGAGATCGGCGAGGACGTCGGCCCGCCCGGTGTCCGAAAGCCCCTGCTCCGTTCGAACGCGTCCCGCGCAATCCTCCAGCATATCGAGCGCAGACCAGAGGAAAACGGTCCTTCGATCGACCGCCAACCACGCGCGCTCATGCGCCCCGAGACACAGCCCGCCGAGCTCGACCACCAGCCGCTCGGGGCTGCGGCGCTCGAGGTCAGTCGGTGGCGGCGCAGGGGGGTCGTTTCGCACCGCAGCCACGTGCCACCGATCGGCATCGACGCGACATCCGATCCACAGACTTTGGGGAAGAGCCAGCCTCCCCCACCGTCGCAGCACGCCAGCGACGTCGAACTCCACAGCACCCGCGGGCGGCGGCCGCCGGCTCACCGCCTCGGTCGTTGCCAGTCCTCCACGGGCGACGCGCCACAGCGCCACGGTACGGCCGCGGAGGGCGGTGCTCAGCTGGTTCAACAGCTCGCTGCGGTGCTCGTAGAGACTGATAAGCGAGGATTCGCCCATCGCGAACTCCTCGGTTGGTGTCCCTAGAAGAACCCCACACGCGGCCGGAAGTAACATGGCTCATGCATGCGGCCCGCCCCCGCGTGACGAGCGTCATCAACGCCCTGTGAGCCGCTGACTCCTTCACGGTCGGGGAGCCGTTGCATCGCCAACGCACGCAACAGGAACCGGTCTTCACCCCTGACCCCCTCTCCGCGAGGCGGAGAGGGGGAACGAAGTGAAGGTCACGTTCTCAACACCACGTCGATCGCGTCGGCGACGCCGGCGAGGTCGGCGAGCAAGTGAGCGCGGGCGCCGACACTGAGGCCGTCGGCGAGGCGGACCCTCCCCAAGCAGCCCTCGAGGACTTCGAGCGCGGCGCAGAGATAGACCGTCGCCTGGTCGGCCGCCTGCCAGATCCGCTCCAACGCGCCGAGGGAGAGTCCGGCGAGCCCGATCACGAGCCGTTCGGGGCTGCGGCGCTCGATGCCGGACGGTGGCGGCTCCGGCGGATCGAGGCGCACCGGCGCGACGCGCCAAAGGGTCGTGGCCGTGCGGCACCCGACCCACCGGCTTTCAGGTTTTGCCCGGCGACCCCATTGGTGTAGCAGTCCACCGAGATCAAGCTCAAGCAGCTGCGGCGGCGCGTCGGGCGGGCTGACGATCTCGATCACGGTGTGTCCCCCATCAGTCAAGCGCCACAACCCCACGATGTGGCCACGGAGGGCGGCGCTCGCCTGATCGAGCAGTACGCGGCGGCGCTCCATGAGAGACAGCAGTGAGGATTCGCGCATAGCGACCTCCTCTGCATGGGTGTGCCTAGAAGAACCCCACACACAGGCGGAGGTAACGATACCCACGACGGAGTGGCCGCAGGCCGTGTGACGACCCTCACGAGGCAATCACAAAGCCTCGGTGTCTCTTCGGTGCTTACTTCAACTGCCAAATCTCGATGCGATTTCCCGTGAAGATTGGAATCAGCACGCGATTCCGTTTGGCGTCGTAGCCGATGTCGGCGGGACTCGGCACGCCGGTGATCACCTTCACTTCCTGTCCGGTCTCGTATGCGGACACGGTCGAATCCGTCCAGCTCGACACCAGGATCCTCGTGCCCGCTATCTCGACGCCGTCGAAGCCGCCGGCGCCCTTGGCGATGACCTTCGGCGCGCGGTCCCCCGGCTTCCACGCCAGCACCGATTTGGCCGGCCCGAACGACACGATGATGAACCGCTTGCCCACGGGGTCCACCGTGATCCCGTTCGGCCACCCCAGGCTGTCGCCCTTCGCCGCGATCGTCACCTTGCGATCCGGACCGATGCGGAACACGCGGTCGGGGCCGGGATGCAGCACGTTGCCGACGTCGTCGAACCGAATCCCGGTATCGGTGATGTAGATCGCGCCGGTCGTGGCGATCGCGATGTCGTTCAAAAAGACGGCGCCCGCGCTGTCGAGCCTGACGCTGTCCAGCGGGGCCCCGGTCCGCGCGTTGAACGCACGGATCCTGTCGATGTCCGTCACCCACAGCGTGTCGCCGAGCAGCGCCAGGCCCTTCGGCGCATTGAGAGTCACGCCCGCGCGGCCACCCTCGATGAACTTGAGGTTCTCGATCGCCCCGTCGGGCCGCACCCGGCTGATGAAGCCGTTGTTATCCTTCACCGTCGGGGAGCCGTTGACATTCGAGACGAAGTAGATGTCCTGCGTCGAGTCGTGCAGCACCGACTCCGGCGTGGAGAAGCCGGCCACCGTCAGCATGCGGGTGGCGCCCGGCGCGACGGGCGCGGGGGGCGGCGGCATGACACGCGCGGTATCGAGGGCCGCAGTGGTGTCGGGCACGTTCGCGACCTGCCGCTTCCGCTCGACGGGCTGGCAGGCCGCTGCGACGACAAGGGTCGTACAGAGCACGGTCGCTCTCATCAGGGCTCTTCCTCCTCGGCCAGGGCCGCGATGTGTCGCAAGACGCGCTCGTGGATGGCCGCGACGATGCGGCCCGCCGGCAGTGTCCAGTAGCGCTGTGGGAACATATCCACCACGTACGTCGTGCGCCCTTCGAGGCGCGTGCGACCGCCCGGGAGGGGCGTGAGCCGGAACTCACCGTGGGTCGCACGGAAGTACCCGTCCAGGTGCGGTGGGTTCACATCCCGGTACGGGCTCCATTCGGTCATCGGTGGCGCCTGCGCGGTGATGTCGAAGGCCAGCAGCCGGTTCTGGTCCCACGCCGTGATCGGCTCCACGAAGCTGCCCGTCGTGAAATCGCAATAGCGCACGGCGCTGACGCCCGAGCCCTCGATGCGTGCGCGCAGAGGCGCCGCAACGCCGGCCCGAAACAGGCCCTCGGTCGGCGGCGGCAGCTCAGGGAATGTGACGACGTGACGCCACACGACTTCCGGTGGCGCAGCGATTTCGACGACTGTCACCACTTCATGCGATGAGGGTGCCAAGCGCGGCTCGACGCCGAGCAACAGAGGCGTGAGCAAAGCCATCCCGACCCCCGTGGATCCGAGCGTGGCGCGCCGTGCCATGATGCGGCCCAGCACCGCACCCGGCCACGCGACGATCCACGCGAGCGGCAGCGCCATGCCGATGCAAATCAACCCTTCCAGCGCGAACACCACCATCGCTCCCGCGGCAATCGTCACGCTCGCGAGCGCCAAGGTGATCGACTGCCCCGGGGCGCGGTCTGCGCGGTAGTTGTAGATGTAGGAGCTGATGTAGCCGATCGTGAATGGGACGCCGAGGAACAGCCCTGCCGAGTAGCGGCGACGCAAGTACACCGCGACGGCAATGGAGAGGAATGTGATCGCCAATGACGCGGCGACACCCAGCATGGCGCTCTTAAAGCGATCGTCTGCGACGGCTCGCTGAGTGGTCGAGATGCCGCGCGGCCTCGACGGCGGGAGACACAACGCCAGCATCAACACGAGATTCAGTCCCGGCACGAAAAACAGCAGCGCTACCCAGGGGCTCGCGCCCGCATCGACGGCACGCCGCATCGTCATGCTCACCCCGATCCACAGGAACGGCAGCGCGATGACCGCCATGAGGGGCAAGAGCCACGCTGGCGCACCGCGCAGCAATGCTTGCCGCGTGGTCAGCAAGGGGGAGAGATAGTTGAGCGGAGTCCAGACGATGCCCGCAAAGCGCCACACGAGCAGCGCGTCGATGCCGTACTTGAACGCCGTCAGGCCGAGGCCATGACGAAGGTACGTGCCTCGACCAACCGGATCCGAGAATCCGAACCACAGGCGCAGCCAGCGGGCCGTCATCCTAAGCCCTGGTTTCTTCCACTTCTTTCTTGCGCGCCTCCGTGATCTTCGCGGCGACGTCGGGCGGCGCGTCCTGATAGACGTGGAACTTCATTCGGTACGTGCCGCGCCCATGCGTGATCGAGTGCAGCGTCGTCGCGTAGCGATCGAGCTCCGCTTCGGGGACCAGCGCCTTCACCTTGGTGAGCCGGCCATCCTTTTCGGTGCCGACGATGTGGCCGCGCCGTGAGGAAAGGTCGCCCATCACCGCGCCCTGATAGTCGTCCGGCGTCCAGACCTCAACCTCCATGATCGGCTCCAGCAGAACGGGTCGTGCGCCGGGACTCACGTTTCGGAAGGCCAGGATGCCGGCCATCTTGAACGACATCTCGTTGGAGTCGACGTCGTGATAGGAGCCGTCGTACAGCTCCACCTTGAAGTCCACGACGGGATACCCGGCGATCGGCCCCTTGTGCGCCGCTTCGACGACGCCGCGCTCGACCGCGGGGATGTACTGCCGCGGGATCACGCCGCCCACGATCTCATCGACGAACTGCACGCCGGACCCGCGCGGCAGCGGCGCGATCCGGATCCAGCAGTCGCCGTACTGGCCGCGCCCGCCGGTCTGCTTCTTGTGCTTTCCCTGCCCTTCCGACTTGCCGCGGAACGTTTCGCGATAGGCGACCTTCGGCTTCGCGGTCTGCGCGTGCACGCCGAACTTCCGGGCCAGCCGGCCCACGATGATCTCCAGATGCCGCTCGCCGAGCCCGCGGATGAGGGTCTGCGCCAGCTCGCCGTTGTACTCGTGATGAAACGTCGGATCCTCTTCGTGCAGCTTGTGGAGGCCGGTCGAGAGCTTGTCCTCTTCGCCGCGCTGCTTGACCTCGACGGCGACCGTGATGACCGGCTCGGGGAACGGAATCTTCGGCAGAACCAGGCCCTTATCCTTGGTCGACAGCGTGTCGTTGGTATGGGTGTCGCGCAGCTTCGCCACGACGCCGATGTCCCCCGCATGCAGCTCCGCGATCTCGATGCGCTCTTTCCCGAGGCCGACGCACAGATGGTTGAGCTTCTCCGACAGCTCACGCGGCGCGTTCCACGCGTCCTGACCGTTTTTCACGTGGCCGGAGAAGATCCGGAACAACGTTACGTCCCCGACGTGGGGCTCGGAGACGGTCTTGAACACCTGCGCCGCCAGTGGTCCCGCGTCGTCCGCCGGGAGCGTGATCCGCTCCGCGCTACCCCATTTCTGGGCCTCAACGGGCGGCCGTTCCTGCGGCGCCGGACAGAGCTCGACGAGCTTGTTGAGTAACGCCCGCGTGCCGTAGGTCAGCTCGGCGGCACCGCAGAACAGCGGGAACAGCTCCCCCTTCGCCATGCCGGCCTTCATCGCGGCGATCGCCTCGTCGCGGCCGATTTCTGCGCCGCCGAGGTAGCGCTCGAGCAGCGTGTCGTCGGTCGCGGCGATGCTTTCGATCAGCTCCTGCGAGTACTTCTCGAAGCGATCCTTGTACTCGGCGGGGACGTCCACTTCGTCGTATTCGCCCGCCTTCGTGCCCTTCTTGTACAGGTGCGCCTTCTTCGAGAAGAGATTGATGATCCCGTGGAATTCCAGTCCTTCGCCGACCGGGATCTCCACCGGGATCACCTTGGGCGTCAACTGTTCCTTGATCTGATTGTAGACGCGCTCGAAGTCGGCGTGCTCCTTGTCCATCAGCGACACGAAGAAGAGACGCGGCAGCGCCCGCCGCTCGCAGTAATCCCACACTTTCTCGGTCCCCACTTCGACGCCGGCGGTCGCGGACAGCACCACGACGGCGGCGTCGGCGGCGTACACGCCGGCGAGGGCATCGCCGGTGAAGTCCAGATATCCGGGGGTATCGATCAGGTTGATCTTCGTGTCCATCCACTCGGCGACGGCCAGCGCGAGGTTGATGGAGTACTTGCGTTCGATTTCGTCAGCGGTGTAATCGGTGAGGGCGGTCCCATCTTTTACGGAGCCGTGTCGTTTGCTCGTTCCGGCCACGAACGCCAGCGCATCGACCAGGGAGGTCTTGCCGCTCGCGCCGTGGCCAACGACGGCCACATTGCGAATTTCCGGAGTCTTGTACACGCGCATACGGGCGCAACGCTCCTGCGAGGGGGACCGAAAATATGCCCGAGGATGCGCAGGGATGGCTAGGCCAGGCAAAGACTCTCTCGTCAACGGGGGTCAGGACAGTACCGCTTGTCCCAACCCCCGTTGACTATGGCCCGCTGCTGCGTCTGTTGCCTAGTAGTTGTCGGTCCTCAATAACCTACAGCTTCCATCTCTCCATCTGCCGTCGCATCGTGGTCGTGGTTCGCGTACCGGATATGCTCCACGAGCCGATGCAGGATCTGCATCGCTCGCAGATTCAGCGCGAGCGCCGTCACCTTGTCCCCTCCGACAAAAGCCTGATCGGCCTCGACCCGCAGCTCTTTCACGTGCGCCAGAACCGCGCGGATCCGCGGCGCATCGCGGCCGCCCAGGAACTTCTCGATCCTGTCGATCGCGTTGTCCACCGCGAGACCGGTGCGCTCCGGCGCGTTGGGGAAGATCTCGATCACGGCCGACAGCACGTCCCGGAACGCCGTGCGCCGGTAAGCACGAGCCGCGGCGGTGTCGCCCGCCTGAAACGCGGCCCACGCCGAGTCGCGATTGGCGCGCGCCTGCTCGAGAAATGCGCGGGCTTCGGGATCGTCCGTGGTCCGGAGCGTATCGAGCAGCCGTCTCAACCAGCCTTCGCAGGTGGTGCCGCCCCCGGGCGTGGCCGCCACGCTGTCCGCAATCGATTGAGCATTCTGCGCGAGCACCAGCTCGTTCGTGCCGGCGCCGGTGGGATCCTGATTGCATGCGCCCACCGCGACGAGAGTGAGTGCCGCGAGTGCGATCGTCATCCGCTTGTCCATCAGTTGCTCCGTGAAAGGTCTGGCTCTTTGACGTTGCAGCTAAGACCCCGTTAAGCCTCGGAGGGAGGGGCGGGCGAGGCGGGCGAGGCGGGCGGGGCGGGCGGGGCGGGCGGGGTGTGACCGGGGATCGCGTGCTGCGGAGCAGGCGCGAGTCCCATCGCCGCGAGGCCGGCCGCGATCATGATCGCGCCGGCGAGCAGAAAGGAGGTGATCGGGCTCACAACATCGTAGACAGTGCCGATCAGCGGCGGTCCTGCGGCCCGGCCGAGCGCGCCGATCGCCTGCGCCGCACCGAGCACGGTGCCCTGCTCGTTCGGCTCGGCGTACACCGACACCAGTCCCGTCGCCGCCGGAGCGAAGACGCTGTTTGAAACGGCGAGCACAAAAGTCCAGCCGTACAGCAAGGCGGAGCTGGGCAGATACGGCACGACCGTGATGGCGAGCGCCATGCCGAACGTGCCGACAATCACGAGCGTGCGTTCGCCCGTGCGCCGCACGAGCTTCCCGAAGAAGTAGCCCTGCACCGACGCCGCGGTGACCCCGATGATCGTGAAGAGAATCGCCAGCTCCCGCTCTTTCCAGCCGAGCGCGGCATTCGCCCAGAGCGGCAGGGCAACGGTGTAGCCGGCGAAGGCGAGCGGCACCAGGGCCCATACGGCCATCAACGGGCGCAGCCGCGGCCGCGCGATCGCTTCGCCGATGTGCCCCAAATCGAGGATGGGACGTCTGACGCGATGTTCGTGCTTCAATGACTCGGGCAGGACGAAGTACGCCGACACGAAGTTCGCGAGCGATAGGCCGACCGCCACGAGCCCGGGCGCGGTGGTGCCGCCAAAGTGCGCCGCGAAGCCGCCGATCGCCGGGCCGAGACTGAAGCCGATGCCGAACGCGGCACCCACCATCCCCATGCCGCGCGAACGCTCCGCCGGCGACGTGATGTCGGCGATGTACGCCTGCGCCGCCGAGATGTTGCCGCCGGCAAAGCCCGAGACCACGCGCGACAGGAATAGGACCCAGTACGAGCCCGCGAACGCAAACAGCGTGTAGCCAACCGCGTTGACCAGCATGGTCGTCAGCAACACCGGCCGCCGCCCGATCCGATCCGAGAGCTTGCCAAGCAATGCTGTCGACACGAACTGCATCAGCGAGAAGACCCCGATGACGCCGCCGTATCCCAGGCCCGCGGCGCCGAAGCGCTGCGCGTAGAACGGCAGGATCGGCAGCACGATGCCGAAGCCGATCAGATCGATCAGGACGGTGAAGAAGATGACGCCGATGCGGGAGCGGGAGG
>DASPXJ010000082.1:0-7563 GCA_035637355.1 Gemmatimonadales bacterium
GCCAGCGCCACGCGCCCCCTGCGCGTCGGCAGCCGCCGCGCCCTGATGACCGCCGGCGTGGATGTCCAGTGGCAGCGCGACGATCGGCAGAACTACAGCTACGCGGTTCCCACGGCGGCGCTCACGACTCCCGACAACACGCGTGACACGCTGATTCTGGACCAGTTTGAAACCGTGACCGAACTGGGTCCCTTCGTCCAAGGCGTGTTCGACGTCACGGGGAAGGTGAGCCTCACGGCGGGGCTGCGCTACGATCGCGTGAGCTTCGGGGTCGAGGACCGGCACACGAGCGACGGCACGGACGACTCGGGACGCCGGCTGATGGACGCGGTGAGCGGGACCGTCGGCCTGACCGTGAGTCCGACGCCGGCCTTCACGGCGTACGGCAACGTCGGCACGTCGTTCGAGACGCCCACCACGACGGAACTGGCGAACCGGCCGACGGGGGCGGGCGGGTTCAACCCCGACCTCGAGCCTCAGACCGCGACGAACTTCGAGATCGGGGCGCGCGGCATCGTGGACGGCCGCGCCAACTGGAGCGTCGCGCTGTTCCAGGCCGACGTTCGCGACGAGTTGATCTCGTTCGAGGTGCCGGACTCGTTGTTCCCGGGGCGGCGCTACTTCCGAAACGCCGGCAGCGCCCGGCATCGCGGCCTTGAGATCGGCGGCGCGGTGGGCGTCGCGCGGGGACTCGAGTTGATCTCCAGCTGGACGTACTCCGCTTTCGAGTACACGGACTATGAGATCCGGATTGGCCGCAACCTGAAGGGCCAGGCCCTGCCGGGGATCCCCAAGCACGCCCTGCGCCTGGGGCTGCGGGCGCAGCCGGCGTTCGCGCGCGGCGGGTGGGCGGACGTGGACTTCGTGTACTCCTCGGGCGTCGGCGTGGACGACACCCTGGCTGCCGCAGTGCCCGTGGACGGGTGGGGCGTGACGAACGTGCGGCTGGGGTGGCAGGGGAGCGTCGGGCGGGTGCGCGTGGCTCCCTTCGTCGCGCTGAACAACGTCTTCAACAACAAGTACGTCGGGTCGGTGGTGATCAACGCGGCCCCCATCGGGGGCGCGCCGGGGCGCTACTACGAACCCGCCCCCGGCCGCAACCTGTACCTGGGATTCACGCTGGGAGCGGGTCGCTGACCGTCCTTCAAAGGGAGGTGAGTATGAGGCACGGCTGGCTTGCGCCGAACGGTAGACTCGCCTTACCGTGTAGCCGGCTTGCGTTTCCCGTTCGGGCAGATGGTGTACGCGACGCAGCTCGACGAGTTCTACTGGTGGGCCAATCATGTCCCCACGCCGCTGTACCTGGCGCTCCGGGACATCAACGGCGGTTGAAGGGCAAGGATGAGTAGGGACGCCTTCAGAGGCAGGTCAACTCCTAGAGGAGGGATGTGCAAATGAAGCGTCTATCGCTGTTGCTGTTCGCTGCGGCACTCGTCGTCCCCCGCATGGCGCAGGCACAGGGACTGACGATGCAGATGGGCAACGGGTGGAAGTTCACGTTCGCGGGGAATGTCAACGTGTTCTGGGTATTCACGTCCGACGAGAACGGTCCCTCCAACAGCTCCGTTCGGACCGGGTTGCTGCCGGCCTTCGCGACCTTCGCGGCGACGGGCAAGGAAGGGAGCCTGGATCTGGGCGTGCACGTCGGCTTCGGCAACCAGATTCAAAACGCTAACGGCGCCCACGACCAATTCGGTACGCAAATCGACCTCCGCCAGGTGTTCCTGACCATCGGGTTCAAGGGTGGGAGCCAGATCCTGGCCGGCCGCGAACTCGGGCTGTATCAGCGCCAGAACATCCTGAACGACATGACGCTGTTCGGCGTGGGCGCGGTGGGGGGTCCGCAGGGCGGCGGCACCACGCTGGGCCGGATCGGCTACGGCTACATCTACCCCAACTTCAACGCTCAGATCACCTTCAGCTCCCCCGCGAAAAATCCGGTCCAGTTTAGCGTCGGCGCGTTCCAGCCCGCGGTGATGGGCGACGCTACTGCGGGAGACCCAACAACCGCGCTCTTCGCGGAGACCCAGCTTCCGCGTCTGGAGGCCGAGGTCACGTGGAACCGCTCGACCGGCAGCAGCAAGTGGCTGGTGTGGGTGGGAGGCCAGTGGCAGAAGGCCGAAGACGCTGCGGGTGCCAGCGTGAACGGCACCGGTGTGACGGCCGGGGTCCGGGGGAGTTTCTCGGATCTCACGGTCGTGGTGGCCGCTTACACCGCCAAGGGCACCGGCACGGCGCTGGCGTTTTTCGGAGACGAGTTGGCGGGCGACGCCTCGGAGCGTCCGTCCGACGGCGGTTACGCGCAGGCTACCTACAAGTCCCGCAAGACCACGTTTGGTCTGAGCTACGGCATCAGCCGCCTGAAGGGGACCACATCGGGCGACGGCACCGATGCGTCGATCGGGGAAGTGTCCTCCTGGACGGGGGGCGTTTACCACCAATGGACGAAGTCGCTGAAGCTGGTCGGCGAGGTCACGCGCGAGAGGAACGACCTGTCAGGCGCGCAGGCGGTGCTCGGCGGCCTCCCGAACCGGACGGATGTGTCCGGCGGGTTCATGCTGTTCTTCTAAGCCCGCGCAGGCACGCCGCAAACGAAGAGGCCGGGATCGCTCCCGGCCTCGGTCGTCTATATCGAGCCGACGCACGTGATGCGCGGTGCCTACTAGGCTGTCGGGCCTTACGACTTGTGGCCCACCATCATGTGACCGTCCAGGATCGACCCCGTCATCTGCGGCCGACGCACGAACACGATGCGTTGCTCGAATAGGGTGCGGCCCACCCACACCACGTAGTCACCGCACATGATCGCGTCCACGTCGTAGGGTGAGCGCGCGAAGGACTCGCCGTCTGAGCTCGCGACACGCGTCGAGGGGAAGAAATACCAGCAACGCTCGCCGGCGGGATGGGTATGGACTATGCCCACGGTGCCGGTCCATCCCGCGTCCTCGCACGACTTGTGCGGCGACACCCAGGTGGCCGTAGAGTGCGAGGGCTCGACGTCAGCCGGCGCAATGCGGTCGACAACCACGGTGCCTCCTCGGATTTCGCCGATCATGCAGCCCATGAACTCGGTGCGCAACGAGCGATGCTGCAGCATGAGGAGCCGCCGAGCCTGATCGGAGAGCACCAGCGTGTTGACGATCGGGCGCGACGCGGCTGCGGGGGCGGAGCTGTGACCCCCCGTCGTCAGGGTAGTCACAACCGTCGCGATCGCCACTCGGCGAAGCACGGACCTCGTCAACCAGCGGATGCGAGCTTCCATGTCCTGCAGCATCACCAGGCAGACACGATACCTGCCGTTGGTGTGCTCCTCCGTCCTTCACAAAAGCAAGACGCGTGCCCAGGCGCACGGCCCGTAACTCGTTGGGAAATCTAGGGATTGTGGGGGTACTGCCGTGACGCGCGTCACCCCGCCCTGAAAACTCGCCGCAATCCGCCATTTCTGAGGCTCCTTGACACCCCTCCAGAGGGCGGGCAGGTTAGCCCTCCATCAATACGGTCCAGCGCGAGCTACCCTCTTCTCAGGGACTGCGTGGTTCCGCGAATACCGCCACGCTGCTCCAACTCCGCATTGGTAACTCAGTCGACGATGCTTGCGTCAACCACTTTCAGATCGAGAGGACGCCATGGCCGCGGATTTCTTCATCGGCGAATCGCTGGTGGGCGAGGGGAATGAAGTCGCGCACGTCGATTTGATCATCGGCTCGAAGGGCGGGCCGGCCGGACACGCCTTCTGCACGGCGCTGTCGAACAACAAGGACGGTTTCACCACGCTGCTGGCGGTCGTCGCGCCCAACCTGCCGGCCAAGCCGGACACCGTCCTCTTCAACAAGGTCACGATCAAGAACGCCGGCCAGGCCGTGCAGATGTTCGGTCCGGCGCAGGCGGCGGTTGCCCGCGCGGTGGTGGATTCGGTCGCCTCCGGCGTCATCCCGCGCGAGCGGGCTGACGACTACTGCCTCCTCGTCGGCGTCTTCATTCACTGGGAAGCGAAAGACAACAACAAGATCTTCAAGTACAACTATCAGGCAACTAAGGAATCGATCGAGCGCGCGCTGAAGGGACAGCCCAAGGTCGATCAGGTCATCAGGGACGCCAAGAGCGCGAAACACCCCTTCGCCGGCGGCGCGGACGCCTGACTCGACCCGCAGGCGAAGGGAGGGATCTTCCTCCCCTCGCCTGCCGATGCGTAAGCTCTTGGTGCAGCTCGACACCTCCCGGCTCCCGAGCGTGTTCGACCGGGTCGTCGCCGTCGACGCCGGCGCTGACGGCGTACTGAGCTACGGCGGCGTCACCGAGACCGATGTCCGCGACCTGATCCACGGTTGCATCTTCACTCGCGGGCCCAAGGACTTGAAACACACCGCCGTCTTCATCGGCGGCGCGGACATGAGGGCGGGCGAGCAACTGCTCGCGGCCGCCCGCCGGGCATTCTTCGGCCCTTTCACCGTGTCGCTGATGCTCGACAGCAACGGGTCGAACACGACGGCCGTCGCGGCGGTGGCGAAGATGGTGCAAGCGGCAGGCGACGTTCGCGGTCAGCGGGTGCTGATCGTCGCCGGGACGGGACCCGTGGGGATCCGGGCGGCGGGCTTGTTCGCCAGAGCGGGGGCGGAGGTGATCATGACGTCCCGCAAGGCCGAGGCGGGCGAGCGGGCGCGTGATCTCGTGGTCAAGCGGTTCGGCGGGACGGTGCGCACCGTGACGATGCTGGATGCGGGTGAGGCCGTTCGCGCGTGCAAAGACGCGGTGCTGGTGCTCAACGCGGGCCCCGCGGGCGTGATGCTCGTGCCGAAACAGGCGTGGGCGAACCGTCCGGGCTTGAAGGTCATCGCGGATGTGAACGCCGTTCCTCCGCTCGGCGTTGAGGGCATCGACGTGATGGACGATGGCGTGGTGAAAGACGGTGTTATCTGCTTCGGGGCGCTCGCCATTGGCAATCTGAAGATGAAGCTGCATAAGGCGTGCATCGCGCGCCTGTTTGAGCGGAACGACCTCGTGCTGGACGCCGAGATGATCGCCGACGTCGCGCGGGAGTTGATCGCGCGGAAGTCGTAGCGCCGATGCCCCGCGTCATCGGCATCGATCCCGGGACCGTGACGATCGACTTCTGCGGTCTGGAGGACGGCCGCGTCTTCCTCGACCGCTCGTTCCCCACCGCCGAGGCACTGGCCGATCCGGCGGCCGTCATCGCACTGCTGCGGGACGCCGGCCCGCTGGACCTGATCTCCGGCCCGTCGGGGTACGGGCTGTCCGTCACACCTGCCGCGCAGGCGACCGACGAGGACCTCCGGCTGGCGTTTCTCGCCGCGGAAGGAGAGCCCGGCGGCATCGGCGGTCTGCGGGTGCTCGCCCGGGCGCTCGCGCGCTCGGGGTTGCCGGTGGTGTTCACGCCGGGAGTGATCCATCTCCCGTCGGTCCCCGCCCATCGCAAGGTGAACCGTGTCGACATGGGTACGGCGGACAAGGTCTGCGCGACTGCTCTCGCGATCGACGCGCAGGCACGGCGCACCGGCCGCCCGTTTGACTCGGTCTCGCTCGTACTGCTCGAGCTGGGCGGAGCGTTCACCGCGGCGGTGGCGGTGGAGCGCGGGCAGATCGTGGACGGGTTTGGCGGGACGTCGGGGCCGCTCGGGTTTCGCGCGGCCGGCGCGCTGGACGGAGAGGTCGCCTTTCTCGCCGGCACGATCTCGAAGGCGATGCTGTTCGATGGCGGCGCGGCCACCGTCGCTGGATGGGAGGGCGAAACGGCATCCCTCGAGCGCTTCGCGCAACCTGCCACCCCGCGGGAACGGATCGCGTGGGAGGCGTTCGTGGAGGGCGCGACGAAGGCAGCGACGGCGCTCGCGACGTCGGTTCTTCCGTTGCCCACGGAGTTCGTGCTCTCGGGACGGCTGGCGCACGTCGAGGCGGTGGAACACGCGATCCGTCGGCGCCTTGACCGGGTCGCCCCGACGTTCCTGCTCGAGGGATTCGCCGCGGTCGCTAAAGAGGGGGCGCAGGGTGCCGCGCTGATCGCGGATGGCTTGGCCGGCGGGAAACACCGGGCGCTGGTCGAGTTGCTGGGGATCCGCGCGGCGCGCGGCACGGCACTTGATCACCTCTACTTCATCACCGCCGCGCGGGCGCGCGCGCGCCTGGGTGGAGTGCGCGCCTGATGGCCCCCGCCCCCCCCCCCCGCCGCGTGCTGATCGCCGGGGTCTCAGCGCGCGCGCTGGCCGAATCGGCGGTGCGGGCCGGGTACCGCGTGCTCGCCGTTGACGGCTTCGGGGATCTCGACCTGCGCCGCGTCGCGGAGGTGCGGCTCGCGCGCGACGCGCGCGGCCGCGCCTCGGCCGGCGCCGCGGTGCGCGCGGCGCAGGGTGTCCGAGCCGAGGGCGTCGTGTACGTCGCGAGTTTCGAGAACCACCCGCGCGCCGTGCGGGCCCTCGCCGCGGGGCGGGCGCTCTGGGGCAACCCGCCGGAGGTGCTCGAGCGGGTGCGCGACCCGCTCCTTGTCGCCGCCACGCTCGCGCGGCACGGCCTGGCCACGCCCGCGGTGCGTGCCGCCGCGCCGCGCTCCGGGGGGGGCTGCTCGTGGCTCGCCAAACCGCGGGCGTCGGGGGGCGGCTCGGGCGTCGTGGCCTGGCGCCCCGGCCGGCGCGCGCCGCGCCACCCCTATTTCCAAGAGCGGATTGCCGGCGTCGCCGGCTCGATCGTCTTCGCGGCCGATGGCCGCCGCGCCGTCCCGCTCGGCCTCTCCCGGTTGCTCGCCGGCGAGCGCGCCTTCGGGGCGGCGGGATTCCGGTACAGCGGCAGCATCTTGGTGGGGAGGGGCGACGGCGTGTTCGCTGACGATGAGCGACTCTGTTCCCGCGCCATCGCGCTCGCAGAAGCGATCACGCGGGAGTTCGGCTTGGTGGGCGTGAATGGGATCGATTTCATCGCGCGCCGCGGCACTCCCTATCCGATCGAAGTGAATCCGCGCTACACTGCCGCCATGGAGCTCGTCGAGCGCGCGTACGGTCTCTCGATCTTCGACATCCATGTGCGCGCCTGCGCGGGACTCCTGCCCGCGTTCGACCTCGCCACGGCACGACGCGCGACGAGCGCCATCGGCAAGGCGATCCTCTACGCCTGCGGCGACCTCGTCTTCAGAGATACGCGCCCGTGGCTCGAGGACGACAGCGTGCGCGATATCTCGGCGCCGGGCCAGCGCTGCCGGCGCGGGCAGCCGATCTGCACGATTTTCGCTGCCACGGGAGACGCGGTCGAGTGCCGCGCAGCGCTCGGGCGCCGTGCCGCCGCGCTGTACGCGGAGCTCGAGGCACACAGCTCCTGCGCGAGGAGCGCGTGAGCGCCGAGCAAGTCTTCGAGCACGTCACCTGCCTCGGCTGCGGCTGCGCCTGCGACGACATCGCTCCACTCGTGCGGCAGAACCGCATCGTCGAGGCCCGCAATGCGTGCCCGCTCGGGCGGGCCTGGTTCGGCGATGGCACGGTGCCGCAGGAAGCACGCGTCGGGGCGCGCACCGTCTCGCTGGAGGCAGCCCTGACTCACGCCGCGACGATCCTCACTCAGGCG
>DASPXJ010000083.1:0-9378 GCA_035637355.1 Gemmatimonadales bacterium
TACGCCTTCATTGAAGCGGTGCCGCCGCTGAACGCGCTGTATCGCTCCGAGAACGGCGGCAAGACGTGGCAGATGCTCGACCGCAGCCAGAACATGATCTGGCGGCCGTTCTACTTCGCGAATCTCATCGTCGATCCGCGCAATCCCGACCGCATCTACAAGCCCGATGGCGGTCTCATCGTCTCGACCGACGGTGGCAAGAGCTTCAGCGGCATTTCGGGCGGCGCGCACGGTGACTTCCACGACGTCTGGGTCGATCCGAACGATACCGATCACCTGATCACGGGCGACGACGGCGGCCTGTGGTTTTCGTACGACGCCGGGAACAAGTGGGTGAAAAACGAGAACCTGCCGGTGTCGCAGTTCTACCACGTCAGCGTCGACATGGCGCGGCCGTACAACGTGTATGGCGGCCTGCAGGACAACAGCTCGTGGGTCGGGCCGTCCGAGTATCCGGGCGGGATCACGAATCACCAGTGGGAGAACATGTACGGCGGCGACGGCTTCTGGATGTTCGCCGATCCCACCGATCCCGACTACCTGTACGCCGAGTACCAGGGCGGGGAGATCGCGCGCGTCAACCGCAAGACGCACGAGGCGCGCAACATTCGGCCGTTGCCGCGCTACCAGGAGAAGAAGCTGCGCTTCAACTGGAACACGCCGATTCACATCAGCGCCACGCAAAAGGGCACCATCTATATCGGCGCGCAGGTGTTGTTCCGGTCGAAGGACTTCGGTCAGACGTGGGAGCGCATCTCGCCCGATCTGACGACGAACGATCCGCAGAAACAGAAACAGGAGCAGTCGGGCGGCGTCACGGTCGACAACTCCGCCGCCGAGATGCACACCACGATTTATGCGATCGTCGAGTCGCCCAAAGATGGCCAGGTGATCTGGGCGGGCACTGACGACGGGAACCTGCAGGTGACGCGCGATGGCGGGAAAACGTGGACGAACGTGGTGGGCAAGATCACGGGGGGGGGCCTTCCGAAGAACGCGTGGGTCTCGTCCGTGGAAGCCGGCCATTTCGCCCCGGGCACGGTCTACGCCACGTTCGACGTGCACACGTTTGGCGACATGCGCCCCTATGCCTACAAGTCGACTGATTTCGGCGCCACCTGGACACCGATCGTAGCACCCGACAGTCCTGTCCGCGGGTATGCGCACGTCATCAAAGAAGACCTCGTCAATCCCAACCTGCTGTTCCTGGGGACCGAGCTGGGACTGTGGATCTCGGTGGACGGCGGCAAGCAATGGGCGCACTACAAGGGCGGCGATCTGCCGGCCGTCGCCGTGCGCGATCTGGCGATTCATCCGCGCGACCACGACCTCGTGATCGCGACGCACGGCCGGGGGATCTGGATCGTCGACGACATCTCGCCGCTGCGGGCGTTGACGCCGGAAGTGCTCGCGAGCGCCGTCGCGTTTCTGCCGGGCCGTCCGACGGCGCAGCGCCTGCAGGCGGGCGGGGGCTGGGCCAACGGCGACGCGATGTACGTCGGGCCGAATCCCCCAGGCGACGCCGTGATCAGCTACTACCAGCGGCGCCGGCACATCTTCGGCGACATGAAGCTCGAGGTGTACGACGCGAGCGGCAAGCTGCTCGGCACAATGCCGACGAGCAAACGCCGCGGCTTGAATCGCGTGACGTGGTCGATGCGGCTGGAGCCGCCGCGCGTGCCTGCCGCGGCGAGCGCCGCGTTCGGTGCGGCGTTTGGCCCGCGCGTCCTGCCGGGGACCTACACGATGAAGTTGACGAAGGATACTTCGACCTACACGACGCAGCTCGTGCTGGTGCCGGATCCACGCGCGACCCACACCCAGGCGGAGCGTCAGGCGGCGCTCGACCTGGCGCTGAAGATCAAAGGCACGCTGGGCGACATGACGTTCGCGGTCGAGCGGATGAACAGTGTGCGCCAGGCGCTCGACGATCGCGCGACCAAGCTGCCCGCCACGGACGCGCTCACGCGCCGCCTGCGGGCCGCGTCCGGCGTGGTGGACTCGTTGCGCAAGAAGATCGTCGCGACGAAAGAGGGCGGGATGATTACGGGTGAGGAGCGGCTGCGCGAAAACCTCACCGATCTGTACGGCAACATCGTGTTCTACGATGGCGGACCGTCGCAGACCCAGGTGGAGCGCGCGGATGCGATCGCGCGCGAGCTTACCGATGTGGTGCGCGATTTTGATGCCTGGACCACGCGGGACCTGGCCGGGATCAATGCGGCGCTCCGGAGCAAGAAGCTCGAGCCGATCGCGGTGATGAGTCGCCAGCAGTGGGAGGCGGCGGGGCGGTGACCCAGCGGGATCACATGATGAGAAACGCCGGGGTGCGCAGCAAGACTCGCCGATGACCATGCGCCGACTGTGGGCTATCGCCATTCTCGTCGCCCTTCATGGCTGCGCAACGGCGACGTGGACTGAGCTGGGGCCCATGTACGCCGGGCGCGTCTCCGCGATTGCTGCGACGGACGTGAATCACGTCTGGGTGGCGACGCCTGGCGGCGGCGTGTGGAAGAGCGGCGACGGCGGGACCACGTTTGCCTGGGCGGGCAATTACGGGTTGGGTGATTTCACCGCCGTTCACCTCGCCGTCGATCGCAACGACGCTTCACGCCTGATTCTACGGACCTGGAGCGGCGTGCTCGTGAGCACCGACGGTGGGGCGCACTGGACGCGCGCGCTCTATTCGATTCCCCAGGGCGACACACCGTACCCGTACCCGGCGTACTTTTGCAGCTCCTGGCCCGCCTGTCCGCCGTTCGTCAGTGTGTGGGGCGAGCCGGGGCCGTATGCCCAGATGGTCTTCTCGCCGACGGAAAGCATCATCGTCACCGCCCTCCCCTGCCAGGGACTGCAGTACAGCACGAACTCCGGTGCCTCGTTCACGCAGCTCTGGCCATTCACCGGATCGATGCCGTTGCAACGCAACCCGGACAACTGCGTCTCCGCCATCGCTGCGGACGAGGTGACGCATCAGATCTGGATCGCGACCATGGCAAGCGCGACGACGACGCACATCTACCGCAGTCAACCTTGGACGGCCGCGGGGCCGTCGGGCCCGACCTGGGATCTCGTCAACAGCGGGATCACGGCGACCCAGCCCGCGATTGCCCTCGCGTGGGGAGGAACGGCGAACCGCCTGATGGCCCTGGTCGGCGTCAGCGGTGGCTACCAGGCGTTGCTCTACAACGGCACGTCGTGGGCCGCGAAACTGATCGGCAGCGCGGGATGCTTCTTCGGCGACGCTCGCGCGTTGGTGTGGGGCGGGGGCAACGACTTTTTCGCCGGCGGAGTGACCTTCGCCTACACGAACGACGCGGGCGACCACTGGACGTGTCCCGCGCTGGGCATGCAATACGTAGACATCCGCGCCATCTTCGCCAGCCCCGCGGCGCACAGTCTGTGGATCGGCGGCGATCAAAACCAGCTCGGCAACTATCGGCTGATGACCCGCTACACCTGGAATCCGGGCAGCGCACCGAGCGCGCCGGTCGGCATCACCGGCAGCGGTATTCGGTCATGGCAGTCGTACTCCATCGCCCAAGCACAAGGGACTAACCGGCTCATCCTCGGCGCCCAGGACATCGGCCCCGTATGCTCGGACGACGGTGGTGCGTCGTGGCGGCTCACGGGCGGTGACGAAGCCCAGGGCGTTGTCTGGTCGCGGGGCGGCGCGGGCGACACGGTCTACGCTTACAGTACGATGGGCACGCTGTGGAGGTCGACGAACGCGCGGAGCGCGACGTCGTGCGCCGGCGTGAGCTTCAGCAACGTCTCGCCGCCTGACGCATTGCGCCGGGGCCAGCCGCTGACCGGTCCGCACTCCGTCGCCGTTCATCCCATCGATGCGCGCAAGATCTTCACCTTGAGCGGTGGAACCGTGGTCTATTCGCTGGGCGGCGGTATGCCGGCCACATCCTGGAGCGCGTCCGCGGTGCCGTTGACGGTGGCGGGACGTCCGGTCGGTCTGACGGCGGTCATGGTCGACGAGGATGGCGTCGTGTACGTGGGCACGCAGGACAACGGCGCCTACACCTGCAGCGACACGGTGCACTACTGTGACGGGACGATGGGTGCCGGAACGTGGACGCCGTTTGGGTTGAACCCGGGATCGGGCGTCACGCCCCCGGCGTTCATCAGCGCGATCGCGGAGTCGAATCCGCCGCCCGCGCCACGCAACTTTTGGGTCGGGACCTCGCAGGGTGTCTATCGTCGCCTTGCCGGTTCGGTCGCCTGGACCGCGGTCGACGCCGTCAACCTCTACCCGTACAGCGACGTCACGGTCGACCCAACCTGCCGCACGCGGATTTACACAGCGATCGGTTATCTGGCGAACGTCACGCGCACGCGCGGCGGCATTCACGTCTCGACCGACAACGGTGCGACCTGGACGAGCATCACGTCCGGCTTCCCGCTGCACAATGTGCCAGTCACCCAGGTTCTCGTTGACGGGGCCAATCCGGCGCGCGTCTTCGCCGCCACCTACGGACGCGGCGCATGGACCTACAACTGGTCCTCGCTCTCAGGGTGCGCGCCGTGAGCGTGGCTGCCCCTCAGACGGAAGCTCTGAGCCACGAGGCTGCCCTCCACCACTCCTAGCGTGCGTCGCTACGCGGATCCGGGCGCACAGTAAAGGTCTGGGTGGATGCCCGGCCATTCACGGTCAACCGCGCCGTGAACGTACCGGTGAGCCGCGCTCCGCCGCCGCGCCGCGGTCCACCCCCACCGGGCCCGGCCGGCTCGGCAGGTGCGACCGGCCGCCAGACGACTCGGTGCATCCCGGCCGTCGTTGAGAACATCTCCGGCACAGGTTGCCACAGCGGGGACACGCGCGGCAGGCCACCGCGTGTCGCCGTCCCGGCTGCCGGCTCGGCAGGCCACTTCCGCAGGACTTTGCCCGCCGCGTCGAGGATCTCCAGCGTCACCGGCGCCGCCGCCTTCAGATAGAAATCGATGTATGCGCCGTCGGGCGGGTTCAGCGCCTGCGGCTCGTCGCGCTGGAACGGTGTGCCGTTGTCGTCGCCCGGGATGACGTTGATGGCGTCCGCGGGCCGGAACAGCCAGGCGTCGGCCTGGAGCACCGCGTCGCTGACCTGCCGCAGCGTGCTGATGTCGTCCATCACCCAGAACCCGCGGCCGTGCGTGGCGACGATGAGGTCGTTGCCGTACACGACGAAGTCGCGCACCGAGGTCACCGGCAGGTTGCGCTGCAGCGGCTGCCAGTGATCGCCGTCGTCGAACGACACGACCGCGCCGCGCTCGGTCCCGGCGAACAGCAGCCCGCGGCGCAGCAGGTCTTCCTTGACGACGTGGACGTACACGCCGTCGGGCAGGCCCGCCCTAATGAGCTGCCATGACCGGCCCTGATCGCGCGTGCGGTAGATGTACGGCGCGAAGTCCTGGAGTTGATGGCGGTCTACGCTCGCATACGCCGTGTCGGCGTCGAAGTGCGACGCCTCGATGGCGGTGACGCGACTCCACGCAGTCAGCGCAGCTGGGGTGACATCGTGCCACGATGCGCCGTCGTCGCTCGTGACCTGGATGAGCCCGTCGTCGGTGCCGATCCAGATCAGCGGCGCGCGCAATGGCGAGGGCGCCACCGCGTAGACCACGCCACGCTTGCCGTTGCGATCGGTGGCCGCAGCGGCGGCCCTATCGAGGTTGGACGGGATGCCGGGATCGGGTCGCGTCAGGTCGCGGCTGATCTGGGTCCAGGTGCGCGCGCCGTCGGACGTCTTGAACAGGAACTGACTGGCGTAATACAGCGCGTGTGGATCTGCCGCCGAGAGTACGAGCGGCTGAGTCCAGTCGCCCCGGTCGGTCTCGGTGCCTTTCGGCGCCGAGGTGTTCGGGACCGACAGGTTGGTCTCGAGGTCCCAGCGGCTGCCTTCGCCGCCGTAGATCACGCCGGGATGCAGCGGGTCGCCGGTTGCGTAGCCGCTCTCGCCGGCGGCGCCGATCGGCTCCCAGTCGCGCTGCGAGATTTGGGCGAACTTGCCGCGCGAGCGCACCGCCACCGCGCCCGAGTCCTGCTGCGCGCCGACGACCCAGTACGGGAAGCGATAGTCGACCGACGCGTGGTAGATCTGCGCGGTCGGCTGATTCAGCCACGAGCTCCAGGTCATGGCGCGCGGATCGGCGGTGCGCGCGTTGCGGGTGATGATCGTCCCCTGGTCGCTCGCGACGATCAGCGTGTCCGGGTCGCTCGGCGAGATCCAGATCTGGTGGTAATCGTCGCCGCCGGGCGAGCCGCGGATCACGTCCCAGGTCGTGCCGCCGTCGCGGCTGCGGTTCACCGCCACGTTCGGCACGTACACGATGTCGGGATCGCGCGGATCGACCGCGATCTTCTCGAAATACCAGCCGCGGCCCCACAGCGCCTGGTCGGCACTGACTCGCCGCCAGGTCGCGCCGGCGTCGTCGGAGCGGAACGCGCCGCCCTGGCCGGGCGGCGGTGTGGCGGGCCGACCTGGAGCAGGCGGCGGTGGCGCCGGCGCGGTCGGGTCGGGCACCAGGCAGTCCACCACGGCGTACACTCGGCGCGGATTGGACGGCGCCACGGTGATGCCGGTGCGTCCGATCCCGGCCGGCGGCAGTCCGGCGGTCAGTTGGTTCCACGTCGATCCGCCGTCCGTCGATTTGTAGATCCCGCCACCGGGACCGTTGGTGGGTGCGTACGTGAACCAGGGCGGGCGGCGCGTATTCCACAGCCCCGCGTACACCACGCGCGCATCGGTCGGGTCGATGACGACCTCGACCGCCCCGACGTTCTCGTCCTTGTAGAGGACCTTCTGCCAGGTGCGGCCGCCGTCGCGCGAGCGGAACACCCCGCGCTCGACGTTCGCGGCGTAGAGATGGCCGATCGCAGCCACGAAGACGACGTCGGGGTTCTTCGGGTCTACCGCAATCTTGCCGATGTGCTGAGTGTCGCTCAGGCCGAGGTGGGTCCAGGTGCGGCCGGCGTCGGTGGACTTGTAGACGCCGTTGCCGAAGCCCGTGGAGTCGCGGAGTGTGGACTCGCCCGTGCCGACATAGATCACGTCCGGCGCCGACGGCGCGACCGCCAGCGCGCCGATCGACGCGACGGGCTGGTCGTCGAAGATCGGGAACCAGGTTCTGCCGGCGTCGGTGGTTTTCCAGACGCCGCCGTTCACGTGACCGAAGTAGAACTCGTCTGGCCGGCCGGGGACGCCGCACACGGCATCGCAGCGGCCGCCACGGAACGGGCCGAGCATGCGCCAGTCGAGGCCGACCGGAACATCGAGGAGTCGGGAGCCAGGAGGCTGGGGACGCGACCCGAATAGCGCCTGATGCTCAGGGAGCCGCAGCGCCGAGATCGCGACGCCGGCCTGAGCGACGCTGGCGAGGAAGTCTCGACGCGACGGCATGGCCTTACGGGCTGACGCTGCCGAAGTACACCTCGAGGTTCGTGGGGTAGGTGCCGAATGTTTTGCCCGGGCCCGTCCACGTCATCGCCGCGCTGCCGGGCAGCGAGACGATGCCGTCGTAATCGCCGATGAAGGGACGGATGCCGTTGGCGCAGGAGCCGCACGGGACGCCATAGGCGGACGGATCCCAGCTCGACTTCGTGACGCGCGTGGTCGCCCACGTCGCGCCACCGTCCGAGCTCGTGATGTACGAGACATCGAACAGCGTGTTCCCTGTGTAGCTGCGGTCGTTGGTCATCAGATCGAGCCGGCCGCTGCCGGGCTCCACGCTCAGCTCGACGTTGATGCGATCGCCGGAGGCCGGCGCGACAATGGCCGGCGTCGACCACTGCGTGATGTCGCTGACGTCGGCGTAGGTCAACAGTACTTGGGCCTTCCCAGCCACGATGTCCGTGTAGGCGACATAGAGCCGCTGCGTCGTCGGATCGAACGCGGGCGCGGGATAGGAGCCAGGAGCCCGGAACTGGGAGCCAGAAATGTTGAAGCAGTAGGGTGGATAGAGGCACACGGGGTTTTCGAATGTGGCGAAACGGAAGGGCTTGCTCCATGTGGCGCCGCGGTCAGTGGACACGCTCACGTACATGGTCGTTCCTTTGCCGCCCTGGACCGAATTGTCGAAGGTCAGGTAGGCGTACCCCGTGGCGGGATCGACGACGACGCGAGCGTCCTGATCGTTGCGAATCGAACCGCTGGTGACCTTCACCGGTAACTCAAAGCTGTTTCCCCCGTCGTGCGACACGCCGATGTAGATCGGCGAGTGCGCGCTGAGGCCGGTGAAGTGGGCCCAGGGAACGTAGATCGTCCCATCGTTCGCCACGGTGATCGACTCATGATCGGGGAATTGTCCGAATGACCCGCGTGCCTGGCCGTTCCCGTTGAACGCGCTGACGAGCGTGAGCGGATGGTCGGGACCGCCGGCCGTCCAAGTGCGCCCGCCGTCTGTAGAACGGCTCAGCAGCAGGACCACGCCATAGGGTTGCGCGGCCTGGTAGCCGAAGCAGGCGAAGTAGGCCGTGCCGCCGTCGGGGCTGAAGGCCACCGCTGGATCGCCAGCGTAGTCGTAGATGCCAGTGCCGGGGACTGCGGGATCGTTGGTGTACAGTGTGATGCCTGGGATGAAGCCGCTCGGGAGCGTCGGTGTCCAGCTACGGCCGCCGTCGAACGATGTATTGACGCCGCACCCGTCGTTGTAGTTCCAGTCGTTGTTCCCGGTGATCATGTTGCTCGGGTTCGCCGGATTGACGGCCAGCGGGGTCTCGTTCTGTGCCGTGGTGTCGCGGCTGACGTTGACGACCAGGGCGGGTGCGCTGCTGCGCGCGGTGCTGAAGCTCGGGCCGTCGGGTGTCTCGGACGTGATGGGTGCTTCCTGGCAGGCGGCGCAGAGTAGCGCGGCGACCGCGAGGGTGGTAAGGCGTGCGGGACGCATATGCAGCTCCAGAAGGGAATCGAGAGCGGTTGAATAGACGGCTTGGCCTGACGACGCGCAACTCCTTACCATTGTGTCCATGATTCGGCTCATCACTCTCGGCCTGGCGCTGATCGCCGCCGCTCAGTCACCGTGTTTCGGGCAAGTGATCGCGATCCGCGCCGGTCGCGTGCTCGACCCGGCCACCGGTAGCGCATCACTCAACCAGATCATTCTGATCCAGCGCGGCAGGATCGGCGCGATTGGGCCTAACGTCACGATCCCTGCCGGCGCCACGGTTTACGACCTGTCCAATGCCACGCTCATTCCGGGCCTCATCGACGCGCACGTGCATTTGGGACTTGGCGGGCCGGTGCGCGCGAACGCGCTGGCCGATCTGCGCGCGGGATTCACGACGGTGATCGACCTCGGCGCGCGGACGCATCGCCTGCTGGGCATCCGCGACTCGATCAACGCCGGGCTCATTCCCGGGCCGAGGGTGTTTGCCGCCGGCATCTGGGTGGG
>DASPXJ010000084.1:0-21707 GCA_035637355.1 Gemmatimonadales bacterium
CTCGGCGATTTCCAAGACCTGCAACTTTGCCAACGACGCGACCGAGGAGTACGTCGAGCAGATCTACCGCTACGCCTACGAGCTCGGCTGCAAGGGCGTGACGGTGTACCGCGACGGCGCGCGCGAGAACCAGGTGCTGTCCACCGGTTCGACCGCGAAGAAAGTCCAAGAAGGGGGGCCTCGCACATCGGTTGACGCGGCCGTCCAGTGGCAGTTGGCTGAGCTTCAAGGTCAGAACGCGGAGCTACAGGCTGCACTCGACCGAGTGAAAGCTCAGTTACACGAAGTTGAGGCGGAGAATCTGCAGCGGCGCGCGAAACGCTCGCGGCCCGATCTGCTCAAAGGCTCAACTCGTCGCGTCGAATCACCGCTTGGCACGCTATATGTAACAATCGGCGAAGATGAGAAGGGACAACCTTTCGAGGTTCTCATGACCCTCGGAAAGGCGGGCGGCGCTCTGATGGCCGATGTGGAAGCGATTGGCCGATTGATCTCACTAGCCCTGCGGTCGGGTGTTCCGTTGATGCAGATCTACCGTCAGTTGCGCGGCATCTCTTCGGATCGAGCGGTGGGCCTCGGGCCGCATAAGGTGCTCTCCGTTCCTGATGCCATCGGCATTGCAATTGAGAAATGGATGCAGGACAAGCAGGGAGTTCAGCAGGAACTGGGCATTAGTGGTGCGCCTGAAGGAGTCACGAGCGAGGTCGTACACGGCTCGCGTGGGGATGCCGCGCTGCGCGCGAGCCGAGGACCGGACCAGGACTTCATTGGAGCATGTCCCGACTGCGGGTCGCAATTGGCGTTCATCGAGGGATGTGCGAAATGTCACGTCTGCGGGTTTTCAGAGTGCGGCTGAAGCCCGAGGCGACCCCGAGCCCTGTGACACGAGTCACGACGGGGTTTGCGCCGGCAGGGTAGTCTAATGGCCATGGAAAGCACCAACCGGATGGTCACGCCCACGCGGCTGCAGGTGAAGGGTTGGGCGCGCGTCGGTCCTGCCGGCGCGCACACGCTGCGGCGCGGCGCGTGGTACCCTGTGGTCCGCATCTCCTCGAGCAACATCGTCGTCCTCGACGTGAACCGGCACAACGTGCCGGTGGACCGTCGCTTCCTGGAGATTCGCTACCATCCACCGGAGCGGTGGACCATCGTGCGTTGCGAGCCGCGCGTGATCGAACGGCTCGGCCGCATCTTCCCGCTGACGTACGCGGTGTGCCCAGCTTGTCGTCATCGGCAGGGCATTGAAGCCAAGACCAATGAAATGGCATGCGATCGCTGTCATAAAACGGCCGCCATGGCATGGGACGAGCTGAGCTAAAAACCAAAACGCGGACCTGCAAAGACTAGGCAACAGACGCACCGCGGTAAACCGGAAAGAGTCAACGGGACAATCCTCACGAGGGTTGTCCCGTTGACCGTTTATGACTGTGGCCCGCTGCTGCGTCTGAGGCCTAGCTGTTGCTTGTCCTAAAGCAGTGCGACCGCATCCCCCAACGACACCGTCCCTGTCCCTTCACCAACGCAGTAGAAGCCGCGCATCCCATTGTCGAGGAATTGGAGGTGTCGTTTCAATTCCTCCGGTTCGACAGTCTTGCCCAGTGCCCATCCCGTAAATGGGCGGCACGGGTGCGCCACCTGCAGCACCTTTAGCCGGACTCGCTCGCTGCCGTCGGGCGCCAGGATCGCGACGCCGCCCGCCAGGTCGTCATAGCCGAATCGGCGGTCGCTCGTCGCGATGATGTTCTCCCCCGCGCATCCCACCTCCAGCTTGCCGCCGAAATGCTGCCGCATCGCGTCGTAGTGCGCGGTAAACCCGAGCGAAAGGCCGTGCAGCCCGTCCTCGTTCTTGGTGTAGGGATGGGCGCGATGGTGCACGTCGACGATCCACGCGTCTGCTCCGTCGGGGCTGGCACCCAGCGCGCCCTCCGGAGTGACGTTTAACGCCGGGACGGAGAGGAGGGGAGTCGGATCGTAGACCCGCGTCGGCTTCTCGCCCTGCTTGAGTGAGCCGCGCTGGATTTGCAGCCGCGTGATCGTGCCGATCGTGCGCATAACGCAATGTAGCAGGGTGTGCTACATTGAGCGCGTTTATGGCTCCCCCTCGACCACGCGGATGGGCCCGGTGCCTCGATAACGTCGCCGACGTGCTGCGGCGCGGCGCCTGGTATCCGATCGTCGAAGAAACCACCGACGGGAAAGTGGTGCTCGAGGTGCGCAAGAAACCGGTGCGGATCAGCCGCATCGATGTGGCCGTCCGCGACACGCCCCCGGACCAGTGGAGCATCGTGACGCGCACCGGCCTGCTCCGCCCCACCCTCGGCAGCAGGGAAGGGGAGGAGGTCACGACGACGTACGCCGTCTGTCCCCATTGCCAGGAGCGGCAGGATCTCAGCGGCAAACCGGCTACGCTGAAATGCCTCCGCTGCACGAAAGAATCGACGGTCGACTGGTCGGAAACCTGCTGAAAACCCCGCTCTTGCGATACTGAAATGTATTTAGTATGTTAACTATCAACATGTTAACTACATGCCCGATCGCTCCGAGCTAGCCCTGCAGCTCACGGACGCGGTCGCGTCGGCCTACCAGGCGATCGAGCGGGCCGGCAATCGCGCCTACAAGAGCTTCGGCCTGTCACAGCGGGCGCACGCCGCCATGTCCGCCGTGGATCTGGGTGGCCCGGACGGCGCCCGGCCCAGCGACGTCGCCCGCGAGCTCGGCGTCTCGCGCGCCGCGGCCACGACCTTCATTCAGCGCCTCGAAGCGAAGGGCCTCGTCGAGACCACGACCGATCCCGACGACGACCGCGGCGTACGCGTGACCCTCACACGCCATGGGCTGGAGGTGCTGTTGCGAGTCGGCCAGCTGGAGCGGCGCCTGGCGGCGCGGACGATCGAGGGGATGCCGGCGTCCGCCATGGCGCGGGCCATCCACGTGCTCCAGGAGCTCAAGGCGCGCCTCGAACAAAAGTCGCTCGAGGTTGTCCGCTGAGCGCGTATACAAATGTGCGAATCTTTATACAGCCGTTGGCGGCCGGCCATCGGCCCGCTGTCGCTTCACGTATCACTTCAACAGCTGTCCTTAGACGTAGTGAATTCAAGCGATTCAAGTCGATTGCGCTGAAGGTACTGTCGCTTCCCGAACGGCTGAGATTCACTGTTCCAGTCTGGCCACTTTTCCACATCTCCAACCCTGCGTGCATTTGTGGATAACCGCTCGAAAGATGTCCCCCAGATCCGGCGCACGAAGATCGTCGCCACCCTCGGACCGGCCACCGGCACTGAGTCCGCGATCAGGGCCCTCCTCCAGGCCGGTGCCAATGTCGTGCGCATCAACGCGTCCCACGGCACAGCGGAGACGCGTGCCGGGTGGATCGCAGCAGCTCGAAAGGTCGCCGAGAAGGCGGGGATGCCCATCGCCGTGCTGCTCGATCTCCAGGGTCCCCGCATCCGGGTGGGTGATCTCCCCGCGCCCCGCGAGCTGCGACCGGGACAGGAGCTGGTCTTTGCTCCCGAGGACGAGGCGCGGGAGGATGAGCTGCCGACGACATACGACCGTCTCGCCAACGACGCGCGGATGGGGTCACGCATTCTGCTGAACGACGGGTTGCTATCGGTCGAAGTGACGGCCGTGGAGCCCCCGCGCGTGCGCGGCCGCGTGATCGATGGGGGCATGCTGACGGCCCACAAGGGGATGAACCTCCCGGGCGTGCAGGTGTCCGCGCCGGCGCTCACCGAGAAGGATCGCGAGGACGTTCAGGATGCGGTGAAGATCGGCGTGGACTACCTCGCGCTGTCGTTTGTACGACGTCCGGAGGACATCGAAGAGCTGCGCAAGCTCGTCCCCGGCACGACCAAGCTGGTCGCCAAGATCGAGAAGGCGACCGCGCTCGACAATCTCGACAAGATCGTGGCCGTCTCGGACGCCGTGATGGTCGCGCGCGGCGATCTCGGTGTCGAGCTGCCGTTCGAGCAGGTGCCGCTGGTCCAGAAGCGGCTGATCAGCGAAGCGAACCATCAGGGCAAACCGGTGATCACGGCGACCCAGATGCTCGAGTCGATGGTGCATGCGCCCCGGCCGACCCGCGCCGAGGCCTCGGACGTCGCCAATGCGATCCTCGACGGCACCGACGCCGTGATGTTGTCGGCGGAAACGGCGGTGGGGCAGTATCCCGTGGAGGCCGTGCGCGCGATGGACCGGATCATCCGCGAAATGGAGCGCCATCCGCTGCGCCATCGGGAAGAGCGGCGCAGGGAGAGCGAAAGCGTGCACACCGAAGACGCGATTGCGTGGGGCACGTTCGCGGTGGCGCGCATGCTCAAGACGCCGCTGATCGTGACCCTCACCAAGGGCGGCTTCACCGCCCGGAAAGTCGCCGCGCTGCGCCCGCCCGTGCCGATTCTGGCGGTCACGACCGAGTCCGCCACCTACCGCCAGCTTGCCCTGGTGTGGGGCGTCATTCCCGTCCTCGTGGACCGCGTCCCGGGCTACGACGCGATGCTGACCGTGGTGCGCGATCTGATTCTCAAGCGCCAATACGCGAAGTCTGGCGACTGCATCGTCATGACCGCCGGTGTCCCCTGGGACGTGTCGGGCAGCACGAACCTCATCAAGGTCGAGGTCGTGTGACGTGCGACTGACCTTGCTCGGCACCGGCACGTCGTTCGGGGTGCCGCAGATCGGCTGTCGCTGTCCCACCTGTACATCCGCTGACCCGCGCGACCGGCGCACGCGCAGCGGCGCACTCATCGAGACACACGGCAAACGCCTCCTGATCGACACGCCGCCCGAGCTGCGGCTGCAGCTCGTCGCCGCGGCGATCGACCACGTCGATGCGATCCTGTTCACGCACGCCCATGCCGACCATGTGCACGGCATCGACGACCTGCGCGCGCTCTCCGTGCGTCACGGCGGAATGTTGCCGGCGTACGGCTCGCGTGCCACGATGACCGAGCTGGTCGCCAGGTTCCCGTACATCTTCGATCCCTCGATCGTCGTCCACGCCATGACGAGCAAGCCGGAGCTCGCGGCGCATGTGCTCGAGCCCGGCGTCAGCACGGCGGTCGCCGGCGTCCCGGTGCTCGCGCTGCCACTGCCGCATGGCGAGCAGGAGGTCTTTGGATACCGTGTCGGTGGAGTGGCATACCTCACCGATGTAAAGGTGATTCCGGATAGTGTGATGGAGGCTCTGAGAGGTCTCGACGTTCTGGTACTGAATGCGTTGCTATCCCGTCCCCATCCCCTGCACTTGTCGATTCCGGAAGCGGTGGAGGCGGCACAGCGTGTGGGCGCGCGGCGCACGTTCTTCACGCATCTCACGCACGAATTCACGCATGCGGCGCTCGCCGCGCAGCTGCCTCGCGGGATCGCGCCTGCGTACGACGGGCTGGTTATCGACGTAGACGGGGCATAAATTCCGCCGCGAGGAGGCGGTTCGCTCATGCTCAAGGAAAGCGCCGACATTGACGCCTTGGTGCGTCGGGCTGTGTTCGGGACCGAGGACGAGAAGGCGCACGCGCGCTGGATGATTTGGGAGATGGGGCAGAAGGCCGGCGTGCGGCCCGCATCGATCCACGAGCTGTACCTGGCGCGGGGGCGCGGCGAAGTGCCGCCGTTCACGACGCCGGCGATGAACGTGCGGATTCTCTCGTACGACGCGGGGCGCGCCATCTTCCGCGCGGCCAAGAAGCTCGACGCCGGGGCGATCATCTGCGAGATCGCCCGCAGCGAGATCGCCTACACCGACCAGCGGCCCGCCGAGTACGTCGCCGTGATGACGGCCGCCGCGCTGCGCGAGGGGTTCACCGGGCCGCTGTTCATTCAGGGTGATCACGTCCAGGTCAACGCGAAGAAATACGCCGCCGACCCCGCTGCCGAGCTGCAGGCGCTCAAGGCATTGATCGAGGAAGAGCTGCATGCCGGCTTCTACAACATCGACGTCGACACCTCGACGCTGGTCGACCTCTCCAAGCCCAACCTCGACGAGCAGCAGCGCACCAACTACGAGCGCGCCGCCGAGCTGACGCAATTCATTCGCGACCGTGAGCCGGACGACGTGACCGTCTCCGTCGGCGCCGAGATCGGCGAAGTCGGCGGCAAGAACAGCGACGTGCACGAGCTCGACGCGTTCATGGAGGGCTACAACCGCACGCTCAAGCGTCTCGGGACGTACGCAGGCATTTCCAAGATCTCGGTGCAGACCGGCACGAGCCACGGCGGCGTCGTGTTGCCCGACGGGTCGATCGCGAAAGTGCAGCTCGACCTCGACACGTTACGGGCGCTGTCGCAGGCCGCGCGCACGAAGTACGGGCTCGGCGGCGCGGTGCAGCACGGCGCGTCGACGCTGCCGCCGGAGGCGTTCTCGAGATTCCCCGAGTGCGAGGCGGTCGAGATCCACCTGGCGACGAACTTCCAGACGATCGTCATGGATCATCCCGCGCTGCCCAGGGACCTGCGCCGGGAAGTGAACGAATGGGTCAAGCGCGAGGCGAAGGACGAATGGAAGAAGGGCGACACCGAGGAGCAGTTCATCTACAAGAGCCGCAAGAAAGCGATCGGGCCGTTCAAGCGGCGGTTCTGGGATCTACCCCCGGACGTGCGGACGGCGATCGGCGCGGACCTCGAGAAGACGTTCACCTTCCTGTTCGAGCAGCTGCGAGTTAAAGGCACGCGCGCCGCCACCGACCGCTACGTCAAACCGAAACTCGTGTCCCACGCTGCTCCACGAGCGGCGCTGGTATCGGCACCGGATGACGCGGAGGCGGGCGAATGAGCGAGCGCAGTGGAGGATTCGGCGCGTTCCTGTTCGGGATCGTGCTCGGCGCGGTGGCGGGATTCGTGTTTGCGCCCACCGAGGGGGGCGAAAATACGCGCCGCAAGGTGACGAAGGGACTGCGCAATCTCAAGGAGCTGGCCGAAGAGAAAGTCGATGAGGTGCGCGGGCTGTTGCAGGAAGCAGAGGAAGAGGCCGAGACGTCGGACGAGGAGGAAGACGAGGAACCGGAGATCACCACGCGCGAGCAGCTGCGCCGCCGGCTCGAGGCGGCCCGCCGCCGCCGCGCCCGTGCATCACGGCCGCCTGTGCCCCCCGCCCCCCCCGCCCCCCGCGCCCCCGCGTCTGAGGAGGAGGACGAGCCCCTCGCGTGAATCGTGAGGGCGGCTGGCATCGCACGGTCACCGGCGTCGTCCGGCGGACGCTCGAGGCCGCGTACGAAGACAACATCCCCTTTCTCGCCGGCGCCCTCTCCTTCGACATCCTGCTCACTGCCATTCCGTTCGTCGGGCTCGTCCTCGCGGTCGTCGGCTATCTCGTGCAATACCAGCTCGCCATCCACCAGCTGAATGTCCATGAGCTGCTGGAGCGGTTTCTCCCCGAGTCGAGCGGGGGAGAGGGCGGCACGTTCGGGTTCATCGAGCGCGGGCTGGCCGACCTGGTGGCGCGCCGCGGGCACATCACCGTCCTGGCGGCGCCCCTGTTCCTCTGGTTCTCGACCCGTATGTTCGGGGGACTGCGGGCGGCCCTGAACGAGGTGTTCGACACGGAGGAGAACCGGCCCTGGCCCATCGCCAAGCTCATCGATCTCGCCATGGTCTTCGTCTCGGGGGCGCTGTTCCTGGCCAACGCGTTCGCGTCCTCGACTCCGGGCTTCTTCTCCCAACTGCTGTCGCTCGTGCTCAGCACGCTGCTGTTCTTCGTGATCTTCAAGTTCCTGCCGAGCCGCCGGATCTACTGGCGCACGAGCGTGGTCGCGTCGCTGTTTTGCGCCGTGGCTTTCGAGATCGCGAAGCGCCTCTATGCGCTGTACGTGGCGCGGTTCGTGACGTTCGACCGCGTGGCGTCGGACGCCAACCTGATCGGCTTCCTGCTGTTCATTCTCTGGATCTACTACACGGCCTACATGTTCCTGCTGGGCGGCGAGGTGGCGGAGACATACGATCTGATGCGCATGCGGCGCCTGCAACGCGTGCGTCTCGGATGAACGTCATCGACCTGCGCTCCGACACCGTCACCAAACCGTCGGCCGCGATGCGGCGCGCCATGGCGGACGCCGAAGTCGGCGACGACGTCCTCGACGGCGACCCCACCACGCGCCGCCTCGAGGAGCGCATCGCCGCGCTGCTCGGCACCGAAGACGCGCTGTTCTTTCCATCCGGGACGCAGGCCAATCAGACCGGCATCGCCCTGGTCACCGAACCGGGCACCGAGCTGCTGCTCGAAGCGAACGCGCACCTCGTGCACTCTGAGGTCGCCGGCGTCGCCGCGCTGTCGGGCGTCCAGATCCGTCCGATCACGACACCCGATGGCCTCCTGACGCCCGAGCTGGTGCGCGGCGTGATACGCGCGCCGTCACCGCACGTGCCGCGCGCCACCGCACTGGCGATCGAGAACACGCACAATACGGCAGGCGGCCGCGTGCTGAACGCGGCGGCGGTCGATGCCCTGGTTCGCGTCGCGCGCGAGTGGCGAATGGCGGTCCACCTGGACGGCGCGCGCCTGTGGAACGCCGCGGTTGCCATGGGCGTGCCGCCCGCGCGCCTGACGCAGGGCGCCGACACGGTGATGGTGAGCATCTCGAAGGGGCTCGGCTGTCCCGTCGGATCGTGCCTCGGATTCAGGAAGTCGCTGCGGGCGCGGGCGTGGGAGATTCGCAAGCGCCTCGGCGGCGGGATGCGCCAGTCGGGCATGCTTGCGGCCGCGGGATTGTTCGCGCTCGATCAAAACCTGTCGCGGATCGGCGAGGACCACGCGAACGCCTGCCGTTTTGCGGAATTGCTTGCCGGCAGTCCGGCCGTCCGACCGTCCGTCCCCGAGACGAACATCGTGATGGTCGACCTGCTGCGCGAGCGCGATACGCCAGAAACGGTTGTGACGCGCCTTGCGACGGCCGGTGTGCGCCTCGCGCCGTGGGGGCCGCGGCGGCTCCGTGCCGTCACGCATCTCGACGTCGGCCGCCAGGACGTGGAACGCGCGGCGCGAATCATCGTGGAGACGCTGGCGTGAGCGCGCGCCCGGAGCCCCGCTCGCAGGCGATGCCGATGGAACGGGCGATCCTGTGGAACCCGCCCGCCGCGCCGGGCACGACCGCCCCGGGGCGCCCATCGAGCCGCTCGCCCTATCCGATTTTTTTCCAGCAGGAAGCGGTCATCGCACTCCAGGAGCATCTCAAGAGCTCGCCGACACAGGCGATCTTCGGCTTTCTCATCGGTGACCTCTACCGCGATCCGGAAACGGGCGTGCTGTTCACCGTGATCGACAAGACGCTGAAGCTGAGCCAGGCGATCTACGGCGATAAGACGGAAGTCGTCGTGTCGCGGTTGTGGGATCGCATGCAGGAGCAGCTGGCGAAAGCCTCCGCCTCGTTGCTCGGCTGGTACCACAGCCACCCGGGGCAGGGCGGCTTCCTCACCACGCACGACGTCGAGACGCACGAGAAGTTCTTCACCGATCCGTGGCACGTGGCGATTCTCGTGGCAGCGGAGGCCGGCGGCGTCACGGGACGCTTCTTTCGTACGACGCAGAGTGCCGACTGGCACAAGACGCCGCTGCCATTTTACGAGCTGCTCCAACCCGACTCGATCAAGCCGGACGGCAAGAAGCGTTCTTTTATTACGTGGCGGAACTACAAGGCATACGGGCCGACGCTGACCGGGCCCAAACCGCCAAAGCCGGCACCCGCTCCAAAGCCGGAAGCAGCGCCGCCCACCAAGGCGGAGGAGCCGGAAGACGAGGAAGCCGAAGTCGAGGACACGCAGGAGACGCAGGAGACCGCGCCGGCGCCGGCCCCCGAAAAGGGATTTCGCATCATGCGCTCGAGTGCGGACGACATTCCCGTCATCCGCACCAGTGCGGACGATGAGCCGGCGCCGCCCCCGAAGCCGGAGCCGCCGCCGCCGCCGCCGCCGCCCCCGCGTAAGAGCGCCGCGAAGACTCGGCCGGCGGCACCGGTGTTCGTGCCCGACGAACCTCCCCCTCCGAAGCCTCCACCAGCGCCGCCGCCTCCAGCGCGGAAGCCAATTGATGACATTCCCTGGACCGTGACACCGGAATCGGTGGCGTCGGTGCCGCCGCCGCCGCTGACAGCGCCTGGGCCGCGGCGCACGCCGACCCACACGTTCCGGCTGCTCGAGCAGGACGAGGAGAAGAAAAAGCACACGACCAAGGTGCGCCGCCGCAAACGCCGCGGGCCCTGGCTCCGGCGGTTCGCGATGCTGCTGCTATTGGCGGGCGTGGGAGCGGGCGCGTACTGGTACTTCGCGCTCCGCAATCCCGGCGTGCCGCCGCCGTGGGCGGGGTTGCTCGACAAGGCGAAGCAGTTGGTGTCGCGCGTGACGCAGAAGACCCCAGCGCCGCCGCCGGGTCCGCGTCGTCCGTCTCGTACAACCGCGAGCGCGCCCCCTGCCGCCACATCCCCTATCGCCGCGCCGCCGCCCGCGCCGCCACCCCAGCCGCGCCCGGCGCCGCCTCCGGCCCCACAGCCGGTCGTATCACCGTTCGCGCGGTTCGACCGCCTGAGCGACTCGTTGACACGGGCGGTGCGCAATTTCCAGGATCGGGCGCGCCTCTTCGCGAGTGGGCAGGTGGACTGCGCCGGACTCGCCACCGGCCTCGTGTCGGTCGAAAACCTGTGGATCACGTATAGCACGGAGCGACGGGCGCGCGTGGCGGCGTTCGATCAGCGGCGGGCGGTGCGGGATCAGGCGCTGTACGCGGCGGTGGACTCGGTTTCGCGACGCTTCGACAACTCGGGGTGCCCGCGGCCGTGAGCGCCTTGCTCGTCTTGCTGCTCGCGATGCAGGCGGGCGGAGCGGGGCCAGCGCCGCTCCGCAAGAGTGATCTGGTGCGCCTGCTTTCCGGCTCGGTGATGGCGCCCGCGGAGCTCAGACAGCTCGTTCGACGTAACTGCCTGACGTTCGACCCCACCGACCGCGATCGCCACGATTTCAGGTTGCTGGGTGCGGATGCGGCGCTGCTGGCGGCCGTCGATGATTGCGCACGCCGTTCGGCGACGCGGCCGGTACCTCGCCAACCTCCACCACCTCCACGCCCTCCACCCTCCTCCATCGCCTCCGCCACGCGTTCGGGCTTCCTGTCAGGTGGCGGCCAGCGCGGCTCTGCGGGTGCCCAGCTGCCGCGCGCGCTCGTGTTTGAAGCGCGCGACTCGGCGGGCGCACCGCTGTCGCGTCAGGCCGTCGCGTTCACGGGGATCAATGCGCGCATCGAGCCGGCTGCCGCGCTGACCGATGCGGCGGGACAGGCTCGCGTCGGCGTGACGTTAGGCGAGCGTGCCGGCCTGGCGACCGTCATCGCCTCGATCGGCGTGATCGAGAAACAAGTCGCCTTCAACGTGGCGGCGGGAGCAGCGGCGCAGCTCGTCGTGCTGTGTGGCCAGGCCAGCGTCGCCACCCGATTCGCGATCCGCCCCGACTCGAGTGTCACGTTGCGCGTGTCCGCGCAGGATGGCTTTGCCAATGCGACACCGCTGCTCGGACTGCGCGCGGCCGTCGCGGACGCGCGCATCTTCCGGGTGGTCCGCGTGGCGCAGGACAGCGTGTCTGGGGTCGTGGTGCTGAAGCCCGATCAGGCAGGGACCACGAGCCTCGCCGTGATCGGGAACGGGATGCGCCAATACTTGACAGTGACGGTGCCACCGAGGGCCGCGCCGGGAAAAGTGGACTGTCGCTGATTCCTGTTAACCGCTGTGCGTCGGTTGACCGTTGGCGGTTGACCGTGGCCCAGTAAATTGCCCCAGGCACCCCGCAACGAATCCCGGCATCGTTTAGCGCTGCTCCCTGCGGGGGCCTGACGCGGTTCACGAGCGGAAAGCCTGCGGACCTGGGGCGTGGGAAAGCTACCCAGGTTAGATTCCGTTCTCAATGATCGCCCTCGCCCGCAAGTATCGACCGAAGCGGTTCACGGACTTGATCGTCCAGGACCACGTCGCCGCCGCGCTCCGTGGAGCGGTGGCGCAGGGTCGCGTGGCGCATGGCTATCTCTTTGCCGGACCCCGTGGCGTCGGGAAAACAACCGCCGCCCGTATCCTCGCGATGGCGCTGAATTGCGAGCGCCGCACGTCGGCGGGGGAAGGAGAGCCGTGCGGCGAATGCGATCCGTGCCGGCGCATCTGGACCGGAGCCGCCAATCTGGACGTGGTCGAGCTCGACGCGGCGTCCAACCGGGGCGTGGACGACGCGCGCGACCTGCGCGAGCGGGCCATGTACGCCGCGAGCACCGAGGCGGGATCCAAGGTCTATATCGTCGACGAAGCCCACATGCTCACCCGCGAGGCGTGGAACGCGCTGCTGAAAATTCTCGAGGAGCCACCCGCCCGGGTCGTGTTCGTCTTCGCCACGACCGAGCCGCAAAAGATCGCCAACACCGCCGCGCCGATCCTGTCGCGGCTGCAGCGCTTCGACTTCCGGCGCATCGGCCCGCACGCGATCGTCGCCCGCCTCAAGGAGGTCGCCAAAGCTGAACAGCTGTCGGTCGAGGACGACGCCCTGCATCTCATCGCGAAGAGCGCCAACGGCGGGATGCGCGACGCGCTCTCGCTCCTCGACCAGGTGCTCTCGTTCGGTGAAGGGCCGGTCACCGCCGGTCGGGTGCGCGAGGTCCTGGGACTGATCCCTGACGAGCTCTACGGCGAGATGCTCCGGACCATCGTGGGACGGGATCCTGCCGGGGTCTTCCCACTCGTCGAGCGGCTGCTCGAGGGTGGCGCGGACCTCGGCGAGTTCGTCAACGGCGCCGCCGAGACATTGCGCGCCTTGCTCCTTGTCGGCGTCGGCGGCCAGCCGGAAGGGATGACGGAAGGCCTGTTGGCCGTCGTGCGCGAGTACGCGCCGCAGCTGCCGCCCGGCGACATCGTCCGCTTGCTCACGATTCTGAGCGACTCCGAAGAGCGTCTGAGCCGCAGTGCCAACACGCGCCTGCTGGTCGAGGTACTTCTTCTGAGATGGGCAATGCTCGATAGGACTGTGGAGCTGTCGGAGGTAATCGAAGCATTGGGGAAGGGGGAGGGGGGACGGGGGAAGGGTACTACCGCGCCCGCATCAGTTCCTGCGCCAGCAGTACCCGTCCCCCCTCCCTCTTCCCCCGTCCCCGGTCAGAAGTTGGAACCCACCCTCGACAACGTTCGGTCGATTTGGGCACACGTGATCAGCGACGCCCGCGCGAAGTCGCCGATGCTCGGCAGCCTGCTGGCGGAAGCGGACGTCGTGGGCGTCGACGGCCGCGTCGTGACCCTCCGTCCCGGCCACGCCATCCATGCCGAGGGGCTCGAGCGGCAGCGCGATGTGATCGCGCAGAGTCTGGGGCGTTATGTGAGTGAGGCACCGCGCGTGAAGGTCGTCGCAGGCAGTGCGACACCCCCCGCCGCGCCCCCAGAGCGCATCACCGAGCAGGGGGCCAATGCCGAACGCCTCAAGAGTCTGCGCGCCAAGGATCCCACCCTGAGCGCGGCTGTGGACGCATTAGATTTGGAGCTGCTCGAATAGCTTGCCAACGGTCTCACGAGGGGTAACTTTCGACGTATGGCGGATTTATCTAGCCTGCTCCAGCTCTCCCAACAGATGCAGGGGCGGCTTACCGAGATCCAGACGCAGTTAGCGCAGCAGACACTGACCGTGTCGGCCGGTGGGGGCATGGTCCAGGCCACGGTCGATGGGCGGGGGCACATTCGCGGCATCAAGATCGATCCCCAGGCGGTCAGTCAGGGCGACGTCGAGATGCTCGAGGATCTCGTGCTTGCCGCGGTGGCGGAGGCGCAGAAGCGCGCGGCCGAGCTGTATCAGGCCGAAGTGCGGAAGCTGGCCTCGGGTCTGCCGTTCCCATTTCAGTTGCCGCTCTAGGCCCCCCGCCCCCGGCCTATCCGTGTCCGCCATCGAAGAGCTTGTGGCGGAGCTGGCCAAGCTCCCCGGGATCGGGCGTAAAACCGCCCAACGGCTCACGTTCCACTTGCTGAAGCAACCCGCGGAGACCGCGGAGCGGCTGGCGGAAGCGATCCGGCGCGTCCGTGGCACGGTCATGGCGTGTGGGGCCTGCGGCAATCTCTCGGACGAGGATCCGTGCCCCATTTGCCGCGACCCGCGGCGCGACGCGGCGCTACTGTGCGTGGTTGAAGAATCGGGTGACGTCGGTGCCATCGAGCGCGCCGGCCGCTATCGGGGCCGCTATCATGTGCTGGGCGGCCGGATATCTCCCCTGGACGGCATCGGGCCGGATGACTTGCATGTGGACCGCCTGCTCGCGCGGCTGGCGAACGGCTCGGAGGTTCGGGAAGTCATTGTGGCGACCAACCCGTCGATGGAGGGAGAGGCCACGGCGACATATCTCCAGCAGGTGCTGAAGCCCAGCGGCGTGCGGGTCACCCGGATCGCGCGCGGCTTGCCCGTGGGCGGCGACCTCGAGTATGCGGACGCGGTGACCATTGCCCAGGCGCTTGCGGCCCGGCGCGAGATGTCCGAGACTGACTGACTCCCTGACCCACCTCTAGGAGGCGCATGGCCGGGGCTGCAAGCTGGTCTTTCAACGAGAACGATTTCAAGCAAATCCAGACGCACCTGCAGGCGTTCCTGCGTGACTCGAACGCCCGCTGTGCGCTGCTCGTCGACCGCAACGGCCAGCTCGTCGCCACCGTCGGGGAAACGCCGCAGTTCGATCCGACCGCTTTTGCCTCACTGACCGCCGCCGATTTCAGCGCCAACGATCAGCTCGCAAAGATGATCGGCGAAGCGGAGTTCGCGTCGCTGGTACATCAGGGCGAGCGCGAGTCGATGTACCTCGCGGACGTGGCGAAGCGCGTGATTCTCGTCGTGCTGTTCGATCAGCGCGCGACGTTGGGGTTGGTGAAGCTCAAAGCCAAAACCGTCGTCGGCGATCTCAATAAGGTCTTCGAGGAGATGTTCAATCGTGTCGGGACGGGCCAGGCCCAGCAAAAAGGCCTGCTCGAAGGGGCGGAAGACGAAATTGACAAACTCTTCGGTTAAAGGGACGCGCCCATGTCGATGATCAACTACGCGTCCCGCGAGATCAACTGCAAGCTCGTCTACTACGGACCGGGCCTCGGCGGGAAGACGACCAACCTGGAGCACATCTACGGGAAGGTCTCGCCCAACACGCGCGGCAAGATGATCTCGCTCGCCACCGAGACCGAGCGCACGCTGTTCTTCGACTTTCTACCGGTCGATCTCGGCACGATTCGCGGCTTCAAGACGCGCTTCCACTTGTACACCGTCCCCGGGCAGGTCTACTACAACGCCAGCCGCAAGCTCATCCTCAAGGGTGTGGACGGCATCGTGTTCGTCGCCGACAGCCAGATCGAGCGCATGGAGGCGAACGTCGAGTCGATGCAGAACCTGTACGACAACATGGCGGAGTACGGCTACGATCTGACGAAGATTCCGTTCGTGATTCAGTACAACAAGCGCGACCTGCCCAACGCGGCACCGATCAAGGACCTGCAGGCGTCGCTCAATCCGGGGTGGCCCATCGAGGACGCCGCGCGCCAGAAACAGACGCCCGACACGGCGCATCCGGGCGAAAGCCTCGTCGACAAAGTCGGGGGCGAGTGGGTCGGCCACGCGGCCTATCACGAGGCGGTGGCGGTCCGCGGGGACGGCGTGTTCGACACGCTGAAAGCCGTGAGCAAGCTGGTACTCAAGACGCTGAGCTGAGAGTCGTCGCGATGCGGTGGACCCTGCCCAACATCATCACGCTGGCGCGTATTAGCCTTACGCCGGTGATCGCGTTGCTGCCGTTCATTTCCGGATACTGGCCCAAAGTCATCGCGTTCGTGGTCTTCCTGATCGCCGCGTTCTCGGATCTGGTCGATGGCTATCTGGCGCGGCGCTACGGCTCGATCAGCGAGCTCGGCATGCTGCTCGATCCGATCGCCGACAAGCTGCTGCTGTTCGCGACCCTGATCCCGATCTTCTGGATGACGCGCCACCCGACGATCCTCGTGGACTATCGCATCAAATGGTGGGGGAGCTTCCCGGTCTGGGTCGCGCTCCTCCTGGTGGGACGGGAGGTGCTCATCACCGCGTTCCGCTTCTTCGCCAAGCGCCGCGGGATCGTGATTCCCGCGATGGGTGCGGGGAAGCTGAAGGCCGTCGTCCAGAACATCTTCATCGGCGCGACCATCGCCTGGTTCGCCTGGAAGGATGCGATCGCCGAAATGCATCTGGCCGGAGCCTTCCGCAACTTCTGGGACCAGTTCCACGGCTGGTTCGTGGCGGTCACGCTCGCGGGCGCCATCGTGCTCACCGTGTATTCCCTCCTCGTCTACCTCTACCGCTACCGGACACTCCTCAAAGTCGGCAAGTGAAGCTCGAGGTCGTCACCATCGGCAGCGAGCTGCTACTGGGCCAGATCATCGACACGAATGCCGCGGAGCTGGGACGGGCCCTGGCGGGCGCGGGCGTGGAAGTCGTCCGGCACAGCTGCGTCGCCGACCGGCCCGACGCGATTCGCGCCGCGGTGGCCGAAGCGCTGGACCGCACCGGCTTCGTAATCACCACCGGCGGCCTCGGCCCGACCCGCGACGACATGACCAAGAAGGAAGTTGCGGCGCTCTTCAATAAGCCACTGCGGCTGGATGCCGCGGTGCTGCGCGCGCTCGAGGAGCGCTTCCGGCGGCTGGGCCGCGCCATGCCCGCGGTGAATCGCACCCAGGCCGAAGTCCCCGACGGCGCCACCGTCCTGGCGAACCCTCGGGGCACGGCTCCGGGGTTGTGGGTGGAAGACCGCGGCCGGGTGGTCGTGATGCTGCCCGGCGTGCCGTCGGAAATGCGCGGGCTGCTGGCCGAAGAGGTGCTGCCCCGGCTCGCCGAGCGCAGCTCGGGGTTGGTAGTGCGATCGCGCACCGTGCGCACCACCGGCGTCGCCGAGTCGGCGCTCGCCGAGCGCGTGGGCGCGATCGAGGACGACATCGCGCCGTTGACGCTCGCCTACTTGCCATCGACTGAAGGCGTGGAACTGCGTGTCACGGCGTGGGGACTGCGCGCCGATGACGCGGAGCGCCGTCTCGCCGCGGCGACGGCGCAGCTGCGCGAGCGAGCCGGCGAGGACGGCTACGGCGAAGATGGGGCCGACCTCGCTGCGGTTGTTCTGGCGCAGCTCCGCGCGCGAAAGGCGCGCCTGGTAGTCGCGGAATCCTGCACGGGCGGCCTGTTGAGCGGTCGGATCACCGCCGTTCCCGGCGCTTCCGATGTCTTCATCGGAGGGGTCGTCGCCTACGACAACGTGCTGAAGAGCGAGACCCTGGATGTTCGCCCCGAGCTGCTCGACAAGCACGGCGCCGTGTCGGAGCAAGTCGTTTGCGCGATGGCCGAGGGCGTGCAGCGCCAGTTCGCGGTGGATGCGGCACTGGCCGTCACGGGGATCGCGGGGCCGACGGGCGGGACGGCGGAGAAGCCGGTGGGGACCGTGTGGTTGGCCGCGCGCTACGGGGCCGACGTCCGGGCGTTGCGGCGCATCTTCCCCGGTGACCGAGGCGAGATACGCGCGCGGGCGTCGCAAGCCGCCCTCGACTTGCTGCGCCGTCTGATCGCGGGCGCGCCGTGAACCACGTCAATGCGCCCGACGGCACGCCCCTCGTCTACGACGCCTACGAGGCCACCCACCCCGGCGTGGCCGTCCTGTTTCTGCATGACTGGGATCCCGAACCGGCGAAACCGGGAGAGCCATCGGCCGCGACGGGAATGCAGCTCCGCGATGCCGGCTACGCCGCCTACTTCCTCGATCAGCGCGGGCATGGCCGCTCCGGTGGCCGCCGCGGTCACCTCTCCCGCTTCAGCCAGTTGCTTGGCGATCTACAGGCGTTTCGTCGTGCCGTTCGCCCGCGACACGAGGTCCCGCAGGTCCTGGTGGGCCATGGTTTCGGCGGCCTGGTGGTACTGCGCTACCTCGAAACGCAGCCGGGCGAGCCTCCCGCGGCCGCCGTCATCTCGAGTCCCTGGCTCGCGTGGCGCCGGCGGCCCGCGGCGTGGAAACGCGTTGCCGCGAGGCTCGCCGATCTGTGGCCGACGCTGCCGACGGGAACCGGAAGCCGCTACATGACGGCCGGCGCGCGGGCCGAGCTGCAGTGGGCGCAGCATGCAGTACTGGCGGACGCTCAGCGCATCGAGCGCCCGTTGCTGCTCCTGCTTGCAGGCGAGGATCGGGTGATCGACGCCGCGGTTGCCCGCCGCTTCGCCGACGATCTCGCGCCGCGTGCGCAGCTCAACTGGTACGCGGAGCTCCCGCATGAGCTGCTCGCTGTGCCACGCGTGATGGCGGACGTGACGCATTTCATTGCGACATATCGTCGCTCGGATCGCGATCCCAGCAGGGAATAGGTGCGGCACCTGGGGCGCTTTCCAGACAAACTGCCTCCGGGTATCTTGTTGCCAGACCGAAAGTTCCCTTATGACCAACAAACATCCGCGCCCCCACCAACCGCCCGTTCCCGCGCTCGACCCCGATAGGGGGGAAGCGGTCGAGACTCCTGCTGCGCCTGTTGCGCCGGCGACCGAACCGTCCGAGCTGGACGCCTGGAAGGACAGACATCTGCGGCTCGCTGCCGAGTACGACAACTTTCGCAAGCGCACGATCAAGGAGCGCGCGGAGACGTGGGCGCGCGCACAGGCGGAGTTGGTCGCGCGACTCGCGGACGCGCTCGACGATTTGTCGCGCTTTGCGCATATCGATCCCGCGGCTATCGACGCCAAGACGCTGCACGACGGTGTGGACCTGGTGGTGCGCAAAGTGTGGAAGGAGCTCGAGACTGCCGGGGTGACCCGCATCGACCAGGCGGGCGTGCCGTTCGATCCGCAGGTGCACGAAGCCGTGACGACCCAACCTGCCGAGAAACCGGAGCAAGACCACACCGTAGGCCAGGTGGTGCAACCCGGTTACAAGATGCGCGAAACGTTGCTGCGCCCGGCCCGCGTCGTCGTGCTCACCTGGCAGGGCAAGTAATGGCGGCACAGCGCGACTACTATCAGGTGCTGGGAGTCGCCGAAACCGCCACGACCGACGACATCAAGAAGGCCTTCCGGCGGTTGGCGAAGCAGCACCATCCCGACCGCAATCCCAACAACCCGCAGGCCGCCGAGCGCTTCAAGGAGATCAACGAGGCGCACGACGTGCTGAGCGACGCCGAGAAGCGCAAGAAGTACGACCAGCTGCGCCGCTACGGGGCATTCGCGGGTCCTGGCGGCGGAGCGGGGGGGCGAGGGGGGGGGGGCGGTGCCCGGCGCGGCCGCGGTGCGCCGGAGGACAGCGGCGACTTCGACATTTCGGATCTCGGCGGCCTGGGCGACATCTTCTCATCCATCTTCGGCCGGCGTGGAGGAGCGGCGGGGCGGGAAGCGGAGCTCGAAGAAACCGAGACCGAAGTCACGATTCCGTTCCGCACGGCGGCACTGGGCGGGACGGTGCCGATCACCCTTGCGATGCCGGAGGTGTGCCCGACGTGCGGCGGCAGCGGCGCCGCGAAAGGCGCGACGGTCAACATCTGCCCGGAGTGCAAGGGCCGCGGCACGGTCTCGTTCGGGCAGGGCGGCTTTGCCGTCAATCGTCCGTGTCCGGTATGCCGGGGGAAGGGCACCGTTCCGTCGCAGCGCTGCCCGACGTGTCAGGGGAGCGGCGAACTGCGCGTCGAGAAGCGCGTCAACGTCGAAATTCCCCCCGCCGTCGAGGAGGGGGCCCGCCTGCGCCTCAAGAATCAGGGGCCCAAAGGCCGCGGCGACTTGATCGTGCAGATCCATGTAGCCCCCGACCGCTTCTTCCGGCGCGAAGGGCTCGATCTCATCGGCGTCGTGCCGATCAATCTCGCGCAGGCCCTGCTGGGCTCGCGCATCAAGGTGAAGACCCTCGATGACAAGCGCGTGGTCCTACGGATTCCAGCGGGAACGCAGCATGGCCAGAAATTCCGCATCCCGGGGCACGGCATCGAAAGGAATGGCCGGCGCGGCGACATGTACGTGGAGGCGCACGTCACATTGCCCGAGAAGCTCAGCGCGGAAGAGCAGGAGGCGGTGAAGAGTTTTGCGGAGAAGGCGGGCTTGAAGTACTGAGACGTGGACTGCAACTTGGTTTCTTGGCGTCCGGCAACTCTTCCTTTGGGGTGTAGGTCAACTGGCAGACCGCCCGGCTGTTAACCGGGAAGTTGGAGGTTCGAGTCCTCCCGCCCCAGCTTCGCAGTGAACTTCGCCGCTGTTTCCAAATTCGCGTACTGGCTGGATGCCGGGATTCGCATTCCCGGCACCAACCTGCGATTCGGTCTCGATCCCATCCTCGGATTGCTCCCCGCCGTCGGTGACGCGGCTGGCGCCGTCCTTGCCGGGTGGATCCTCGTAGAAGCGGTCCGGCTGGGCGCATCACGTGCCACGTTGTTGCGGATGGCCGGCAACGTGGCGCTCGATGCGGGATTGGGTGCCGTTCCGTACCTCGGGGACGCGTTCGACTTCGCCTGGAAAGCCAATCTTCGGAACGTGGCCCTGCTGGAGCGGCATCTCGCGGCGCCGGTCCGGGCCGAGCGCGCCGATCGCTGGTTCGTGGTGCTGGTCCTCTCCGGCATTTTTGCTATGGCCATCGGGTTGCTCGCGCTGGGACCGCTGCTGACGCTGTGGATGCTCCGCGCGTTGGGCGTCGCGTGAGCCAGCAGGCCGTTCCGCTCGCCGCCGCACTCGCCGATCGCTACACCGTCGAGCGTGAGCTGGGCCGCGGCGGCATGGCCACCGTCTACCTCGCCGAAGAAAAAAAGCACGGCCGCAAAGTCGCGATCAAAGTCCTGCGGCCGGAGATCACCGCCGCGCTGGGCACGGAGCGATTCCTGCGCGAGATCGGCATCGCGGCCCGGCTTTCCCATCCGCACATCGTGCCGCTGATCGACTCCGGCGACGCCGGTGGTCTCCTGTACTACGTCCAGCCGTACGTCCCGGGCGGCTCGCTACGCGAGCGGCTCGCGGAGGCGCACCAGCTTGTCGCTGACGAATGCATTGCGCATCGCGCAGGAAGTCGGCGCCGGCCTCGACTTCGCCCACCGCAACGGTTTTGTGCATCGCGACGTGAAGCCCGAGAACATCCTGTTCGCCGATGGCCACGCCGTGCTGGCGGACTTCGGCGTCGCACGCGCCTGTTGCGATGCGGAGACTCAGGAGCGGGTCACCGAAGTCGGACTCGCGGTCGGCACGCCGGAATACATGAGTCCCGAGCAGGCGAGCGGCCAGGCGGACCTGGGTGCCGCCAGCGACGTCTACAGCCTGGCCTGCGTCGCGTACGAGATGCTCGCCGGTGAGCCCCCGTTTCGGGGTAGCAGCCCTCGCGCCGTAATGGCAAGGCAGGTGACCGAGTCGCCGCGGCCGCTGCGCGCCTTCCGGCCCGAAGTGCCGCTCGCGGTGGAGCGGACGATCATCCAGGCGCTCGAGAAGAACCCCGATCAGCGCATCAACAGTGCCGCGGAATTCGTGTCCGCGCTGTTGGCGGCCGATACGCCGCAGGTGGGGCGGACTCCCGCGATCACCCGTTCGATCGCCGTGCTCCCGTTCGTCAATGCCAGCTCCGATGCCGAGAACGAGTATTTGAGCGACGGCATAACGGACGAGCTCATCGACGCGCTCGCCAAGATCGCCGGGTTGCGGGTGTCGTCGCGCACCTCGACGTTCGCCTTGAAAGGCAAGCCACTCGACGTCCGCGCGGTGGGCGCGTTGCTCGGCGCCTCGGTCGT
>DASPXJ010000085.1:0-6169 GCA_035637355.1 Gemmatimonadales bacterium
ACCTCGTGGGACAGCAGCCGGCGGCCATGAGCGCATACTCCTATCGAGCGGCGCGCCAGGACGGCGCGATCGTCACCGGCGCCATCGAAGCCGACAGTTACGGTCAGGCATCCGCGACACTCGCGAGCCGCGGGCTGTTTCCGATTGCCGTCGCGGAGGCAGCGGAGGCCCACCGTGCGGCTGCCAGCCGCCGGGACCTGGCGATCGTGTTTCGCGGCATTGCGGCCTTGGTCTCGTCGGGCGTTCCCCTCGAGCGCGCCGTCGCCGCAAGTGAACCGCTCGCTTCGGGACCGCTACGCCAAACGCTGGCCACGGCGCGCGAACGACTGCGCGAAGGCGCCAGCTTCGCGAACGCGCTTGCGATGGGGCGCGGCGTCGTGCCCGGGCTCGTCATCGGCATGGTGCGCGCTGGGGAGCGAGGCAGCCAGCTCGGCACCGCGCTCGATCAGGTCGCCGCGCATCTCGAGCAGGAGGCCGATCTCGTCGGCCGCGTGCGCCAGGCGCTGACATATCCACTGTTCCTGGCCGTCGCGGGAGTGGCATCGGTGCTGGTAATCACGACCGTCGTCGTCCCACGTTTCGCGGCGATCCTCGGCGATCTGGGACAGCAGTTGCCACCCGCGACTCGCGTCCTGCTCGGCACGTCGCAATTCCTGTCGCGCTTCTGGATTCCGCTGCTCCTAGTCACCGTTGCCGCGACGTGGTCCGCCATCGAGTGGGTCCGCCGGCCGGCGGGACGCAAGCGGCTCGAGGAAGCGCTGCTGCGAATCCCCTTCATTGGGTCCGTGCGCCGAGCGCTTGCGACCGCGCGCGTGATGCGCGCGCTGGGCGGCATGCTCCGCGCCGGTATGCCGCTGTTGCCGGCCCTGGACGCGGCGCGGGAGGCGGCGGGCGACCTCGCGATCGCCGAGCGGCTCGCGCGGAGCAGGGAACGCGTGATGCAGGGCGCACCGCTCGCGCTCGCGTTGGAGCGTGAAGCTGCGCTGACGCCGAGCGCACTCCAGCTCATGATGGTGGGCGAGTCGAGCGGACGAGTGGCGGAGATGGCTTTGGGTGCCGGAAATCTCGCGGCGCAGGAGGCGGAACGAGGCCTGCGGGCGCTCGTGACCGCTCTGGAGCCGGCGTTGATCGTGGCATTTGGCGGCTTGGTCGCGTTTACGGCGGCGGCGCTGCTGCAGGCGGTGTACTCGTTGAGGCCTGGCGTCTGATGCGTGCGCGGGGCGTCACGTTGGTCGAGCTGCTGGTTGTTTTGACCGTGCTGGGCGTCCTGTTCGGGGTGAGTGGCCTCGCGCTGGCCTCGTTGAGGGTCCCGCGAGAGACGGAGTCGGTAACGGAAATGCGACGTGCGCGCGCGGAGGCGATTCAGTCCGGCGAGCGGCGCACCTCTCACGGCGTGCTGTTCTTGCCCGATGGCCGCGCGATCGGCGCGAATGTCGACCCGCTGACCGGAATTCCCCATGCGCAATGACCGCGGCGTCGTGCTGCTCGAAGTAATGGTCGCGATTGTAATCCTCGCGACGGCGGGAATAGCGCTGACCGAAATCGTGGGCGCGGGCCTGCGCGCGGAGCGCGAGGCCCGCGAGCGCGAGGGCAGGCTCGCGAACGAGGAACGGCTGCTGACGGCGTTGACACTCCTCAACCGTCGCGAGCTCGATCAGCGCATCGGTCGCCGGCGGATCGGGGAATTCATCGTAGCTGTCCAGCGACCGGAGCGGACGCTGTACCGCATCGCGCTGATTCAGGAACGGTCTCCGCAGGTCGAAGATCTCGTGACCGTGGTGTATCGGCGAGAGGAGGACCGATGAGATCAGCGCCGTCGTGTTCGCGCCCTAAGAGGGCGCGCTCGGCTCTTGTGCGCCCTGTACAGGGCGCACGCAATGCCGAGCCCGGGCTCTTAGCCCGGGTTTGCGCACACAGCGCCGAGCCCGGGCTATCAGCCCGGGGTTTCACGCTCATCGAGGTGATGGTGGCCGTGGTTATTTCGACCCTCGTCATCGTTGCGGCACATCGAATCTTCACCGGCGTTGCCGACGGGGCGAAGGCGGTCGAAGCATCCCGCGAGCGTCTCGATCGCAGTGCCAATGCGCGCCGCTGGCTCAAAGCCACGTTTCTCTCGCTCGAGCCACCGTTCGAGGGACGAGCGGACCGGGCGTCCTTCACATCGTGGCAGCTGTCCTCCGGGGGCTGGTTTGAGCACGTGCCGACCACGCTGTCGCTGGATGGCAACCGGTTCGTCGGGACGAGCGGCGGCGCGTCACTCGAGCTCGCGGATGGCGTCGGTGACCTCGCGTTCGATTACCTGCTCGAGCCCGGTGCTGATTCGAAGTGGGTGCGGGAGTGGATCTCACCGGTGAGCGCTCCGCTCGCGGTGCGCATCCGGGTCGCGGGATGCGGGAAGCGGGATGCGGGATGTGTGGACACGCTCCTGTTCCTCGTGAAGGAGCGCGGATGAGCCGCCGCGGTTTTGCGTTGCTTGCTGTCCTGTGGGTCATCACCGCTCTCACGGCGCTCACCGGGGCGGGCCTGCTCGTTGCGCGCATCGGCAGCACAACCACCAGAAACCGCGTGCTCCTTGCCCGGGCGGAATGGGCCCGCGAAGCCTGTGGCGAGATCCTGTTGGCCCGCTTTGCCGCCGATGCCTCTGTCCGTGCGCTCGAGCCCATCGACCTGGGACGGGGGACGTGGTGCCGGGCGTCGATCCACGACCCGTCCGGCAAAGTGAATCTCAATACCGCCGATCGGGACGTGCTCGCGCGGCTCTTTGCCCAGGTTGGGGTTGACGTAGCGATCGCAGACTCGGTCGTCGCGCTCCGCCGAAGCAGAACGATCTACGACGTGCGCCAGGTGCCGGGCCTTGATTCCTCAATGGTGACTCGGCTCTCAGCCTACGTGACGACTCGCGGTACGGGCGTCATCAATGTCAACGCGGCGCCTCGCGAAGTGCTGCTCACCCTGACGGGTGTGACCGAAGAAACGGTGCTCATCCTGATAGGACGACGCGACGCGCGGCGGTTGCAGAGCGCCGACGAGCTGGCCGGTGCGGTGTCGCGCTCCTCGCGGACCATTCTTCTCAACAGCTACGCCGAGTTTGTCCGTGCCGCCGTCTTCGCGCCGCCACAACTGATCGCCACGGTCGAGGGCGGAGTGCGCAGCACGGCGATTGTGGCACGCGCGACGCTCACGATGGTGCCGGTGCCCGGCCGCCTCGCCATCATCCGCCGAGAGACCGAGTGAAGCTCGCGCGTTCGCCCGTGCTGCACGTCGTCGTGGGCGATTCGCGCGTTCGCGCGGAAGCGCGCAGCGCGGGGGGGGGCGCGGTGATCTGGGCGGGAGACGCGACGTACGAATCGCCCGACGATCTCGCCGAGGTGTTGGCGCGGCTCGCCGCGGCGCCGGCGGTGCGGTGCCGGCGTCTGGAGGCGACCCTCGAGCGGCCGCCGGCGCAGACACGGACGCTCACCGATCTCCCACCGGTTCGTGACCGGGAGCTCGCCGCGCTCGTGGCGAATCAGGCCGGGCGGTTCTTCCGGCGCAACGGGGCAGCCCTGGTGACCGACGCCGTGTGGGTCACGAGTGGTAACGGTCGCGTCACCAATGCGGCCGCAGTGGAGGAACCGCTGGTGCTCGCGATTGTCGCCGGTGCGAGGGAGGCGGGCCTGGTTGTCGAGCGCATCACCCCCGCCGGCACGTCACCACAACTGCAGCTCCTGCCGACTGCGGAGCGCGCGGTGCGCGCGCGGGTGCGCCGGCGGGCCGTCGTGCGGCTCGGCGTCGCCGCACTCGCCGCGTGGCTGCTGGCAGGAGTGCTGTTTGGTGCTCGCCTCGTGATCGAACGCGGCGCGGTCGAGGCGGAATTGGCAGCCGCGGACGCGCCGCTCGCGGCGCTGCGTGATGTGAGACGCGAGATGCGCACCGCAGAATCGATGGTGCAGGGGCTCGCCGAGGCGCGTCGTGCGCGTGGGCAGGCGCTCGCCACGCTCGCACGGGTGAGCGGTGCGCTTCCCGATTCGACGGTGCTCACCGCGTACACCTGGCGGGCCGACGGTTCGGGCGTGGTGGCGGGCGCAGGACGTCGAGCGGCGGATGTGCTGGCCGCGGTCGAGCGGACCCGCGCGGTGGCCACGCCGCGAATCGAAGGCGCCGTCGTGCGCGAGACGCTGGCCGGCCACGACTGGGAGCGATTCACGATCCTCTTTGGGAAGGCTGGCCCATGATTCCCCGAGATCGCCGCGCGTTGATCGTGGGCGGGCTGGTCATCGGCACCGCCGTCATGGTCCTGGGCGTGGTGCCGGCGGGGGTGCGTCGCGCTACAGGTGCCTATCAGGTGCTCGACCAACGCTCTCAACTCCTCGCGCGGACGCGGGACGAGATGGCGGCGCTTCCCAGGCTGCGCGACTCGGCAGCGGTCCTGTCGCAGGCGCTCATCGCGCTCGCCCCGCAGGTGCTGTCGGGCTCGACTCCCGCCGAAGCGGGCGCGGATCTCTCTGGAAGGATGAACCTCGCTGCGTCACGCGCGCCGGCGAGGGTGGAACGGGTCGACGCGTTGCCCGACTCGAGCGGCGACGGCCGTCTGGGACGCGTGCGAGTGCATGCTGAGCTGGAGACCGACGTGCGCGGCCTCATCTCGCTGCTGCGCGCCATCGATGCCGGCGATGAGGTGCTGAAATTGGACGAGCTGCGAGTAGAGGCGCCGGAGCCCGGAGCGGCAACGCGCGGCCCGGAGATCCTGAAGATCGAGATGACGGTGAGCGGATGGTACGTGAAACCGCGGGAAACGAGAAACGGGAAACCGGAGACGTGAACCCGAATTACGTACGCCTGACGCTGATCCTCGGCCTGGTTCTCGGGCTGCTCGCCGTAGCCCGGCTTTTGGCCTGGCCATTAGCGCGCGTCAGCCTGTCGCCGTCGGCAGTTGCAGAGGTCGGGCGCGGCGTGCCGGAGGCTGTGCGCCGAGTCGGCGCGGAGTCGGTGAACGCTATCGTGTCCCGGGACCCGTTTCGGATAGGGCGGCGGCCCGCGCTTCCTCCGTACGACCCGCTGCGGCTGGCAGAACAGCTCGCACCGCCTCCGCAGCGTCCCGCACTAATCGTCGTGGGTGTGGTCACCGGGGCGGAGCCTTCAGCGGTCATCGAGGGCCTCCCCGGTGTCGAGGGATCGCGCGTCATGCGCGTCGGGGACGTCGTGGCCGGCCTTCAGGTCAAACAAATCGGTAACGGTCGAGTCGTGATCGCCGGAATGGATACCACCTGGGTGTTGGAGGTGAGGGAACCGTGGAAGAACTGAGGGCGGCGTGGTACGGCGGCGGCATGGTACTGCGGCGGCGAAGGGCGGCAATGGCATTGTCCATGCTCATGCTTGGCGCCCCACTCGCGGCTCAGGACACCAGCGGCGTCCGATTCACAAATGACAGTATTGTGGTGCGATTCGTCGAGACGGATATACGCGCCGTGATTCAAGCCATCGGTCGTTATCTACCCAAGCCGGTCCTCGTCGGGCCGATTCAGCCTGTCCGCGTGACGCTCGAGACACCGGGCCCTGTGGATCGCGTGCGTCTACTGGCGCTGCTGCGCGGTCTGGTAGAATCGCAGAATCTGGAATTCGTGGAGGACTCGTCTTTCTATCGAATCAACAACAAGCAGGCCGACCGACCGTCCGGCCGTGGGGCCGTCAGTTCAGACTCCGGGCCGGTGCAGCTGTTCGTTATTCGGCTGCGTCACGCGCGCGCCGGCGATGTCGCGGCGACCGTGAATCAATTGTTTGGTGGCGGCGGTGAGTTCTCGGGACGGTCCGGCTTGTCGGCCGGCACGCTGTCCGACGAGTTGCGACGCAACGTCGTGCCGGCGGCGGGCGCGCAGCCGCAGCAAACACAACCGACGGTGCGCCAATCATCCCTGTCCGGCTCTGTCACCATCGTGCCTGATGAGCTGACCAATTCGCTCTTGATTCGTGCGTCCGACCGCGATTTCGCCGTGATAAAGGAAGCCGTCGATCAGCTCGACATCCGTCCGCTGCAAGTCTTGATCGAAGTCCTCATCGTCGAGGCGCGGCAGGATCGCAGCTTCTCGCTTGGCGCGGACTTCCTCGTGCCGCCGCAGTCAGTGGACAAGGGGAACGGCACTGCCGGTGGACAGACAGTCGGGGGCGGACTCGGCGATCTCGTGATTCGCCT
>DASPXJ010000086.1:0-12044 GCA_035637355.1 Gemmatimonadales bacterium
TTGGCGTACGACGGCGACAGGCTCCCCCCGCCGAGTGATGCGCGGGATGCCATCGATCAGCTCGAAACGATTCTCCGTGAAGTGGCGGAGGAGTTGGCGGGCTGGCGCTCGCGCGCCCAGAAAGCCGAATCGGAGCTGAAGTCCCGGGGCGCCCCGGTCAAGAACACCGAGCTCGAGTCGGAGAACAAGTCGCTGCGGCAGCGGGTCGAGGGGGCGCGCACCCGCGTGCACGACCTCATGCAGCGGCTCTCGTTCCTGGAAGAGCAAGCACGAGACAACGGAGGGCATAAGTGACGACGGCAAAGAAGCACGCCGTCCGCGTGATGATCGGCGGGGAGGAGTACACCGTCCGGTCGGACCTGTCTCCCGAGTACACGCGTGAAGTCGCCGCCTACCTTGATCAGGCGCTGAAGAAGGTGTTGAGTCAGGGTCCGTTGGTAGAGACGCACAAGGCCGCGATTCTTGCGGCGCTCGACATCACGAACGAGCTGTTTCAGGCGAAGCAAACAGAGCGGGAAGTCGCGGCGCGCCTGGCAGCCGTCGCCGACGATCTCGCCAAGATGCTGCCCCCGGCGAAGCGTAAGGCGCTGACCGCCGGCTGACATTCCTCGCGTGCTTCTGAGCACGCGCGTTGGAGATAGATCCATGGCCGAGCTGCCCAGTATCATTGCGGCCGTGCTCAGCGGCGTCCTCGTCGCGGCACTGGCCTTCTACATATGGGGGCGGCGCGTCGAGCGTCGCGCGGTAGACCAGAGTCAGCGCCTCGTGCTGGCCGCCAAGGAAGAGCTCATGGCGGTGCGCGAGAACCTCCACAAAAGCCTCGACCAGAAGCTCGCCGGCGTGGACCGCCGCGAGCAGGATCTGCGCACGCTCGACCAGCAGCTGCAGGAGCGCACGCGGGTACTGGATACACGCGAGCAGGCGATCGGCGTGCGGCTCGAGCAGGTCGCCGGCTTGACGGCGCAGGAAGCCAAACTCGAGCTGATCCAGCGGATCGAAAACGAGGCGCGTGACGAGGCCGGGGCGCTGGTCCGCAACATCACGGAGCAGGCCAGGAAGAACGCCGACCGCGAAGCGAAGAAGATCGTCGCCCTGGCGATTCAGCGGATCGCCGCCGAGCAGACGGTCGAGGCGAGCGTGTCGGCGGTGCTGCTGCCGTCGGACGAAATGAAGGGCCGGATCATCGGGCGCGAGGGGCGCAACATCCGCGCGTTCGAAGCGGCCACCGGCGTCGACGTCATCATCGACGACACCCCCGATACCGTGGTCGTGTCCTGCTTCGAGCCGGTCCGGCGCGAGATCGGCCGCCTCGCCCTCGAGCGCCTGATCGCCGACGGCCGCATCCATCCGGGCCGCATCGAGGAGATCGTGAAAAAGGCGAAGGCGGACGTCGACGCCGGCATCGTGGAAGCGGGCGAGCAGGCGGTCTACGACATCGGGATTCGCGGCATGCACCCCGAGCTGGTGAAGCTCGTGGGCCGGATGAAGTACCGGACCTCGTACGGGCAGAACATTCTCGAGCATTCCAAGGAAGTCGCCTACCTCGCCGGCATCATGGCCGCCGAGCTGAAGCTCGACGTCGCGCTCGCGAAGCGCGGCGCGCTGCTGCATGACGTCGGCAAGGTGCTGACGCACGAGCACGACGGCACGCACGTGCAGCTCGGCATCGAAATGGCGACCAAGTACGGCGAGCACCCGATCGTGATCAATTGCATCGCGGCCCATCATGACGACGTCCCCCACGAAACGCCCGTCAGCGTGATCGTGCAGGCGGCGGATGCCGTCTCCGGCTCGCGGCCGGGCGCGCGGCGTGAGGCGTTCGAGACGTACGTGAAGCGGCTGACCCAGCTCGAAACGCTGGCGTCGGAGTTCAAGGGCGTGGAGAAGGTGTTTGCGATCCAGGCGGGCCGGGAGGTGCGCGTCGTGGTGACCCCGGAGTCGGTCGACGATGCCGCGGCGGTGCGGCTCACCGACGAGATCGCGCGCAAGATCGAGCGCGAGCTCCAGTATCCGGGGCAGATCAAGGTGGTCGTGATTCGGGAGACACGGGCGGTGGGCGTTGCCCGCTAATCCGTCGGCCGCGATGCATGCCGGCGCGAAGCTGATCGACGGCAACGCGATCGGCGCGACGATGCGCGCGGAGCTGGCCGGCGAGATCACGACGCTGAAGCGGCAGGGCATTACGCCCGGGCTCGCCGTCGTGCTCGTGGGCGACAACCCCGCGTCGCAGGTCTACGTGCGGATGAAGGGAAAGGCGTGCGAGGAGGCCGGTTTCTACCACGAGACGATCAAGCTCAGGAAAGAGACGTCCGAGGCGGAGCTGATGGCGCTGATCGAGCGGCTCAATGCCGACTCGCGCATTCACGGCATTCTCGTGCAGCTGCCCTTGCCTGTGCACATCGACACCAATCGGGCGTTGCATCGCATCGATCCGCGCAAGGACGTGGACGGGTTCCATCCCGAAAACGTCGGCAAGGTCGCGCTCGGCGATCCGACCGGCTTCCGCCCGGCGACGCCCTACGGCGTGCAGCAATTGCTCATCCGCACCGGCGTCGAGACCAGCGGCAAGCACGCCGTCGTGCTGGGCCGTTCCAACATCGTGGGACGACCGATGGGCCGGCTGTTGTTGCTGGACGCCCCCGGGGGCAACGCGACCGTCACGGTGTGCCACTCGCGCAGCCGCGCGATCGAGCAGTACACGCGGCAGGCCGACATCCTCGTCGTGGCGATCGGCAAGCCCGAATTCGTGACAGGCAGCATGATCAAGCCGGGCGCCGTCGTGATCGACGTCGGCGTCAATCGGGTGGACGATCCCACCAGAAAACAGGGCTATCGGCTCGTGGGCGACGTGAAGTTTCAGGAAGCGAAGCAGGTGGCGTCCGCCATCACGCCCGTGCCCGGCGGCGTCGGCCCGATGACGATCACCATGCTGCTCTACAACACCGTCCAGGGAGCCCGACAGTGGGTGCACCCGTAGATCTGTTCGCCGCCGCCTCCGCCGAAGGCGCGTGGACCGTCGGCGAAGTGACGCGGCGGACGCGCGCGGTGATCGAAGCGGGACTGCCGCCGCTGTGGGTGCGCGGCGAGATCGCCGGCTTCAAGGCGTGGCGCAGCGGCCACTGGTACTTCTCGCTGCGCGACAAGTCGGCCCAGCTGCGCTGCGTCATGTTCGCCAAGCAGAACTTCAGATTGCCCACGCCGGCCGACGGCATGCAGGTCTTCGTGTTCGCCCGCCCGTCGCTGTACGAGGAAAAGGGCGAGTTCCAGCTCACGGTGATGGAGCTGCTCTCGACGGAGCAGGGCGGCCTGTGGAAGCTCGCGTTCGAGAAGGCGAAGGCCGCGCTGACCAAGGACGGGCTGCTCGATCCCGCCCGGAAACGCCGCCTGCCGCTGTTCCCGAACCGCATCGCCGTCGTCACGAGCCCGGACGGCGCGGCGCTGCGCGACATCCAGGCGGTCATCGCGCGGCGCTGGCCCGTCGCGGAGCTGATCGTCGTGCCCGCCCAGGTCCAGGGAGCCAAAGCCGAGGCGTCGGTGTGCTCGGCGCTCAACCGCATTCGCCGCCTGCCGGTCGACGTGCTGATCGTGGGGCGGGGCGGCGGTTCGATCGAAGACCTGTGGGCGTTCAACAGTGAGCGGGTCGCGCGCGCCGTCGCTGCCATGCCGATGCCGGTAATCTCCGCCGTGGGTCATGAAACGGATGTGACGCTGTGCGACCTGGTGGCGGACCTGCGGGCGGCGACACCATCGGCGGCGGCCGAGGCGGCGACCCCCGATCGCGCCGAGGTGCTCGCCCAATGCGGCGTGCTCGGCCAGCGGCTCGCCCGCGCGCTGCGCCTCGCGTCCCGGCACGTTGTGGAGCGCCTCGATCGCACGGGCGATCGGCTGGTACGCTGCATCGAGAATCGCCTCGCGAAGTCCGGCGCCCTGCTCACGGCCCACAGCGCACGCCTCGATGCACTCTCGCCGCTCCGCGTCCTCGGCCGTGGCTACGCGGTTGCGAGGGATATGGACGGCCGGGTGTTGAAGCGTGTCGCGCAGCTGCCCACCGGCAAGGAATTCCGGCTGCGCGTGACGGACGGAGAGGTGAATGGCCGAGTTCAGTAAGCAGCTGGAGCGGCTCGAAGCCATCGTCCGTCGCCTCGAATCCGAGGAGCTCGATCTCGACGAAGCGTTGCAGCTGTTCGAAGAAGGCGTCGAGCGGCTGCGGGCGGCGCGCGAGCAGCTCGCGCAGGCGGAGCTGAAGGTCAAACAAGTCCTCGAGATTGAAAGCCCTAGCTAAGTACCTCGCCGACGCCCGCCTGCGGGTCGACAACGTTTTGGCGGCGGCGACGAGTGACGACGAAGTCGTGCGCTACAGTCTGCTCGGTGAAGGCAAGCGGCTGCGCCCGACCCTCGTCTTCGCCGCGCACGAGGCGCTGCACGGACCGTCCTCGCCGGGCGTTGCCGAGCTCGCCGCCGCCGTCGAAGTGGTGCACGCCTACTCGCTGGTGCACGACGACCTGCCGTGCATGGATAACGACGACCTGCGGCGCGGGCGTCCGACCGCACACCGGGCGTTCGACGTGCCGCGCGCGACGCGCGCGGGCTATGAGATGGTGGCGCTTGCGGCGCGCGTGCTGGCGCACGGGCTCGTCACGTTAGGGCTGCCCGCCGAGCGCAACCGCGAGATTTCGCTCGAGCTGTTTCGTGCCGCCGGCGCCGGCGGGATGATCGGCGGGCAGGCGCTCGACCTCGAGGCCGAAGCGCGGGCGCTGCCGGTTGCGGCACTCGAGGAAGTGCATCGCCGCAAGACGGGCGCTCTCATCGCCGCCTCGTGCGTGATCGGGGGGCTGTCTGCGGCCAGCGCGCCACGTCACATCGAAGGGCTGCGCGCGTACGGAGAGGCCATTGGTCTCGCCTTTCAGATCGCGGACGACGTGCTCGACGCCACCGCAACGTCGGATCAGCTCGGCAAGACCGCCGGGAAAGACGCGGCGCACGCCAAAGCGACGTTTGTGACGCTCCTGGGCGTCGGGGCCGCGCGCGCCGAGGCGGAACGGCGGGCCGCGAAGGCCGTAGACCACCTGCGGGATGCCGGGTTAGTTTCCCCCATACTCGTGGAGCTCGCCCATTACATCGTGACGAGGCCGAATTGATTCTCGAATCGATCCGCGGTCCCCAGGACGTGCAGGCGCTGGAGCCGCAGCAGCTGCAGCAGCTCGCCGACGAAGTGCGGCAGCGGCTCATCGACGTCGTCTCGCAGACGGGCGGCCACATCGGCGCCGGGCTGGGCGTCGTGGAGCTGACCGTCGCGCTCTGCGCCGCGTTCGAGTCGCCCCGCGACAAGATCGTGTGGGACGTCGGGCACCAGGGCTATCCGTGGAAGATCCTCACGGGCCGGAACGACCGGCTGCAGACGCTGCGCCAGCGGGGCGGGCTGTCCGGTTTTCTGCGGAGATCTGAGAGTGAACATGACCAGTTCGGAGCCGGTCATGCGGGTACCGCGTTATCTGCGGCTTTCGGGATGGCGACCGCCCGCGACCTCCGGGGCGAGGATTTCGCGGTGGTCGCGGTGGTCGGCGACGGCGCCATGACGTGCGGGCTGCCGTACGAGGCGCTCAACAACGCCGGTGATTCGGGCCGCGACATCATCGTCGTGCTGAACGACAACGGCATGTCGATCGCGCCCAACGTCGGGGCGATCAACAAATACCTCGGCTCCATCATCGCGGCGCCGATCACCGTGCGGATTCGCGAGCGGGTCAAGCATCTGATCGAGCGCGCGTCGCACATCGTGGGCGGCAAGAAGCTCGTGGACTTCGCCAAGAACGTCGAGGAGAGCATCAAGAATCTCTGGTCGCCCGGGATGCTGTTCGAGGAGCTGGGCTTCCGCTACTTCGGACCGATCGACGGGCATAACATCGCGCAGATGCTGCACACCTTCGCCATCGTGAAGACCCTCAAGGGACCGCGGGTCGTACACGTGATCACGCAGAAGGGGAAAGGCTTCCCGCTCCCCGAGCCTGATCTCGAGAAATATCACGCCCGCGCGCCGTACGATCCGGTCACCGGCAAGCTCAAGCCGGTGAACCCCGGCCCGCCGCAGTGGACCAAAGTGTTCGGCGATGCGCTCACACAGCTCGCCGCTGAGGACGCGAACTTCGTCACGATCACTGCGGCGATGCCGTCGGGGACGGGCACGAACATCTTCCAGAAGAAATGGCCGGAGCGCTTCTTCGACGTCGGGATCGCCGAGGCGCACGCCACGACGTTCGCGGCGGGCCTGGCGACGCAGGGCGTGCGGCCCGTCGTCGCGATCTATTCGACGTTCCTGCAGCGCGCCTACGACAGCATCATCCATGACGTCGCGATCCAGAAGCTGCCCGTCATCTTTTGCCTCGACCGCGCCGGCATGGTCGGCGAAGACGGCCAGACGCACATGGGGCTGTATGACATCGCCTACATGCTCGCCGTGCCGCACATGACCGTGACGGCGCCGAAGGATGCCGCGGAGCTGATCGGGCTGCTGCGCTGCGCCCTGAAGCACAGCGACGGTCCGTTCTCGCTGCGCTATCCGCGCGACAAGGCGCCCGGCGAAGCGCCGCCCGCGGCTGAAGTGCCGGCCGTGCCGTATGGCACCTGGGAAGTGCTGAGAAAAGGAAAGGACTGCGCGATTCTCGCCGTCGGCGTCATGTGCAAGCCGGCGCTGGATGCCGCCGAGCTGCTCGCGGCCGACGGTCTCGATGTGTCGGTCGTCAACGCGCGGTTCCTCAAGCCGATGGATCGCGAGATGCTGGACGCCCTGGCCCAGACCCACAAACTGCTCGTCACGGTCGAAGACGGGACCGTGGTGAACGGCTTCGGCGCGGCGCTCGCGGCGCTCGTGCAGACGACCGCCCCCGACCTGCGCGTCGTGGCCCTCGGCGTGCCCGACCGCACCTACGAGCATGCGCCGCGCGCCCAGCAGCTCGCCGATGTCGGCCTGACGGGCGAGGGCATCGCCGCGCGCATCCGCGCCCTCGCCGCCGAAGAGTCGCTCACCACGCGATGAACGTCGGGGTCGTCGGCAACCCCAACTATCCGGATCTCGGCGCATTCCTGGCGACGCTGCAACAGAAAGCGTCGAGCCTGGGCCTCAAGCTCTACAGCGAGGAGCGCGTCCTGGCGTTCTGGCCGGCGCCGCCACCGACCCTCAGCGAAGCCGACGGCAAGCTCGACTGCCTGATCACGCTGGGCGGCGACGGCACGCTGCTGCGCGGTGCGCGCCTGCTCAACGGCTCCAACACCCCGATCATGGGCCTCAACCTCGGCCGGGTCGGATTCCTCACGAGCGCCGCTCCCGACAACCTCGACTGGGCGCTCGATGCCGTCGTGCGCCAGGCGTACACGACGGAGGCGCGGCTCGCGCTGCAAACAGCGATTACCGGCAAGGGCGCCAAAGGGGGCGCCAGCAGGGTCGAGCCGCTGGTGCTCAACGACGTCGTCGTGCACAAAGGCGGCGTGGCGCGGGTCGTCCGGCTCAAAGTGTCGGTGGACGGTGACGAGGTCGCCCAGTATTCGGCGGACGGCATCATCGTCAGCACGCCGACCGGCTCGACCGCGTACTCGATGTCGGCGGGAGGACCGATCGTCGTCCCGACCGTGGACGCGATCGTCGTCACGGCGATCTGCCCGCACACCCTGGCGGTGCGGCCGCTCGTGCTGCCCGCGACGGCCGTCGTGACGATCCAGCCGATTCCACCCTGGACCGACGAGGTGCTCGTCTCCTTCGACGGCCAGGTCGGGACGCCGATTCAGCCGGGTGAGCGCCTCGAGGTGCGCCGCGCCGACCGGCCCATTCTCCTCATCCGGCTGGGGCCGGAGAGCTTCTTCAAGCGGCTGCGTCGCAAGCTGCATTGGGGCGACCTGAGTGATCGGACCCGTAGGTAAGGAGCATGGAGCACGGAGCACGGAGCAGCCTGCTCCCTGCTCCGTGCTCCGTGCGGTGTCACGACGTGTTGACTGAGCTGAGAGTTCGGGACCTCGCCGTCATCGCTGACGTCACGCTCCCGTTCCAGCCCGGCCTCAACGTCCTGACCGGCGAGACGGGCGCCGGGAAATCGATGGTCGTGGACGCGCTCGCGCTGCTGCTCGGCGAGCGCGCCTCGGGCGACGTGGTGCGGCCCGGCGCCGACAAAACCATCGTCGAAGGCGCGTTCGAGTTTGCTTCCGCCGTGCATCGTCATCTGCTCCCACCCTTTGCCGCTTTAGGGATCGAATTAGAGGAGGGACGACTCGTTCTCAAGCGCGAAGTGCTGCGCGAGGGGAAGTCGCGCGCCTGGGTGAACGGCTCTCCCGTGACGATCAGCGTGCTCAGCGAAATCGGCGGCCTGCTCGTCGACCTGCACGGCCAGCACGAGACGCAATCGCTGCTGCGGGCCGACGCGCAGCGCGACATGCTCGACGCCTACGCCGACGCCGACGTCGAGCGCGTGGCGGTGCGGGATGCCCATGCGCGTTTCAAAGAGCTGGAGCAGCGCGAAGCGGAGCTGACCTCGCGCCAGGATGACGTGCGCAAGAAGGCCGATTACCTGCGCCACGTGCTCCAGGAGATCGAGCGTGCCAAGCCCAAGGTGGGGGAGGACGAGGCGCTCGACATCGAGTCCAAGCGGCTGGCGCACGCCGAGGAGCTGGGCCGCCTGGCGCGTGACCTCGAGGAGACGGTCGATTCCGCTGGGCTCACGAAGGCGCAGAAGGTCCTCGCTGGGCTGCTGCGGCTGGATCCCTCCCTGGGCAAATGGCAGGAGCTGCTCGATGCGGCGTTCGCCAGCTCCGCGGAGCTGGCGCAGGCCGCGCGCGCCTATGCCGCCGAGATCGAGGCCGATCCTGAGCGGCTCACCGCCGTGGAGCAGCGGCGCGATCTGCTGTTTCGCCTCCAACAGAAGCATGGGCCGACGATTGCCGACGTGCTCGCGGCGCGCGACAGCGCGGCGCGCGAGCTGGAGCTGCTCGATACGGCTGACCTTGATTTGCGCAACATCGCCGCCGAGCGCGCAACCGCGGCTGATGAGTTCGCCCGGGCCACGGCAGCCCTGACAGCCAAGCGCACGGCAGGCGTCAAAAAGCTCGCGCGGGCGGTCAACAAAGTCCTGCCCGCGCTCGGCATGGAAGGCGGGAAGTTCGCGGCTCAGTTGCTTCCACGCACCACGCACCACGCACATGGCGCCGAGGACGTGGTGTTTGAAGTGAAGCTGAACGAGGGCCTCGATCCGAGGCCGTTGGCGAGAGTTGCGTCCGGCGGCGAGTTGTCGCGCCTCATGCTGACCCTGAAAGTCGTCCTTGCCGCCCACGACGTCGTCCCGACGCTGGTGTTCGACGAAGTCGATCAGGGGATCGGCGGGGAAGTGGGCGGCCGCGTCGGTGAAGCACTCATGGACGTGTCACGCGAAGGCCGCCAGGCGCTCGTGATCACGCACCTCCCGCAGATCGCCGTCTACGCCGACCAGCACCTCGTGGTGAGCAAGGGAAAGAAAGGTGGCATCGCCACGAGCGATGTGGAGGTGGTGGAGGGCGAGTCGAGGGTAAAGGAAGTCGCGCGGATGTTGGGTGACGCCGACATGGCGACCGCGCGGCGCCACGCCGTGGAGCTGCTCAAAACGGCCAGCGAGAAGTCCGCATCACAATCCGAAACACCGTCGCCGCCGGCTCGAAGCCGCCCGACCCGCTGACGGTCCGCTCGAACGAGAAGCTGCCTTCCACGTCGGGCCCAAAGTAGGTCATGGCCACGCCGATGCGCGTCCAGCGCTGTGACGTGCCCGGACTAAGCACGCTGGCGGGGATCGGCGCGCCGAGGCGGGTTGCCACGTCAATCGAGTCCTGAACACTGCGGTAGCTGTATTCGTCCTGTTGCTTCGCCCAGTAGCCGACGGTGAATCCCAGCGCAAAGGGCCGGCCGAAGCGGTACATCGGCGCGACATCGATCGCGGCGTATTTCCCGGGGCGCCAGTTGAGCTCCGCGAGCGCGGCGTGGGGCAGCAGCAGCTGTGACACGGGGCCCACGCGTCGCTCCCGTGTTCCTTCCCTTTGCCAACCGGCCCGGACCGCGGCATTGAGCCACAACCGGTGCAGCAACGTGACTTCCTGGGCAGCCTGAATCTCGATGTCGGTCTGATGATCGCCGGTGGGGATGTCGAGCAAATCGTTCGGTGAATCCTGATGCCCGGTGGGCAGCCGCACCACGAACGCCACGCTGGTGGCGTAGTCGGCGGCGGCGAGCACGCGGTACTTGGCGCCCAGCTCGATGTCGCCGGCGAAATAGCGCAGGTGCCGCGGCGTGTTCAGGATCGGCGCGAAGGCGTACGTCGAGTTGCCGAGCAACGCATCGAGCGCGAAGCCGACGGCGCTCGAGTCGTGGCGTTGCCGTACCATGACCCGCACCAGCGGCAGACGCGCGCTCAGTGCCAGGCGATTCGTCAATCCAAACGCGGCGATGAGCGGCGTCTCCCGCCGCTCGGCTCGCACCTGGACCTGTGACGTGAGCAGCCGGCAGGCACGCACGATGCGCAGCGTGTCGGTGCGAAAGCATTCCCAGCGAGGCGGGATCGCCCTGGTCAGCGACGCCGCGACGGGTTGTCTGCCGTCGGGTGTGAATTCGTCCGACCACGTGGTGATGATTGGTTCGACCGTGACGCGCAGCTCCCCGGCACGCGGCGTGTCGGTCCGCGGGACGGCCTGCGCCCGCGCGACTGCGGGCAGCAGCAGCAGCGTGCCAAGCGCGAGAAATCGTCGGGGGCTTCCAAAGAACGGCGGCAATGGAGAAGGATACCCCATTGCCGCCGTTTCTATCGCCGCCCGTTTTCGTTCAGGGAATCGCGGGAATGGCGGTCGTATAGGCGGCGTTGATGGCGAGCCGCAGTTTCTGCGCGATCAAGCGTTGCGTCGCGGCGCTTGGGTGGACGGCGTCGCAGGAGAACGCGGTCCCGAAGGGATTGGCGCTGCACGCCGCCCCGACGGCGGGGAAAGGACGAACCGCGGTCGGTATCGTGCGCAACGAGTCGAGTGTGGGGTTGGGATTCAGATATGCCCACCCGCGCGCCGTCGCCGTGCTGTCGATATGTGCGTTGTACGCCGTCACCGCGGTGACCAACTTCACCAGCTCTGATGGGACGACCACGGGGGCAACGCTATCGGCGCAATCGAGGTTGCGCGGCGCTCCCGCCTGAGCCGCACCGAGCAGCGCGGCGCCATATGGGAAGGGCACCAGCACCGAGTCGCCGCGCGCTCCGGGTATGCCGGTGGCGATGGGTGCGCAGTTATTGCTCACGGTAAACAGGGTCGGGAACGAGTCAGGCGGTGCGAGGTGATTCTTGATCGCCCAGTAGGTCGCGCCGGCGCTGAAGAAGGGAATCGCCGTCACATTGGCGACGCCGACCAGCACGCCGCCCTTGGCCCCAAGGCCGTCGACCGCCTGGAGCATCGAGTCGTAGCGCGCGTTGAAGAGGGTGGTCGGCGTGATGAGTGTCGTGTCACCGCCGTTGGTGCCACTCGTCGCCGCGCCCAACACGTCGTTGTTGCCGATCCAGATCGAGATGAACGTCGGCTGCGCCTTTGCCGCCATCTGCACCTGCGTCAGCCCGCCGAGGAAGAACTGCGTCAGCGAATTCGCGTGCGCGCCGGCGCCATTGGTGTACACGTCGTTGACCAGGGCGCCCGGCACGGCCGTGTTACTGATGAACGGCGGGGTGACCGCTTGCGTCTTGCGCAGTGCGCAGGTTGTCGGCGTGCCACCACTCAGCCGCGCGCCGGTGAACACGTTCGTGTACGGCGGCGGGCAGCCCGGCTTGTTCATCAACGGCGAGAAGAACGGCGTGTGCATCGCGCGCGCGAGCAGCACGGCGTATGCCTGCGACTGCGTGCTGTCGTTGATCCCGCCCGATTGGAACCCGGCGGTGATCGAGTTCCCCATCGACACATAGCGGTCGAACAGACGATCGACGGGGGTGACGGCGAACGGCCGGTTGAGTTTCTCGTTCTGGCATGCCGCAGCGGCCAACAGGAGCCCGAGAACGGCGGCCGAGAAGCGC
>DASPXJ010000087.1:0-3006 GCA_035637355.1 Gemmatimonadales bacterium
CTCGGGGTCCAGCTCCGATGGCACGACGAGGTGGCCGCGGCACGCGCGCGGGAGCGGCTCGACCGGCGTCAGCCGCACGACGCGCCGGAGTGCGTCCCCGCTGCGTTGCCGCTGCCACCCACCCGCCTCGCGATAGCGCCAGGAGTCCTTGTCGTTGACAGGACGCTGCGAGACGGCCTTGAGCCGCGCCACGCGATCGCCGGCGCAATCACCGGTGAATTCGATATACACGCGCTGGCTGATCGTGCCGAGATCGACGGGCGTACTCCACACGATCTCGAATTGCGCGTCGGGCTTCAGGTACTCCGCCGCCTGATCCGGTCCCGCGGGCGCGCCCGTGAGCGGCACCGCACCATGCACCCGAAACGAGAAACGATACGGCGCGTCGAGCTTGCTGCCGTCCATCGCCGCGAATGTGTTGCTGACCGTGACGGTGTACGCGGTGGCCGGATTGAGCGGTGCGGCGGGCGTGAAGCGCAGTGTGATCGGATCGCGCCATTCGAGCCGTCCCGCCACCTGAGGCGCGATCGTGAAAATGGATTTGGGATCGACGGTGGCGTCGAGCGAGCCGGCCACCGGGCGGTCGAACGTGACCGACACGACGGCGGTCGCGGATGCGGTATCCGCCGGCGTGACCCGCAGGACACGGAGCGGTGTCGGACCGGACACGGCGAGACTACCGATGGCGATGGTGGTGAAGGCGTGGAGCGCGCGCATGAAGCTCCCAGGAAGGTTTCATAATACCGAAAAGCAAAAAGAGGACCAGTCACCGCGGTGACGTCCGACAATTCGTTGGAGTCTGTTTCTAATGCGCCTGTCCGTTTTCCTCCCGTTCCCACTGATCCTCGCAGCTGCCCAGCAGCACCCCCTGCCTCTCCTCCCGCCGCCGTTGCACGTGCAGGTCGACTCGACGCACCACCGCGTCCTGATATATGGCGCCCCCGAGTCACAGACGACTCGCAGTCCTCCCCGTGTATATGGACGCCAACATCCAGACGAACCCCGAGGAAAACCGCTTCAACGTTCCCCCGGGCCATTTCGAGATCGGCTACGAGTTCAGCCCGCCGCTCTCCGGCCATCTCCTGGTGATAACGGGTCACCTCCACGACTACGGCGTGCTGGTGAAGCTCGTCGATGCCGCGAGCGGCAGGACGCTCGTGGAGGTCAAGTCGCAGCGCGACTCACTTGGGCATGTGCTTGCGATCCCGCGCAAGCTGCTCGCGATTCGTGGCGCAGGCCTGTACCTCAAGGCCGGGCATCGTTACCGCGTGGTAGGGGTGTTCGACAACCCCACGCGCGACACGTCGTACGGCGCCATGGCGAACATGGTCGGCCTGTTCACCCCGGACCATTACCGGGAGTGGCCCGCGGTCGACCCCGCCGACACCTACTACCGGCGGGATCTGGTCGATCTGCTCGCGAACGGGGCCACGGACTCGGTGATCGTCGGAGGCGGGGCGCCGGGTCCGCAGCGGCGCTGACCCTGAAGGGAATATGTAGAGCGGGCGACGGGATTCGAACCCGTGACGTCCAGCTTGGGAAGCTGGCATTCTACCCCTGAATTACGCCCGCGTGACTTCTAAGATAACCAGTCTCCAACGAGTTGCGAGACAAGGCTGGCTGTCTTGCTCCGTGGTGGACGAACGGCGTCGCGCTGGCTCTGATCGCCGATTGACCGGGCGCCGTGCGAGTGCGGTATTGAGGACCATGCCGAAGGGACCCGTCGGTTTCCTCCACCGCATCCTGGGACGCCTCCTCGACACTCCTCGCGCCAAAGACGTGAAGGCGGCGGTGTTCGATCCAGTCACCTCGCTGCCCACGCTCTCGGCGCTGCTGCCACACATCCGCAAGGTCCTGGCGCAACGCAAGGGCGTCGGCCTCCTCGCGGTCAGCATCGCCCAGTTCTCGAAACTGGAGGAGATCTACGGCTGGGAGAGCTTCGACGAGATCGTGCGCGGCGTCGCGGCCTGCCTCAAGGCCACCAAGGACGCGGCGCTGCGCAAGGAAGATGCACTGGCGGAGCTCACGGTGAACGGCAACATCTTCGTCCTCATCCTGGCGCCGCCGCGCCGCCGGCGCAACATTGCCAACGCCGATTTGCTGGTGCTCAAGCGCCGTGTGTCCAAGCGCCTCGAGACCTACCTCGGCGATACGATGAACCCCGAGCTGCTGCGGCGCTTCGGCTACTTCATCGGGGCCGCCGTGATGAAGAAAAACGCATCGGTCCGGGTGGAGCGCCTGGTGTACCGCACCATCGACGAGGCGTTGGCGGCCGCGGCTACCGAGCAGGAGAGGACGCGGCGCTCCCGCGCCCGCGAGCTGAGGGCCATCATCGACCGGAAACGGGTCGCCACCGTGTATCAGCCGATCGTCGATCTCACGTCGCGGTCGGTCATCGGCTACGAGGCGTTCAGCCGCGGCCCCAAGGGAGCCCTCGAGTCGCCGGACACCCTGTTCCAGGTCGCCTACGAGGCGGAGCTGATCTGGCAGCTGGAACGGCTGTGCCGGGCGCGGGCCCTGCGCGGGCTGCCGCGTCTGAAACGCCACCAGCTCATGTTCGTCAACCTCGAGCCCTCGTGCGTGTTCGACCCGGCCCTCACGAGCGGCCCGTTCGTCCGCCGCTTCGCGCGTCGCGTCGTGTTCGAGATCACGGAGCGCGCCGCCATCACCGATTTCCCCACCTTCCGGCAGGCGGTGCAGCTGTTGAAGCGCTCCGGCTTCAAAGTCGCCGTGGACGACGTGGGCTCGGCGTACGCGGGCCTGCGCGTCGTGTCGGAGATCGAGCCGGATTTCATCAAGCTCGACATGCAGCTGACCCGGGGCGCGGACAACGATCAGATCAAGCGCCAGCTCATCGGAGCGGTCGCCAAGTTCTCGACTGACGCGGGGGTGCCCCTCATCGTGGAGGGCGTCGAGACGGCGGCGGAGCTGGCCGTGGTACAGGGGCTGGGCATCCGGTTGGCGCAGGGATTCCTGTTCGGACCGCTGGCGGCCCTTCCGGGAAGG
>DASPXJ010000088.1:0-3095 GCA_035637355.1 Gemmatimonadales bacterium
GACCCAGGCGGTCGAGGCAATTACCGGTCAGCGTCTCAACGACTTCTTAGACTCGCGACTCTTCGGGCCACTCGGCATGCAGTCGACCCGCTACCTACCGCCAGAGAGTTGGCGCGATCGGATCGCGCCGACCGAGAATGACACGGTCTTCCGGCATCGGCTGCTGCGCGGCGAGGTGCATGACGAGAACGCCGGACGGCTGGGTGGTGTGTCGGGGCACGCGGGGTTGTTCAGTACGGGACCGGACTTGGCGCGCTTCGCTCAGTGGTTGCTGGATTCGCGGCTGACCCCGGGGCGAAGCCCCGGGGTGAGCCGACCGCAATTATCTCCCGAGCTGGTCCTCCGGTTTACCATGCGTCAGAACATCCCCCCCGGGTCCTCCCGTGCCCTCGGCTGGGACACGCCATCCGAGAACTCGAGCGCCGGAACGAAGATGGGGCCGAACGCATTCGGGCATACCGGCTTCACCGGTACGTCCATCTGGTTCGACCCCGATCGCAACCTCTTCATTATTCTGCTGACCAACCGTGTGAATCCCACACGCGCCAACACGAAGATCCTTCAGGTGCGTCGGCGCGTGGCCGATCTCGTCAACGACGCGCTCACTCCACCACCGTAGCCCAGCCGCGCCGCGACAGGTCGCGGTAGATCACGAACCCGCCCAACGCCGCCAGCGCCAGGAGCAGCAGGCCTGGCAGCGTGTCGTGTAGCAGCAACTTCCCGACGCCGAAGAGCACGCCGTACACCAGCACCAGCCCCGCGACCCAGTCGAGCAGATTCGACAGGCCACCACTCGAGGCCCGCACGTCCGGCGCCTGCGCGGCAACCGGCACCCACCCGGCGCGCGAGGGCCGGGTGCGGCGATAGAACGCCACGAGGGTCTCATTCGGCTCGGGTTTCGTGAGGAACGTGACCGCCAGCCACACGACCGTCGTGACGGCGACGGTGATGAGCATGATGTGGGCGAAGTCGATCGGCTGGTCGTTGTCCAGCCGGAAGGCGAGCTGGAGGAAGAGCGAGACGACGAACGCCGTCACCATCGCCGAGACTTCACTCCAGGCGTTGATGCGCCACCAGTACCAGCGCAGCAGCAGCACACCGCCCGTCCCCGCGCCCGTGACGATGAGCAGCTTCCACGCCCCGGCGATGGATTCCAGTTTGAGCGTCACGAGCGCAGACACGATCGTCAGGAACACCGTCGCCACCTTCGACGCCAGCACGTAGTGCGCGTCGGTCCGATCGCGCGTCCAGAACCGGCGATAGAAGTCGTTCACCAGATAGCTGGCACCCCAGTTCAGCTGGGTAGCGATCGTCGACATGTAGGCGGCGGCGAACGCGGCCACCATGAGACCGCGCAATGCGGGCGGCAGGTGATCGATGAGGACGCGGATATAGCCGGTTTCGGGGTCCGCGAGACCCGGATACAGAATCAGGGAGGCGAGAGCAACCAGAATCCAGGGCCACGGCCGGATCGCGTAGTGCGCGATGTTGAACCACAGCGTGGCCAGCAGCGAGTGGCGCTCGTCCTTGGCCGAGAACATCCGCTGCGCGATGTAGCCGCCACCGCCGGGCTCCGCACCGGGATACCACGTCGCCCACCAGTTGACACCGATGTACACGAAGAACGCGATCATCGGCATCCACGCCGAACCCACGGCCGGCACGATGCTCAATGCATCGCCGCGACCAGCCGCCACCAGCTTCGTCTTCATCGCCTCGATGCCGCCGACCGCGTTCACGGCGAACACCGCCAGGATGATCACCATCGACATCTTGATGACGAATTGGAACAGGTCGGTGACGAGCACTCCCCAGAGGCCCGAGAGCGTCGAAATCGCCGACGTAAGCGCGATCATGCCGAGCACGATGACGAGCGCCTCGACCTTGGTGATGCCGAAGATCAGCTCGAGGATCTTCACCATCGCGAGGTTGACCCAGCCGAGGATGATGCAGTTGATCGGAATGCCGAGATACAGCGCGCGAAAGCCGCGGAGGAAGGCGGCGGGCTTTCCGGCGTACCGGATTTCGGCGAACTCGACGTCCGTCATGACCTGCGCCCGCCGCCAGAGGCGCGCGTAGAAGAACACCGTGAGCATGCCGCTCGCCAGAAAGCACCACCAGATCCAGTTCCCCGCGATGCCGTTCTTCGCCACGAAGCCCGTGACGGCGAGCGGGGTGTCGGCGGCGAACGTGGTCGCGACCATCGACGTGCCGGCGAGCCACCAGGGCACGTTGCGCCCGGAGAGAAAGAATTCCGTGGTACTCTTGCCCGCGCGGGATTTGTAGTAGAAACCGATGCCGATGTTGAACGCGAAGTACAGCCCGACGATCAGCCAGTCGACGATGGTGAGTCGCATAGGGCCACCAATTGGGGGGATGCAGCCCGACATGGCAAGCGGGGACGGACCGTTGACAGCCTCGCCGCTACCTTCTAAGTTGCTGCCAGACTGGAGGATAGTAATGGACACGACGCAAAAATCGGTTACCCTGACGCTCACCGACCGCGCGGGCGAGGAAGTCAAGAAATTCCTGGCCGAGGAGAAGGTGTCGAAGGAGTCGGCCGGGCTCCGCGTCGCCGTGCTGCCGGGCGGCTGCTCGGGCTTCCGCTACAGCCTGAACATCGAAGAGCATCCCGCGGCGGACGACGTCGTGATTGAAAGTGCCGGCGTGCGGCTGTTCGTGGATGAGTTCAGCTCGCAGTATCTGAACGGCACCGTGATCGACTACAAGAGCAACTTCCAGGAATCGGGATTCGCGTTCGAGAATCCGAACGCGTCCGGTGGCTGCGGCTGCGGGTCGTCGTTCACGGTTTGAGCGTTGACCTTTTCTGATGTGGTAGTCCGGGCCCGCGCACGTCGCGGGCCCGTTCTTTTCTCTCGTTTCTAGCCATGCGTCCTGTCGACGTCGCCGTCATCTTCGCGTATTTCGCCGCCGTCATTGTGTTCGGCCTGCTCCTGGCCGGACGGCAACGCGACGCAGCCGATTATTTTCTCGGGCATCGGGGTCTCCCCTGGTGGGCCCTCATGTTTTCCGTGGTCGCGACCGAGACGTCCGCGCTCACCGTCATTTCCGTGCCGGGCCTCGCGGCGCGCGGG
>DASPXJ010000089.1:0-16262 GCA_035637355.1 Gemmatimonadales bacterium
CCTCCTCGCCAGTTCCAGAACCACCTGCGGCAGCAATCGGTGCTCCGCTTCCAAAACCCGAGCCGCGAGCCTTTCGGGCGTGTCCCCAGGTTCGATCCGCACCCGTTCCTGCGCGATGATCGCGCCCCGATCAAAGACTTCGTCCACGAAGTGCACCGTGGCGCCGGACGCTGTGGCGCCGCTCGCGAGTACCGCTTCATGCACGCGATGGCCGTACATTCCCGGCCCGCCGAAGTCCGGCAGCAGGGCAGGATGGATGTTGATCATCCGTCCCCGAAATCGCGCGACCACGGACGCGGGCACGAGCTTCAGGTAGCCCGCGAGCACGACGAGCTGCGCGTCGCCGAGGGCGGTCTGCAGCTCGTTCGCATCATTCGGATCACGCAAGACTGTCGTCGGGACAGCGGCGCGGCGCGCGCGGTCGAGCGCACCGGCATTGGGCCGGCTGGAAATTACGCGCGCAACGCGTGCAACGGGAGAACTCTGAAGGGCGTCGAGGAGGGCCTGCAGGTTCGTGCCGCCGCCCGAGACGAGCACGGCGACACGAACCGGCTGTTCTGTCACTGACTACTGCGACTGCACCGCGCGACCGACTTCGGCTTCGAGCCGCTGGTAACGCTCAACGTGAACGATCCCGTGGCGTAGTGATCCGCCGTATTCACGTCGATCTCGTACTCGCCGCTCTGGGGGAACGTCGCGGTGAGGCGGGCGTGACAGTTGCCGCCCGCGTCGTCGTCCTGGAAGTCGCGGCCGCCCGAGATGCCGGGTCCGCGCAGGAACAGGTAGGCATCGAACGCGTCCGACTCGAGGTCGATCGTGATCGTCTGACCGGCGCGACCCTGGATCGTCCACGGCTGCGCGTACGTGCTGTCGGCGGTCAGCAGGACGTCGTTACGGGTGAGCGTGCCCTGCCGGCTCTGTCCCACGTCGATCGACCGGGACGATCCGCCCCCCCCGCTTTCCGCCCCGCCCCCGCTATTGCCGCCGCCGGCGGCGTTGCCCTGTGGCGCCTGGCAATCCCTGTTGCCGTGGTCCTGGACCGGCTTCGTCCCTTCGGTGATCGACAGCGAGAACCGGCCGGTCTGTCGTTCAGGCGAAGCGGTGGTGTTCACGAGGATCCGGTACGGCCCGCGGCTCGGGAAGGTGCGCGACACGCGCGCCGAGCAGCCGGGCCCGCCGTCGTCGTCGATGATCGATGCGTCGAGATCGTCGCCACGCACGATCAGCACGGGATCGAAGTCGTCGGATGACAGGTCGATCGTGACCGGTCCCGACGGGGCAGTGAACGTATAGAACTTGAAATAGCTTTTGTCGGGATAGAGCGAATCGTTGCTCGTGAGCGAGCCGCTGAGCGTCTCGCCGACCCGAATCACGGGTATCCCAACGTTGTTTTGATTGCCTGGATGACAGTCGGAGTTACTGGTGCCGTCCACCGGCATGCTGCCTTCCTTGAGCGACAGCGTGAAGCGGCCCGTCTGCCGGCGCGGGGAAGACGTCGTGTTCACGAGAATGCGGTAGGGCCCGCGGCCGGTGAACGTCTGTGACACGCGTGACGCGCAACCGGGCCCGCCGTCGTCGTTGATGATCGACGCCGCCAGGTCTTCGCCGCGAATGATGAGCACCGGATCGAAGTCACTCGACGACAGGTCGAGGGTGATGTCGCGTCCCGGCGCGGTCGTGAACTGGTAGTACTTGAAGTAGGTCGTATCGGGATAGAGTGAGTCCGACGACGTCAGCGCCCCGTTGATCGTCTGACCCATGCTGAGCTGCGGGATGCCGGCCAGCGAGCTCGTGTTGCTCCTGCCACCGGGAGTGTTCGCCGTATTGATCACGGACTTCGGCGTGAGCAGCCCCTGGCCCTCGGCCACGGCGACTTGATCGTTATTGAGGTTGCGGATCGCGTCCGTTGCGGTCGCGAAGTTCAGCGACTGCCCCGCCTCGATCGTGCTGCGCACGATGCCGATCACCTGACCCCTCGGGTTCAGCACCGGCGCCCCGCTCGAGCCGTGCGAGATGGCGGCCGAGATCTGCAACAGCTTGGTGCCGTGCACGACGCGCGATGCGGAGACGATGCCGCGCGATACCGTCCCCGGCAGCTGCCCCAGCGGGTTGGAAATCACGGTGACGTCGTCGCCGTCCTTGACCGCCTCGCTCACGCCCCAGCGCAGCGTCGCCGGTGGTGCGCCCGGTACCATCAGCATCGTGACGTCTTTCACCGAGTCCGAGGCCGCGACGGAGCAGCGCTGTTGCTGGCCGTCGGCCAGCTCGATGCGGCACCCGGCGGCCCCTTCCAGCACGTGCGCCGCGGTGACGACGTAGCCCTCGGTGACGAAGAAACCGGTTCCGCTGGCCATCAGCTGGCCGCTCGCGTCGAGCGCCTGAATCGTCACGACGGCCTTGCGGGCGGTGGGGATGTCGATGCCGGCGGAACGGGGCTGTTGAGAAGCGACTGGTATGGCAAACAGGGCGAGGGCCGCGAGGGGAGTCAGGATTCGTCCGCGCATGCACAGCTCCTTCATGAAGGGCGAGTTCGGGCTAATCTGCAATTTGAGGTCACCAAACACAAATCAGGAGCGCAAAATCTCATCGGCCGCCGCCGCTAAGTCGGCGACCACCGTCACACCGCTCGCCCGCGCCTGCCCCTGATGCAGGTTGCCTTCCCCCGTGGCGACCAGAATGCCACGTCCGCCCAGCGCCCGTGCAGGCTGCACGTCCGACAACCGGTCGCCCACCCACCAGGAGCGGGCAAAGTCGATGTCGAACGCCGCCTGCGCCTCGCGGAACAACTTGAGGCCCGGTTTGCGGCACTCGCAGGGTCCGGTGACATCCGGCCAATGCGGACAGCAATAGTCGCCGTCGATGCGCGCGCCGTGCGCCGTGAGCAGCTCGCCGAGACGACGCTGGACGGCGTCGTAGTCTTGCACCGAATAGAAACCACGCGCGATTCCCGATTGGTTGCTCACCACGACGACGACAAAGCCGCGCTCGTTCAACCGGCGGATCGCCTCGCCCGCGCCCGGGAGCAGTTTTACCCGATCGGGCTCGTGAAGATATCCGGGGTCGTCGACAATCGTGCCGTCGCGGTCGAGAAAGGCCGCGCGCTTACTCACGAAGGGCTGAGACTACGGTATCCACCTGTTCGGGAAAGATTGTGCGCGCATCGAGCAACACGCGGCTGCCCGCGACCCGCGCGATGATGGGCGGATCATTGGCGCGCAGCCGCTCGGCGAGCCGTTCGTCCGGGAATCCGGCGAGCCACGTCCGGAGCTTGGCGCCGGGGAACGACCCGCCGCCGACCTCGGAGTCGCCTTCGATCAACTGACCGCCGAGTCGTTCGGCTCTGTGGCGAATGCTGTCCATGCTCTCGGTCAGCATTCGCAATACCGGGATTTCCTTTCTGGCCATTTCGGGCTCACGATACAGCGCCAACGTGGCCTCGAGCGCCGCCAGCGTCAGCTTGTCGGCGCGCACCGTCCGCGCGATCGGATCGGCCCGGCACGCCGCAATCGCGGCCTCGCTTCCGACCAGGATCCCCGCCTGCGGGCCGCCGAGCAGCTTGTCGCCGCTGAACGCGACGACGTCGGCGCCGGCGGCGACGCCTTCGGGGACCGTCGGCTCGCCGCTCAATCCCCAGTGGGACAGATCCATCAGCAGCCCGCTGCCCAGATCGTACACGCACGCAATGCCCCGATCGTGCGCCAGCTCGGCCAGCTCCACCACCGCGACGTCGGCGGTGAACCCGGTGACCTGGAAATTCGAGCGATGGACCTTGAGCAGTAATCGGGTGTCGGTCGTCAGTGCTCGGTCATAATCGTTGGGATGCGTTCGGTTCGTCGTGCCGACTTCGACCAGAGTCGCGCCGGATCGCGCCATGATGTCGGGAATGCGGAACGACCCGCCGATCTCGACCAGCTCGCCGCGCGACACGATCGCCTGGCCGCCGCGCGCCAGCGCGCTCAGTGCCAGCATCACGGCGCCCGCCGCGTTATTCACGACGAGCGCGTCGGCGGCCCCCGTCAGCTCGATCAGCAGATCGCGGCAATGCGCGTGGCGCGAGCCGCGCGTGCCGCGGCCCAGATCGTATTCCAGCGCCGAGTAGCCCTGCGCCACGCGGGTCAGCGCGGCGATGGCCGCCGGCGCGAGCGGCGCGCGGCCGAGATTGGTGTGCAGCACGACGCCGGTCGCGTTGATCACCGGCGCGAGCGACGGGACCCCGAGCCGCGCCACCGCCGCGCGCACCGCCGCATCCCAGCCCTCGACCGGCGGCGCGCCGCCGTTGACGCGGGCCGCGTCGACCGCTGCACGCGCCGCCTTCACGACGAGCGCGCGCGGATGCTCGGCGAGGAGCGACGCGATCCCCGGGTTGGCGAGGATCGCATCGATGGATGGGAGTTGGCGGCGGAGATCGGTCACGGGCGACCGGTGCGTGGTGCGTGGTGCGTGGTATCTGACACAACGGGCTTCGGCATCGAGAAGCCGATCAGACCGTCGCCCTTTTTGCCGACGAGGTTCGTCGCGCCTGTCACGCGCACGACGTAGCGCGCCTCGGGCTGCAGCGCGCGCGCCAACCGCACCACGATCTTGTCGGACGGAACGGGGCGCCGGGCGAGCAGCTGCCGCACCAGCGTCGTATCGACGGGCGCCCTGGCAGGCGCGCGGGCCGCCCCCGCCGCCCCCGCCGCCCCCGCCGCCCCCGGCCCGCGCGCGGCCTGCGGCGGAGCCTTATGCGGGGTGGTGGAGTCTGCTTTTGCCCGCGCGGCGTTGGTCAGCGAGTCGAACTGCCGTTGCGTGAACACCTGCGTCGTTGCGACGGGCGTCGAGTCGGGCAGCTCGAGGACATGGAGGCGCGCGGTGTCGAGCGACGCAGTCGGGTCGAGCGCCTGCGTGAACTCGACGCGCACGGTGTTCGAGTCAACGGCCACCGCCGCGCGCGGGCGCGGGGGAACGGTGTCATGCGGGAAGGTGAACAGCGCGACGTTGCTGCTCGAATCAAGCGTCACTTCGGTCGAGTCGTACGCCTCGCGCACGCCGCGGCGCCGGTCGCCGTTCTCGTCCGCCGTCGCATACACGATGTAGCGCCCCGGTTGCAGGTTGGTGAGGTTGAACTGGCCGCCGGAATCGGCCATGGTCAAGTACCCGGCGCTATCGGGGAGCGGCACCGCTTCGATGAGCGCGCGCGCCAGGATCGTTTGCTCGATCCACTTCAGCGCGATGCCGCCGATCCGCGCACGGCCAATCTCCGGGCCCGTCGAGAAGATCACCGTCTTGGCTGAGTCGAGACGGTTGCGGCGCAGATCGTAGAACCCCGGCAGGATCTCCAGCCGGTAGACGCGTTTCTTCCACCCTTCCTTCGGCTTTACCGTGACTTTCGTGCGGTGCCAGCTCACCTTCACGCCGCCATTCACCGGCGAGAGCAGCACCTGTCGTTCCAGTCCGGCGACACCGCCGCCCCCGCGGCCACCGCCCCCGCCACCGGCCATTTCGTCGATCACGTCGTCGAACTGAATGACGACGTCGTCCTTGAAGTTGGGGACGATGGCGCCCGAGTCGGGCTTCACGCTGACGATTTTCGGCGGGGCCTTGTCGGGCGGCCCGCCGGGAGGCGGGCCGACGCTGGCGCAGGCCTGCAGCAGGCTTACGAACAGCCCAGTGACTTGAGCTTGCCGGCCAGGACGTCGCGCTGATCGCGCCATGCCTTTTCCTTTTCGCGCTCCTTGGCCACAACGTCCTGCGGCGCGCGCGAGACGAAGCTTGCGTTGGTCAGTCGCGCCGCGAGGTTCCCCAGCTGCTGCTCGAGGCGGTCGAATTCGTCCGATAGTCTCCGACATTCGTGCGTGAGATCGACCACGCCTTCGAGTGCGACGACCACTTCGCTGCCGTCGCCGAACACGGCATGCGCGCCGACACCCTGTGGCGCACCGTCGAGCGCGAGGCTGTCGAGCTGGGCGAGCCGCACGATCGTATCGCGCTCGCCAGCGAACGTCGCGGCGCGGTCGTTGCCGCGCGGCACGATCGTCGCCCGCAGTTTCGTCTTCGGCGGCACGCGATACTCGGCGCGGATCGAGCGAATCTGCTCGATCACCGTCTGCACGCGCGCGAACTCCTGGTCGGCGCGCGGGTCCTCGAGCTCGGGCTTCGGCGCCGGCCAGTGGCTGACGGCCAGCAGCTCATGCGCCTGCCGCCCGGGGAGCTTCTGCCACAGCTCCTCGGTAATGAAGGGTACCACGGGATGCAGCAGCCGCAACGCGAGATCGAAGCAGTACGCGAGCACGGCCTGCGGCGTCTGCGCGCTCCCCTGATCCGACATGCGCGGCTTGACCGCCTCGACATACCAATCCGCCAATTCGTTCCAGGCGAACGCGAAGCAACGCTTGGCGGCTTCATCGAGCCGGAACTGCTCCAGCGCGGCGGTCGCGTCGCGCACGGTCGCCTGCGCGCGCGACAGGATCCAGCGATCGGCGAGCGTGAGCGAGCGCCGATCGACGGCATCGATGGCCGGCACGGACTTGGGGAGCTGCCCAAGGACGAACTGCCCGATGTTCCAGAGCTTGTTCGCGAAGTTGCGGCCGGGCGCGAACGTGGTTTCGAGATCGTTGGGATCGACGATGACGTCGGCGCCGAGCGAGCCGCCGCCGATCAACGTCCAGCGCAGCGCGTCGGTGCCGTAGAGCCGCACCACGTCGCGCGGGTCGATCCCGTTGCCGAGTGACTTCGACATCTTGCGGTGTTGCGTGTCGCGTACCGTTCCCGTCAGATACACCGCCGTGAACGGCAACCGCCGATCCATGAAATGGTACCCGGCCATGAGCATGCGCGACACCCAGAGCTGCAGGATCTCGGGCGCCGTGACGAGCGTGTGTCCCGGATAGAAGCGCGCGAGGTCGGGCGTCTGGTCCGGCCAGCCGAACGTCGCGAACGGCCAGAGCCAGGACGAGAACCACGTGTCGAGCACATCGGGGTCCTGCGCGACGGTCGCGCCGCACTTCGGGCAGGACCTGGGATCCTCGCGGTCCGCCCACTGATGTCCGTTCGCGCACGTGAACACCGGGATGCGATGCCCCCACCACAGTTGCCGCGAGATGTTCCAGTCGCGGATGCCCGCCATCCAGTTCTCGAACGTCGCACGCCACCGCTCCGGAATGATCCGAAACTCGCCGCGGTGAAACGCCGCGAGCACCGGTTCGGCGAGCGGCTGCATTTTCACGAACCACTGGTCGCTGAGCCGTGGCTCGACCACCGTATCACACCGATAACAGCGGCGCACCGCATGCTGATGCTGCTCCACTTTCACGAGCAGCCCTTCCTTCTCGAGTTGCTTGACGATCTTTTTCCGAGCATCGAAACGATCTAGCCCCTGCAGGTCCGCAGGCACCCGTCCCCCGTCCCCGCTCCCCGCCATTTTCGCGTCTTCGGTGAGGATCAGCGGCTTGTCTTCCTTGGGCCAAGTACGATTCGCGATGTCGAAGTCGTTGGCATCGTGCGCCGGAGTGACTTTCAGCATGCCCGTCCCGAAGGTCTGATCGACGGCGTCGTCCGTTGCAATCGGGATCGCCACACCCGACAGCGGGATCTTCACCCGCTTGCCCGTCAGGGCCCGGTAGCGCTTGTCCTTGGGGCTGAAGACCAGACCGATGTCGCCGAACATCGTTTCCGGCCGCGTCGTCGCGACGGTGACAAACCCGGAGCCGTCCTCGAGCGGATACTTGATGTGGTACAGATTGCCCTGCGTCTCGTGGTGCTCGGCCTCTTCGTCCGACAACGCCGTCAGACAGTGCGGGCACCAGTGGATCACGCGATGGCCGCGGTAGATCAGCCCTTCATCCCAGAGACGCACGAACACCTCGCGCACCGAGCGCGAGTAGGCGGGGTCGAGGGTGAAGCGCGTCCGGCTCCAGTCGCAGGAGCAGCCGATGATCTTGAGCTGCTCGAGGATCGTGTCGCCGGTCTCGCGCACGAATTCCCACACACGCGCCACAAAGGCCTCGCGGCCCAGATCGAACCGCGTCGTGCCTTCGTCGGCGAGCTGCTTCTCGACGACGTTCTGAGTCGCGATGCCGGCGTGATCGGTCCCCGGCAGCCATTCCGCCGCCCGCCCGCGCAGCCGCTCGAAGCGAATGAGCACATCTTGAATGATGTTGTTGAGCGCGTGACCCACGTGCAGCACGGCCGTCACATTGGGTGGCGGAATGACGATGACGTATGGCTCGCCCTCGGGCCGCGGTTGGAAGACGCCCGCATCGAGCCAGCGCTTATGGATGGCGGGTTCTACGGGCCGCGGATCGTATGCCATTCCTTAATATAGAAGCGGCCGCTAGAATATCGTTCAATGACCGATCCCAAGTCCGCCGGGCCCCCGCCCTCCGATGATATCCTGCCGCCCAGCCGGATCATTCGCTGGCTCTTGCTCGGAGCCGTCATTCTGCTTTCGGTAGCTTTGTATTTCCGATTCGGCTTGCATACGCCGCACATCGGAACCGTGCCGACGCCGTAACGCATGCCCCCCGCGGACATTCAGGTCGTCCTGCCGGATGGGAGCAAGAAGACCCTGCCGGCCGGCGCAACGGGCGCCGATCTAGCCCGGGCCGTGGGCCCGGGCCTGGCAAAGGCTGCGTTGGCGATTCGGGTCAACGGAGACGTGCGCGACTTGCAGCGCCCGCTGCCCAACGGTGCCACAGTCTCGATTCTCACCAACAAGGACCCGCAGGCACTCGACGTGCTGCGCCATTCGTCGGCGCATGCGTTGGCGACCGCCGTGCGGCAGCTCTTCCCGCAGGCGCAGATCGGCTTCGGGCCGCCGATTGAAGACGGCTTCTACTACGACTTCGATATCGGGCGGCCATTTACGCCCGAGGACATCACGGCGATCGAAAAGAAGATGGAGGAAGTCGTAAAGGCTGATTATCCGTTTGAGCGTGAAGAGGTAAGCAGGCAAGAGGCAAAACGGCGCTTCAAGGATGATCCGCTCAAGCTGGAGCGCATCGATGACCTGAAAGAAGATGAGGTCATCTCGGTGTACACGGACGGCCCGTTCGTCGATCTGTGCCGCGGGCCGCACGTCCCCAGCACCGGCAAGATCCAGCATTTCAAGCTGCTGCACGCCGCCGGCGCGTACTGGCGCGGGGATGAGCGCCGCCAGATGCTGCAACGCATCTACGGAACGGCCTGGTTCACCAAGCAGGATCTCGACCAGTACATCACGCGGCTCGAGGAAGCGCGCAAGCGCGACCACCGGATCATCGGCAAGCAGCTCGACCTCTTCTCGATCCAGGAGGACGTCGGGCCGGGGCTGATTCTCTGGCATCCCAACGGCGCGATCCTGAACTTCGAGCTGCGGCGCTTTATCGAGGACATCATCCGCCGGCGCGGCTATCAGCTCGTCTACACGCCCAATGTGACGCGCGAGCAGCTGTTCCTGCGCTCGGGGCACCTGCCACTGTACGCCGCGAATCAGTTCCCGGCGATGGCGGCGGGGGAGGGCGAGTCTGAGGACGTGCGCTACCGCGTCAAGCCGATGAACTGTCCCATGCACATCCTCATCTACGCGAGCCAGCAGCGCAGCTATCGCGACCTGCCGATTCGCCTCGCCGAGATCGCCAACGTCTATCGCAACGAGCGCTCGGGGACGCTGCACGGGATGCTGCGGGTGCGCGGCCTGTCGATGGACGACGCGCACATCTTCCTGCGCGAAGACCAGATCGAGCAGGAGATCTTCGAGATGCTCGACATCGTCGATCTGGTGATGGGCAAGACGTTTGGGCTGCAGTACCGCCTCGATCTCGCGACGCGACCCGACAAGAAGCTCGGCACCGACGCGATGTGGGACGTCGCGGAAAAGGCGCTGGAGGGCGCGCTGAAGCGCCGCGGTCTCACGTACCGGATGGACGTCGGCGGCGGGGCGTTCTACGGCCCGAAGATCGACATCAAGTTCAACGACGCGATCGGCCGCGAGTGGCAGGGCGCGACGATCCAGCTCGACTACGCGCTGCCGGAGCGCTTTCAGCTCGAGTACACCGGCGCCGACAACAAGCCGCACCGTACCCTGATGATGCACCGCGCGATCTTCGGGACGATCGAGCGGTTCACGGGCTTCCTGATCGAGCACTTCGCGGGCGCGTTCCCGTTGTGGCTCTCGCCGCAGCAGGTGCGCGTGCTGCCGATCGCCGACGCGCAGCTCGAGGCGGCGCGCGTCGTGCACCAGACGCTCAGCCAGGCCGGCATGCGCTCGCATCTCGATGAGCGCTCCGAGACGCTGAACTACAAGATCCGCGACGCCGAGACGCATAAGGTGCCGTACATGGCGGTGGTGGGGCAGCGGGAGGCGGAAGCGCACTCTGTCGCGGTGCGGGGCCGGGGCGCCGGAAACAAGCAGGTGGTCATCCCCATAGCGGAATTCGTCGAGAAACTGAAGGAAGAGGTTCACACCAGGAGTCTCAAGCCGTTAATTTGAACGTGGAACGCGGAAGTCGGAACGCGGAACAGGCGCTGGCCGTTCCGTTCCGCGTTCCACGTTCCACGTTCCGCGTTTAGAGGACTAATGAACGACGCCGCAACCACACCTGTAATCGTTAGCGCTTGCAGGACACCGATCGGCAAGTACCTGGGCGGCTTGTCGCCAGTGCCGGGTCCCCGCTTGGGCGCATTGGTGATTCGTGAAGGGATGCGCCGTGCCGCGGTCCCGGACAGCGCGGTCGACGAAGTCATCATGGGCAACGTGCTGCAGGGTGGCGAAGGGCAGGCGCCCGCGCGGCAGGCCGCGATTCATGCGGGGTTGCCGGGCACGATCCCCGCCATGACGATCAACAAGGTGTGCGGCTCGGGACTCAAGGCGGTGATGCTGGCGGCGCAGGCGATCAAGGCCGGTGATGAGCAGTGCGTGGTCGCGGGCGGCTTCGAGTCGATGTCGAACGCGCCGCACTACGTGTACGGGATGCGCAGCGGCATCAAGGCCGGCAATACGGAGCTGGTGGATGGCATGATCCGCGACGGCTTGTGGGACTCGTTCTCCAATACGCACATGGGCAACCTCGCCGAGTACACCGCGAAAAAGGCGGGCGTCTCTCGTGCCGCACAAGATCAATTTGCATTGGAGAGCCATCGGAAAGCGGTGCGCGCGATGGAGTCCTGCTTCTTCAAGGCTGAGATCGTTGCGGTCGATAAGGTCGAGAAAGACGAGGGCCCGCGCGCCGACACGTCGCTCGAGAAGCTCGCGGCGCTGAAGCCGTCGTTTGAGAAGGAAGGCTCCGTCACTGCGGGCAACGCTCCGGGACTGAATGATGGGGCGAGCGCGCTGGTCGTGGCGTCGCTCGCCTTTGCGAAGGCGCACGGCGTGAAGCCGATGGCGAGAATCACCGGCTACGCCACGGGTGGTGGAGAGCCGAAGGATCTCTTTTTCGCGCCGATCGTCGCGGTACAGAACCTGATGAAGAAAAACGGGACGAAAATCTCCGACTACGATCTCATCGAAGCGAATGAAGCGTTCGCGGTGCAGGCGTTGGCGGACGGGAAAGCGCTGGGGTGGGATTGGAGCCGGGTGAACGTGCACGGCGGCGCCATCGCGCTGGGCCATCCGATCGGCGCTTCCGGTGCACGCGTGCTCACGACACTGTTGTATGCGCTGAAGCAGTACGGCAAGCGTACTGGCCTGGCAACGCTCTGTCTCGGCGGTGGAAACGCTGTTGCCCTCTCCGTGGAGATGCTCTGATGGAACAAGCGGTCATCGGTTCTCGGTCATCGGTTCTCGGTTTTCGAATCGCGGCGCTTGTCGGAGGCGCGGTGCTGGTCGCGGCGGCCGCGCAGGTGTCCGTGCCGTTGCCGGGCACGCCGGTCCCGATGACGCTACAACCCATGGCGGTGCTGCTCGTCGGCGGCCTGCTCGGCGCGCGGTTCGGCGCGCTCAGCATGATCCTGTACCTGGCGATGGGCGCGGCGGGACTGCCGGTGTTCACGCCGACCGTGCCGTTGCTCGGCGTCGCACGCTTGTTCGGGCCGACGGGCGGGTATTTGCTCGCGTATCCGGTGGCGGCGTACGTGGTCGGTTCGTTCGTGAATGGACGCGCCCTGAGAGGGCGCGCTCGGCTCGGAAGTGCGCCCTTAGAGGGCGCACCCCACGCCGAGCCCGGGCTCTCAGCCCGGGTATCACAACCGGATTGGCGAAATGTGACGCTGGGTGTCGTGGCAGGGCTGCTGCTGATTCACGTCGGCGGACTGGCGCAGCTCGCCATTCTGACCGGCAACCTGTCCGCCGCCGCCCGGTTCGGCACGTGGCCGTTCCTGCTGGGAGACCTGATCAAGATCGCTGTGCTCGTGCCGGTCCTGGCGAAGCTGACTCCCTCGATTCGCGCGCGCCTCTGATGGCGCGCGTTTCGTTTGCGGGTGTGACACGCGTCGGCATCGCGCTCGGCTGGGCGGTGCTGTTCATCGCCGTTGGCATAGCCATCATCATCGGTCTCTCACAAGTCGTGCCGGGCTGGGGTGGGCGGGAGTGGTTCGTCGCGCAGACCGGCGTGCCCGCAGTCATCGGCTTCGGTCTGTCGACCTGGATTGTTGGCCGCTTGCTGAAGAAGTATTCGTGGGCTGAGCTGGGCTGGCGCAGGCCGGCCGTGACGCCGTGGCTGCGCGGCGTCGCCATCGGTGCGGTGATGGCCTGCGTCGCGATCGGACTTGCGGTCGTGCTCGACGGCGCGCGCATCCATTTCACGGGCGACTGGAGCCTGTGGCCCCGCATTGCGCCGCCGCTCATCATCGGCCTGATCTTCGCGGCGCTGGGCGAAGAGTTCGGCTTCCGCGGCTTCCCGCTGCGGCGGCTGTCCGACGCGTTCGGCGTGGTGCCGGCGATGTTGCTGCTCGCGATCCTGTTCGGTCTGCTGCACGCGAAAAACCCGAACGCCACGGTGTTCAGCTCCGTGAATGTCGCCCTGGCCGCGATCTGGCTGTCGTTCGCGTTCTTCTCGGCGGGTGGCATGCCGCTCGCCTGGGGCGCGCACTTCGGCTGGAACGCCGGCCTGGCGATTCTGTTCGACGCGCCGGTGAGCGGCTACTCGTTCCTGGTGCCGGTGGTCGAGTACACGCCGGGCGCGCATGCGTGGGTGGACGGCGGCGCGTTCGGCCCCGAGGGCGGCATCGTGGCGACGATCGCCTTGTTGGCTGGGACAGGCTGGTTGCTTACTCGGCCGTCTGCCTTCAGCCCTCAGCCGTCCGTTGAGACGGAGAAGGTCGCGGTGGCGTGAGCAAGGTGGCGGTGGTGGGAGCCGGAACGATGGGGAACGGGATCGCACACGTCTTTGCGCAGCATGGGTGGTCCGTAACGCTGGTTGATGTTGCGCAGGATGCACTCGCCCGCGGGCTCGCAACGATCAAGAAGAACGTGGAGCGCTTGGAGAAGAAAGGCGTCATCGGTCATCAGTTGTCGGTAGATATGCTCGGCCGGATCCAAACGAACACTGCGCTTGATGCCGTGAAGGATGCCGCGCTCGTGGTCGAGGCTGCGACCGAAAATCCCGACACCAAGTTCGACATCTTCGAGGAGCTGGACCGTCTGGCTCCCAAAGGCACGATCCTCGCGTCCAACACTTCTTCGATATCGATCACCGAAATCGCCAAGCAGACGAAGCGCCCCGACCGCGTCATAGGCATGCACTTCATGAATCCGGTGCCCGTCATGAAACTCGTCGAGGTAATACGTGGACAAGAGACGTCGAACGACACCGTAAAAAGAACCATGGAAACCGTACAAGAGCTGGGAAAGACGCCGGTCGAAGTGAATGACGCGCCGGGGTTCGTTTCGAATCGCGTACTGATGCCGATGATCAACGAGGCCATTTTCTGCGTGCAGGATGGAATCGCAACCGCCGAAGGTGTGGATCAGGTGATGAAGCTCGGCATGAATCACCCGCTGGGGCCGCTGGCGCTCGCCGATTTGATCGGCCTCGACGTGTGCCTAGCGATCATGAAGGTGCTGCAGGACGGGCTCGACACCCACAAGTACCGGCCGGCGCCGCTGCTCGAGAAAATGGTGGCCAAAGGCCAGCTCGGCAGGAAATCGGGGCAGGGATTCTATGCCTACCGCGACTGACGTCCGCGAGCAGGTCGTCGAGCTGGCGCGCGAGTTCGCGCGCGAAAAGATCGAGCCGTTCGCCGCCGAGTGGGATCGCACCAAGCATTTCCCGCGCGACGTGATCGACGAGCTCGGCAAGCTCGGTTTTTTGGGTATCTGTACGCCCGAAGAGTACGACGGCATGGGCCTCGATACCGTCACCTACCTCATGGTCATGGAGGAGATCTCGGCAGCCGACTCCGCCATTGCCGTCTCGGTCGGCATTCACAACGCCATTCCGACGACGATGCTCGTGAAGCACGGCACGCCGCAGCAGATCGAGCGCTGGCTGAAGCCGATGGCGCGCGGCGAGATCCTCGCGGGGTTCGCGCTGTCGGAGGCCGAAGCGGGCTCCGACGCGGCGTCATTGCGCGCGCAGGCCGTGAAGGACGGCAAGGACTGGGTGCTGAACGGGACCAAGGCGTGGGCGACGAATGCGGGCACGGCCGATCTGATGATGATCATGGTGCGGACGGACGAGCCGGACAGACGCCGCGGCGCCAAGGGGATCTCGACGTTCATCGTGCCGACGGACACCAAGGGTTACAAGGCGGCGAAGCCCGAGGACAAGATGGGCCTCCGCGCTTCGAATACGGCGGCCATCGAGTTGAACGACGTACGCATCCCCGCGTCCCAGATGTTGGGTGATGAAGGGATGGGGTTCGTGTACGCGATGGAGGGGCTCGACGCGGGGCGGCTGGGGATCGGGGCGCAAGGCGTGGGGATCGCGCGGCGCGCGCTCGAGCTGTCGCTGCAGTACTGCGCCGAGCGCAAGCAGTTCGAGAAGCCGATCCGCGACTTCCAGGCGGTGCAGTTCAAGCTCGCCGACATGGCCACGCGCATCGAGGCGGCGCGGGCACTGGCGCACCGCGCGGCCGTGCGCAAGGATGCGGGCGAGGACGTCACGCTGTACGCCAGCATGACGAAGCTGTTCGCGTCCGAGACGGCGATGTGGGTTACGACCCAGGCGATTCAGCTCTTCGGCGGGTATGGCTACATGCGGGACTTCCCCGTCGAGAAACTCTTCCGCGATGCAAAGGTCACCGAGATCTATGAAGGCACCAGCGAAATCCAGCGGATCGTTATCTCTCGATCGCTCAATAAAGCCTGAGCAATCGAGCGCATTGTTCGCGCTGCTCGAGGAGCACGAGCACGAGCAGGTGTCGCTCGTGTACGAGCCCTCCTCCGGTTATCGCGGCATCATCGCCATTCACGACACGACCCTCGGCCCCGCGCTCGGCGGCACGCGCTTCTGGAATTACGCGACCGACCGCGAGGCGTTGATCGACTGCCTGCGGCTGGCCCGCGGCATGACGTATAAGGCGGCGGTGGCGGGGTTGAATTTGGGGGGAGGGAAGTCAGTCATCGTCGGCGACAACAAGATCCGCAATCGCGAGGCGATCTTCCGCGCCCACGGTCGGCACGTCGAGGCGCTGCACGGCCGCTACATCACCGCAGAAGATGTCGGCACGTCGGTCGGCGACATGGAGTTCATCAAGGCGGAGACCGATCATGTGACGGGTTTGATCGGGAAATCGGGAGACCCGTCCCCCGTCACGGCCTTTGGCGTATATCGCGGCATGAAGGCGTGCGCCAGGCACCGCTACGGCGACGCCGAGCTGCGCGGCAAGACGATCGCGATCCAGGGCTGCGGGCACGTCGGGTATTACCTGGCCGAGCTCCTATATAAGGAAGGGGCGGAGCTGATCGTCACCGACATCGACAAGGCGAAGGTCGAGAAGGTGGTGAAGGATTTCGAGGCGAAGGCGGTGGGATCCGACGAGATTTATGGCGTGCAGGCGAACGTGTTCGCGCCGTGCGCGCTGGGCGGGATCATCAACGATCAAACGATCGCGCAGCTCAAGGTCGACATCATCGCCGGCGGGGCGAACAATCAGCTGGCCGAGGAGCGGCATGGCGATCTGCTCGAGGAGCGCGGTCTCACCTATGCGCCCGACTACGTGATCAACGCCGGCGGGTTGGTCAACGTCAACGCGGAGCTCGAGGGGTGGACGATGGAGCGGGCGCGCAACAAGGCGGGCGAGATTTACGACACGATTCTGATGGTGTTCGACATTGCGGCCGAGGAACGGATTCCGAGCTATAAGGCGGCGGATCGCCTGGCGGAGCGGCGCATTGCCGCGATCGCGAAGGTGAGGCAGAACTTTGT
>DASPXJ010000090.1:0-2726 GCA_035637355.1 Gemmatimonadales bacterium
TTCGCGCGGCGTCCGCGAAGGCTCGCAACCTGTGCGCGGCAAAGTACTGATCGAGTGCGGCGCCGAGGGTACCGCTGGGCTGCTCGGCACCCCGGCAAGCGGCTGATCAAAGGGGAGGCAAGAGACGCGGCTTGCGGTAAGCCGCTCCCAATGGCGTGCGTCGTTTCGCCGTGCATCTGAGCATCTCGGCCGATTGAACGTATTTGTTGCCAATGCCCGATGGGAGTATCGTCGCCTCGCTGTGAAGAGACCGGGAGCCATCGTCGGCCTCATCATTGCGGTCGTTGTGCTGCTTGTCGCCATCGCGGCAATGCTCGGCTGGGCTGTCGGTCATCAGACGGCCTTGAAGACGAAGACGGTCGCCGCTCCCGCCCAGCCGACGGTATCGGTTCCCGCTGGTCACATGGGCGGTCCGAACCTCGCGATCGCGCAGATCGGCGATCCTGCCCGCGGGGCGCGGCTGTGGCAGTCAAAGCGCTGCTCCGATTGTCACTCCTACGGCGGGCGAGGCGGCGAGGACGCGCCGCCGCTCGACTACATGCGCGGTCACATGTCGGCGCGGGAGATCGCAGACATGTCCGGTCAGGTCTGGGATCACCTGCCGGCAATGCTGCCGCACTTCCGCGAGGAGAAGATCCCGGTGCCGACGTTCACGCAGGGGGAGATGGCTGATTTGATCGCGTTCTTGCACAGCGGCAAAGGCGCGAAGGCGGGTGCGCCGCCGACGCATCCCGGGATGGCAGGGATGTCGGGTATGGGAGGGACGGGCGCGGCGCGCGGCAAGGGCGTCTTCCTGTCGGCCGGTTGTGGTGCCTGTCACACCTTGGCTGCCGCCGGCACGCGGGCGACGGTCGGCCCGAGCCTGGATGCAACGCTGAAGGGAAAGAGCAGCGCCTTCGTGCGGGAGTCGATTCTCGATGCGAACGCGACGATCGCCGCGGGCTACAACGCGGGTGTGATGCCGATGACCTACCGCAGCCAGTTGACGAGCCGTCAGATCGCGGACCTCGTCGCATTCCTGTTGAAGCGCAAGTAGCCACCTCCGCGTCTCCTCGCCGACCTTCACAACGGCAGACGGATCGCCGCGAGCGGTGGACGCCGGTCGGCGGTCCGATTGGGTGAAGCAACCGGGCGGGATCCGCTAGGTGCTGGTTGGAGCTGGCGGCGCGTCGGGTGCCTAGTTCCTGTGGGGTGCCAAAACTCCGTTCCGCCTGCAACTCGACCCACGCGCCCCAACGGGACCGTGTGCACCGCACTCGCCGGGAGTGGTGTCGCGCGCGCTGAGCGCGCCCCCGGCTAGCGGGAGCGCTCCCAGCCTGACCTCGCGCCTTAGCTCACGCGGACGGTCAGCACGAGCTTGTTGTCGGGCCCGATCGTCTTCGCCTCGGGCATGCCGCGCATGTCGGCGACGCGCGTGTGGAACCGGTACAGGCCAACCTTCGTAAAACGGAGCGATACGCGCTGGTTCATCATCATGAACGCGCCCGCATTGGTCGGAGGTCCGGACACCTGGACGAGCTTGTGCATGTCGAGGTCCTGGTTCACGACCGCGAGCTTGTCGCCCTTATGCAACGACATGCGGAGGCTCGCCGTCCTCGTCGCTCCCACGCTCCACACGTGGCAGCCCTTCTGAACGTGCACGATCGCCACCCGCTTTGTCACCGCCCCGGCCGCGACCGTGTTGGCGACGATAAAGGCGCCAGCCGCGACAGCGAGGAGCATAAAGAGCAGCCTCTTCATCGAGTCACCTCCTTGGTCGCTGAGTTTGCAGCGGTGCCGAGAGCACGCCATCGGGGCGGGCCCTGATCGTCGTGCGGCCTACTACCGACGGTCGCGCCTACTCGTGGCACGTTCTCTCGGCAGCGCGACGTCTACTGACGCGGGGCCGGTCACCTCGGCCAAGCTATTCGCTCACCCGTTCCAAAGGCGCGGCCAGCCGTAAGCGTGCAAGGGCTCGCCCCCACCGCCGTGTACACGCTGGCGCCGCCGCAAAGGTCAGTAGTTATCCCTGCTGGGTATGCCGGTGTCCCCGATGTCGGGACCGGAGCGGAGGGGGACACTTCGGGAGTAAGCAAAAGGAGGCCCGTAATGCACGGCTGGATGAGTGGGCGGGACTGGGCCTGGATGAGCTTCGTGATGATCTTCTGGGTCGCTGCCGTTGCGGCGACGGTCTATGTCGCCGTGAAGCTGGCGAACCGGGCGCCGACCGATCGACGGCAGTCGTGAGAGAGCTGCTCTTCATCGCCCTGATCCTCGCCTGCCCGCTGATGATGATCTGGATGATGCGCGGCTACGGCCAGGGAGGCCGCGCGCACGGCCACGCTGTCGGCTCTGGCCATGGCCCCGGCGACACCTCGTCCGAGAAGTCGACCGCGGAGCTCCGCCGCCAGCACGACGAGCTCGACCGCCTGATCGGGGAGCGCGAGAGCGAGTAGGAGGACGCCGGCTCCGGCCGCCGCCGGCCGATCGCGCTTCTTAGCTTGGCCAGTCGAACGTCGACTCGAGGGCGGCCCAGTCCAGCATGCCCCGTTCCTAACCTGCGATACCTGCCTGCTGGCAGCTACGCCTCGGCAAGTACGGGCCTCACAGATTGTGACGTGCTGTGGGAGTAGGTCTAGCGCACGTAGAAGTCCGCGAATTGACCGGTCTTGTAATGGCCTGGCAGATTGCAGATCAGGGAGTAGTGCCCCGGTTTGAGGATGAGGTTCAGCGTCCTCGCCTGGCCC
>DASPXJ010000091.1:0-67670 GCA_035637355.1 Gemmatimonadales bacterium
GAATTCGCCGGTCTGATAGACGTTCCCCTTGTACTGCTGGTCGTCGTGAATCCCGACCTTGGACGTGTAATAGGCGCGGACCGTGAAACCCTTGATCTCCCGGAAGAACTGCTCGGCGGGCGTCTTGGGCTCCTTTTCGCCGGCGGCCATGCGCGTCAGCACCGCCAGCCGCTGCTCGGGCGTGGAGACCATGAACGTCGTGCCGCTCATCTCGCGCGACAGCGCCTCCACGGCCTGCAGGCCCGCGCGCCAGCGCGCCGGCGGCTCCTGCTCGAACGACTCGGCGAGCCGCGCGTCGATGTAGGCCGCCACGCCGGCCGCCCGTGCCCCGCCCGACTGCGCGTCCGTCGGAATGATCATGTCGCTCAGCTCGTCGACCAGCGCGAACTCGGCGGGCGTGAAAAAAAGGGGTTGGGAGTTGGGAACTGGGAGTTGGGGCAGCGCGGGGAGCGCACCTGCGGCCGCCGCGGCGGCCCCCGCCGCCGTCGCCTGGATCATTTCGCGTCGCGTGAGCTTCATAGGTTCCCCCGCTTGAACTCGTCGGCGAGGTGCTCGCACGAGCGCCACGCCAGCGCCATGATCGTCCACGTCGGATTCTGGCACGACGCGCTCACGTGGCTCGAGCCGTCCACGACGAACAGGTTTTTGACGTCGTGCGACTGCTGGAACTGATTCAGCACCGACGTCTTGGGATCGGTGCCCATGCGCGCCGTGCCGAGCTCGTGGATCGACCAGCCTTCGGTCAGGATGTTCTTGTCGACGCCGACGACCTCGATGCCCGCCGCCTCGAACATTTCCTTGCCGGCGTTCGCCATGTCCTCGCACATCTTTTTCTCGTTATCGCCGAACTGATAATTGAAGCGCAGGACGGGAATGCCCCAGCTGTCCTTCACCTCGGGATCCAGATCCATGTAGTTCTCGTAGCGGGCGAGCACTTCACCGAAGCCGCCCATACTAATGAAGGCACCCGCGTGCTCGCGGACCGATTTCTTGAACTGACCCCCGAACCCCGGCGTGTCCCACGCGCTGTCGGGGAAAATCGAGAAGCCGGAGCCGCCCTCGAAGCCGTAGCCGCGGATGAACCCCGGCTGCTTGTCCTCCAGGTTCCGGAACCGCGCCACGTAGAACCCGCCCGGCTTGCCGTCGTCCAGCGTGGGCGGCGCTCCCACCATCTCCTTGACCAGTCCCGTGACGCCCGGTCCCATCACGTGCTCGCAGAAGTTGTGGCCCACGTGCCCGCTCGAATTGCCGATACCGTTGGGATGTTGTCGAGACTGCGACAACAACAAGAGCCTGGCACTTTCCAACGTAGACGCCGCCAAGATTACGACACGAGCTTTCGCTTCGTAGGTACGGTGGTTCTGCGCATCGACGAACGAGATGCCGCGTGCCTTGCCGGTGTGCGGGTCGACCAGCACTTCGTGCGCAATGGAATTGGTGCGGAGCGTGAGATTGCCGGTGTCCATCGCCGGGTAGATGAGCCCCGTCGGCGAATCGAAGGCGGCATGGATGTCGCAGCCGCCGGGCCGCCGGCCGCACGCGCCGCGGCCGAAGCATTTGCTGCGATACTTGTTGTGCTTGACGCCGTCCGTCGTCACGCCGGCGCGATACGGCGTCAGCGTGCGTCCCATCGTGGCGAGACTCTGGCGCAGCTTCACTTCCGCCGCGGTGAGCTTGTTCGGCCGCTGGAACAGACTGTCCGGCAGGTGCGGCAGGTTCTCTTTATGGCCGGAGATGCCAAGGTACAGGTCTACTTTGTCGTAATACGGTTCAATGTCGGCATACGAGATCGGCCAATCTTCGCCGTAGCCGTCGTGCGTCTTCCCCTTGAAGTCGTAGTCCGACAGTCGCAGCGCGAGGCGGCCCCAGATATTCGTCTTGCCGCCCAGCAGCCGCGCGCGCACCCAGGCGTAGCGCGTGCCGGTATAGGGATGATCCTTCTCGTCGACCAGGATGTTCTTGACGTAGTCCGATCCGCCCCAGCCCCCGACGTACGAGAAGACATGCTTGAACGCCGATCCCTTGGCGTACGGAGGTTTCCGGACGGTGTACTCGTTGAAGAGGATGGCGTGGTAGCCGGGAGGCGCCTCGCCGCGTCGCGGGTGATCGTACGGCCACTCCATCGAACGCAGCTCCTGCTCGATGGGAATCTTTTTGCCCGCCTCGAGCAGCAGCACCTTCATGCCCTGGGATGTGAGGACGTGCGCCGCCATCCCGCCCGCCGCGCCCGAGCCCACCACGACGGCGTCGTAGGTGCGCGCCAGGTCGACATCCTGCTCCTGGGACCGGAAGCGAATGAGAGTCATCGGGAGTGGAACCCGGGCTGAGAGCCCGGGCTGGGCGTGAGGTGCGCCCTGTAAGGGCGCACGCGGAGCCGAGCGCGCCCTCTCAGGGCGCGCAACCCGAATCGCCGAATCATGGCCATTAATCTTTCCTTTCGAATGACACGAACGCAACGCGCCTGCTGTCCGGTGACCAACTGGGAACGTTGATGGTTCCCTGCCCACCGAAGAATGCGGGCGTGAGATCGCGCACCGAGCGGTCGCGCAGATCCATGAGCCGGAGCTTCACCTGTTTCCCGAACGGATGGTCCTGACCTTGGTCCTCGACGAACGCGAGATAGACGATCCAGCGTCCATCCGGCGATGGATGCGGGAACCAATTCGCGTACGCATCGTGCGTGAGCTGCTCGGCCTGACTGCCGTCCGGCCGCATGCGCCAGATCTCCATTTTGCCGCTGCAGAACGAGTTGTAGTAAATGAAAGCGCCGTCGGGGGAATAATCGGGCCCGTCGTCCAACCCGTGGCACGTCGTGATACGGCGCTCGTCACCGCCGGACACCGGAATGGTGTAGATGTCAAACTCCCCTTCCCGCCGCCCGACAAAGGCCAGCGTCTTCCCATCGGGTGACCAGCCGTGCCAAAAGCTTGGCGCCTTCGTCGTGATCTGTTTGGGGGTGCCGCCGCCGATCGGCAGCAGATAGACGCTCGAGGTCAGCCAGTCCTCGGTGGGCTCGTTGCTGATCACGAGCCAGTTGCCGTCGGGGGAGATCCCGTGGTCGTTGTTGATGCGCGTCGCCGCCCCCGTCTCGATGGGCTGGAGCTGTCCTCCAGCGACACTCAGCCGGTACAGCCGGCCTTCACTATTGATGAGCAAGAAGCGCCCATCGCGCGACCAGTTGGGCGCTTCGAAACGGCGGTCGGCGCTGTAGACGGTTTCGATGCGGCCCGACGAGATCTCGACCGTCTTCAGCAAACTGTGGGTGCTGCTCTCCTGCGAAGCCTGGAACGCAACCGCGATTCCGAGCAGCGCTGGGATCAGAATTCCAGTCCCCGGAGGTACTGGTAGTTGGCGCGCGCGTCGGCGAGGTCGCCGTCCGCGTCGCTCGCCGTTTCCTGCTCGACGTACGCGGGCTTCTGGTCCAGCGCCGGCACCGCGGCCAGGAACTTCTTGAAATCGAAGATTCCCTTGCCGAGGCCGGTATCGTGGGCGCGATCGGGCGTCGCGTCCTTGAGATGGAAGCTCGCGAATCGGTCGGGATATTTCTGCAGGTACTGCATCGGATCGCCGCCCCCGATCAGCATGTTCCCGACGTCGAGCTGCAGCCGAGTGACGGAGGGATCGAGCCGGTTGATGAAGACGTCGAAGGGGATCTGGCCGGCGATCGGCTTTTGGTGGTACGCCTCGTTGTGGAACCCCAGCCAGATCCCGGCGCGCCGCGCGACCGCGCCGGCGGCGTTGAAGCGATCGGCCCACTCGCGCCAGTCGTCGAGCGTTTGCTTGGTCCAGTCTTCGAAATCAGGGACGAAGAGATACTGGTGGCCGAGCAGTTTCGCCGTTTCGAGGCTGCGCTCCCAGCCGACGAAAATCGTATCGGCCGACATGTGCGCCGACGGCGCGCGCAGCCCTTCGTTCTTGAGCGTGGCGGCGACTTGCGCGGGGGTGCGGCCGAACAGATTGAACGACCAGAGCAGCTCGACGTCGGTGTAGCCGATGGCGCGCACCGCCGCGAGCGTGCGGTCGGGATCCTGTGCCATCGCGTGACGAACCGCATAGGTCTCGAGCCCGATGTGATCCAGCTTCTTCGCAGCGCCGAAGGGCGCGCGGGCAAACATTCCGCCCGCCGCCGCGCCCATGGTGTGAATGAAGTCGCGTCGTTTCATAGCGCGCTAATCTACAGATGGCCGGGCAGGCGGCTAGGCGAGGGTGCGCTGCAAATGATCCGAGAGGCGGAGACTCAGCGCGACGAGCGTCAACGTCGGATTGACCGCGCCTCCGGTTGGAAACACCGACGCGCCCGCAATGGAGAGGTTCCCGAGTCCATGCACGCGGCAGTTCGCGTCCACGACACCGGACCGCGGGTCGGGGTGCATGCGCGTCGTTCCCATATGATGCCACCCTCCGCTCAGCGTTTTCGGCCAGCCCGGATCCCCGCTGCGCAGCCAATCGAGGATCTGGACGCGACCCAGCCCGCTCCGCCCGAATTCGCGGCCCAGCACGTCGTAGAATCGCTGGAAGGACCGCTTCTCGAGGTCGGTCATCCGCCAGTCGAGCACCGCGCGCGGCATCCCCAGGGCATCGCGCTGCGCGCTCAGCGTGACGCGCGAGCTCGGATTCGGCGATTGCTCCTGCCGGGTGATCACGTGAAAGAAACGCCCCGTCGGCGCGGCGGCAGGCGGCGGCACGTCCGTTTCGGATGGCGGTGGGCCCGCCTTGCCGCCGGCTTCCCATTCGCGCATCGCGGCCAACACGTCCGGCGTAATCGCCTGGAACGTGCTCTTCGCGACTTCCTCGGCCCCGCCCTCTCCCGCGGGCTCGAGCGATACGGTGCCGTTCAAAACGCGCTGCTGGCGCTGCACCGCCGCGGTGAGTGCCAATTTCACCGCGATAGAGGTCCTGCATCGCCGCCTCATACTGCAGGCCGCCGCCTTCCAGCAACAGCACCGTACGCGGCGAGCCGATCCACTCGCGCGCGATCGTGATGCCGGCGGCGCCGGCGCCGACAATGCACAGATCGCCTTCGAGCAGGGCGCCGTTGGGGAGGGTTCGAGCGTCGATGTGCATCGCGGGTGATCAGGCCGGTGCGGGCAGCAGCGAGAACAGCGCGCATTGGCGCGCCTCGGTCGCCGAGAGCACCCAGCCGTTGACGAGCACGGTTCGTCCCGCAGCGAAGTCGCTGCGCACCAGCTGCGTGATCCACGAGCGCGGCGCCCACGGCACGCGCACGGGACGCCCGGCGAGAATGGCGGCGCGCAGCGGCGCGCGTTCGTTCTCTCCAGGCACCAGCGCGCGGTACTGTTTCCCGATGTTACGCACCGACTCGGAACCCAGCAGCGCGAGCAGCGCGGGATGTGTGAGCGCCTCGAGATCACCGGCAGTATCGACGCCGGCCCCACGGGCGGCGCTCGTGAGGCTGGCCGCACTGGCGGCACTGACGCGGAGAAATTCCCGCCGGTTCATCAGTGGACCGAGGGTCGGTAAACGCGCACCCAGTCGACCAGCATCGTGGCGGGAAAAATGGCGTCCGACTGCGGATCGCCGTCGAAGTGGCCGCCCACCGCCTGATTCAGGATTACGAAGAACGTCTGGTCGAAGACCCAATTGCCGTACGTCATGACGGCAGCACGCGACACGCCGTTAGTGCAGCCGGCCGTCCACGTAGTAGCGGATCGACTGGGCATCCCACTCGACCGCGTAGACGTGGAAATCGGTCGCGGTGGTCGCGGTTGGGTGCGCGAACGGCGTATTGCCGGAGTAGCCGGGGCCGTGCACGGCCGAGCTCGTTATGCTCGACTGGCTGCCACGGTTTTCCAGGATGTCGAGCTCGCCGCAGGTCGGCCAGCCAACCGTCCCAATGTTGTCGCCGAGCATCCAGAACGCCGGCCAGAGTCCCTGCCCCGCCGCGAGCTTGATCCGCGCCTCGACGCGCCCCGGGGAGACAGAGATCTTCCCGCGCGTCGTGATCTTCGCGGAGGTATAGCGACAAGCTCCGTAGTAACACGTCAAACCGGCGGGTGCGGTGCGCGCGACGATCGCCAGCTGTCCGTCGCCGTTCAGGGCGATGTTCTCGGTCGCCGAGCGGTAGTACTCCTTCTCGCTGTTACCCCACCCGCAGTTGCCCTGCGAGCAGCCGTCGGCCGTGTCGTAGCGCCACCTGGTCGTGTCGATACGCGCGCCCGCCGGCCCGGCGAACTCATCGGCCCAGACCAGCGTCCATGGGTTGGGAGGGAGAGACGGAGGCGGCGGTGGAGCGGGGACCGGCGGCGGGACGGTGGGTGTGCCCGATGCGCACGCGAAGGCCGCGCCGATCAGCAGCGCGGCTCGCGCGCGGCCGATTAGAGATTCGCTGCTCGACGCCATTGTTCGGCAATGACCGCGTGCCCCGCCGGCGTCGGGTGCACGCCGTCCGCCGCCCAGTACTCGGGCGGTGCCGTCCGGGCCCGCTGATTGAAGATCGTCTGCAAGGGAACGAACGTCGCGCGCGCGCGGGCGGCGACACGCGCCGCCGCGGCGCGACGCTGATCGAATTCCGGGAACCAGCGCGCATCGACGGCGCCCGCGCGCAGCACGAACGGCTCGAGCACGATGAGATGCACGTGCGGCAGGGCGTCGCGCGTGGTCTGGAGCAGCGCGGCGTATTGCTGCTCGTAGTCCTGCACCGTGCCGTTGTATCCATGGTCGAGCTTATGCCAGAAATCGTTGACCCCGATCAGAATGCTCAGCACGTCGGGCTTGAGGTCGATGGCATCCGTCGTCCAGCGCTGTTGCAAGTCGGGCACCTTGTTCCCGCTGATCCCCCGATTGTAGAACTTGAAACCCCGCGCGGCGTGCGCCGCGAGCACGGCCGCGGTAATGAGCAGCGGATACCCGGTGCCGAGCGCGCCCGCCGCGTTCGGGTCGGCGGACTCGCGGTTGCGGCCGCAGTCGGTGATCGAGTCGCCCTGAAAGAGAATGACGCCTCCCTTCGCGGCCGCCCCCCCGGCGGGTGCTTGTGCCGGCAGGCGCGAGGCCGCGGCGAGCGCGGCAGTCGTCAGCAGGAACTCACGCCGGTTCAGATCGCGAATCATGGACCCCTCTCATGATGGAGCCAGCATCTGTGAGGCCGGCTGCGCCACGTGCGGGCACTCGCCGGTCTTGCGCGCGCGGATCTCGAGCACCTGCTGGACGACGAAGTAGCGCTGGCCCCCGTAGATACTGCCCTCGTGCCCTTTCACGCCGCGGAGCTGAACGTACAGCGGCTGGTTTGATCCCGCCGTCATCGCGTGGTAGCGCGCGACGAGCGCCGTGTCTGGCACGATCACCACGGTTTTGGGATCGTCGCAGGCGAAGAACATGCCGGCGCCGTCCTGCGCCACGTACACGCCGGCGACGTCGGTGGAGCGATGACAGGCGGTGAGCGCGGCTACGACCAGCGAGCCTGTGACGCAATGGCGAACGGCCACGTTCTTCCTTTCCAGGACCACATACCGAAGCACGCGACACCGAGCAGCAGCGCGCCGAGCCCGAAGGCGATGACGATGGGCGGCGTCGTAGCAAAGATGAAGATCCATCCGAGCAGCGCAACCAGGCTCGGCAGCGGATACAGCCACATCCGATAGGGCCGCGGCATGTCGGGCGCGCGCCGCCGCAGCAGGGTGACCGCGCCGATCTGGCCGATGAACTGCACGAGAATGCGCGTGGTAATCAGCGCATCGATGACCGTGCCCAGCGATGCGAAGCCGGCCACGATCGACAGGGCGCCCAGCACGAGGAGCGAGACGTACGGAAACCCTTGAGTCGGGTGCAGCCGGGCGAACACCGTGAAGAAGTAGCCGTCCTTGGCGGCGGCGTACGGCACGCGCGAGTACCCGAGCAGCAGGGCGAACACCGAGCCGAACGCGGTCCACAGAATCATCGCCGTGAATACGGTGGCGATGCGCGGGCCGTAGATCCGTTCCATGAACATCGAGACGACGAAGTTCGACTGCGGGTGCGCCGCCGCCGGAACGAAATCCCGCCACGGCACGACGCCGATGATCGAGAAGTTGATCGCCACGTAGATCAACGCCACCGCCACGGTGCTCAACAGAATCGACCGCGGGATCACCCGGCCCGGATTCTCGACCTCGTCGCCGATGTAGCAGACGTCGTAGTAGCCGAGGTAGTCATAGACCCCGATCCGCGCGGCGGCGCCGAGGCCGATGAAAAAGCCGAGCGAGAAGTTGAACGCGCCCGGCGGAAAGGCGAAGGCGAGGCGCGAGTCGAAATGCCGCGCGCCCGTCAGGATCACGACAATGACGGTGAGAATTGTCCCGATCCAGAGGGTCAGCGTGATCGTCGCGATGGATTTGATGCGCCGGTAAAGCAGCGCCACGTTCACCAACCCGATGATCGTCACGACGAGCATCGTCTGGCGCGGCGTGATCCCTTTCCAGATGTAGCCGAGGTACTGCGAGAACCCGATGTATCCGGACGCGATCTCGAGCGGCCCGCTCAGGACGAATTGCCACACGAACAGAAAGCCCATCAGCCGCCCGACCGTGTCGGCGCCGTAGCCGTGGCGCAGATAGCCGAAGGAGCCGCCCGATCCCGGCAGCGCCGCGCCCAGCTCGCTCCACACCATGCCGTCGCACAGCACGATGATCAGCGCGACCAGCCAGCCGAGCATGGCCTGCGGGCCGCCGAGGGCGGACATCAGCAGCGGGATCGTGATGAACGGCCCGATGCCGATCATGTTCGTCATGTTGAGCGCCGTCGCGTGCACCAGGCCGAAGCGGCGGTCCATCGGCTAGCGTCGGGACCAGAGCGTGAGGCTCACCTTGAGGACGAGTGCCCACTCGAAATCCTGAAACGGCTGGACGTCGGGGATCGCGACGAGCGCGGTGCGCGGAATCGGCAGTGGCACGACGATCGTGCTGATGATGGCGGGAAAGGGCCGGTAATCGTTGGCGTCGAACCACAACAGCCCCGCTCCCAGGTCGACCGCGAGCGCCTTCGTGTCGATGAGCGAGCGTTCCGCCTCGGTGATGACGGTCGGCTTGGCGCTCCGGTCGCTCCACGCCAGCGTGAGCTCCGCGCGTGTCGCGTGCCATGGCGGGCCGTCGATATGGAGATCGAAATCGGGCTCCGATGAAAAATCGCCGAGCACGATGCCGGCGCCGAGGAAGGCGCGCTGCGCGGCGGCGGCGGCGGCGGCGGCGGGAAGTGCGGTGCCGATGAATACGAGCACGAGGGCGGTACGAAGCACGCCCTAATGTACGTCGTTCGCTACAACTGGTGAGCCACGGTCAGCGTGAACTTCCCCGCTCCCGTGCTGGTGCCGAAGCTGCTGTCGCTCGCCGTGCTGACGCCGGAAATGGTCCACGTCACCTTCAGGTTCGCCGCCTGTGCACTGCCGGTCGCGACCATCCACGCCGAGCCCGCCACGAAGGTGCCGGCGGGTGCGACATAGGCAACCGACCACGGCAGGGGGGGACTGGTGACCTTGATGACGGTGCCTGCCGCGTCCTTGTACTTCACGGAATCACAGCTGATCTGCGGTGCTCCTGTCAGGTGGTAGGACACGACGTAATCGGGCGGCGTGGGCGGTGTGACCTTGCACGCGCTCGCGAGCAACACGGTGGCAAACGTCAGATGGCGAATCATTGACCCTCTGATTGGTGCCGGTGCAGCCGCAGCTCGAGATAGCGTTTCACATCCGGCCATTCCGTCGCCAGAATGCTGTACATCACGACGTCGCGCACGCTGCCGTCGCGCCTGGTGCCGAAGTGGCGAATCACGCCGTCCTTCTTGGCGCCCAGCGCTTCGATCGCCCGCTGCGACCGAAAGTTGAAGTTGTCCGTCCTGAGCCCCACGACCTTGCATCCGAGTTTCTCAAACGCGTGAGTCAAGAGCAGCAGCTTGCATGTCGTGTTGACGTGAGTGCGCTGGCGGCTTTGCCCGTACCACGTATGCCCGATTTCGACGCGCTCGATCGCCGGCTCGATATCGTGGTAGCGCGTCGATCCCATGATCGCACCGCTCGCCACGTCGCGCACGACCCAGGGAAGCATGTGGCCGTCGCGCTGGCCTGTCAGCGCGACGGCGACGTACGTCCGCATGCCGTCGGGCGGCGGCACCGCGACGAACCACAGCTCCCACAGCCGGCCGTCGCCCGCCGCCGCCGCGAGCGCGTCGCTGTGCTCCTCGGCCAGTGGCTCGAGTCGAATGCCGTGTCCCTCGAGGACCACGGGGCGCGGTGCGATCATGCGGGAAGACCTCCTAATCGCCTAGTACCTTAATGATCACGCGCTTCTTGCGCTGCCCGTCCCACTCGCCATAAAACACGCGCTGCCACGGCCCGAAATCCAGCTTGCCGGCAGTAATCGGCACGATGACCTCATGGCCGATCGTGAGGCTGCGCAGGTGCGCCGCCGCATTGTCCTCGCCCGTCTCGTTGTGCCGATACCGCTGGGGATCCCATGGCGCGATCGTCCCTTCCAGCCACTTCAGAATGTCCTCCCACAGTCCCGACTCGTGGTCGTTCACGAACACGGATGCGGAGATGTGCATGGCGCTAACCAGGACCAGGCCTTCCCGCACCTCGCTCACCTGCACCTCCTTCACCACTTCCTCCGTAATGTCGATGATCTCCTGACGCCGCTTCGTGTTGAACCAGAGATAGTGGGTGTGCGCCTTCATGAACCCCCCGTGTCGAATTGTCACACGCCCGCCGAATCCCTAAATTGGCCGCAAATATGGCGCTTCCCTTCCGGCGGCGAATCTTCGTCATCCTCGTCGTCATGACCGCGGTCCCGACGGTGCTCGCCGTCGCCGGTTGGGTCCTGTCGGTACGCCGCCTGCTGCCCGCCGCCGGGGCCCGCGCCGCGACGGAGCGCGTCGCCATCACCGCCCGCACCCTGCTCGAGGGCGTGGACACGCTGCACCTCACCGTTCGCGAGCGCGCGTTGCTGCGCCACCACCTCGACGAAGTCTCGGCATCCGTCAGCTTCGCGCGCCGGGCCGAAACGTTCCTGCGCTACTACACGGCCGGCTTCGCGCTGGTCATCGTGCTGCTCGGCGCCGCCGTCCTCTACGCGGCGGTGAATCTCGCCGGCCACTTGTCGCGGCAGCTTTCGCGTCCGATCGACGAGCTGGTCGGGTGGACGCAGCTGATCCGGCGCCACGAGCCGCTCCCTCCCCTGGGGGGGCCGACGAGCCGCGGTGCCCCCGAATTCGAGGCGCTGCGCCAGGCATTGCGCGAGCTGGCCGCGGCGCTCGCCGCCGCGCGCGAGCGCGAGCTGGAAGCCGAGCGGCTGCGCGCGTTCCGCGAGGTCGCCCGACGCGTGGCGCACGAAATCAAGAATCCATTGACATCGATGCGGATCGCGGTTGACCAACTGCGACGGAACGATGGAATGACGGAAGGACGGAAGGACATTGCGCTTCAAGTGATGGCGGCGGAAACCGACCGCCTGGAGCGCCTCGCCAAGGAATTCTCGGAGTTTGGTCGCTTGCCCGAGGGGCCGCAGAGTGAGGTCGATCTCGTCGAGCTGCTCGCCGAGTTGGGACGCACCGGAGTCCCGGAGGGCGTGCGGGTCAACGTCGATGCGAACGGCGGACCGCAGGGGCTCCTTGGCCACTACGAGCCGCTGCGCCGCGCGTTCGCGAATCTCTATCGCAACGCCGCCGAGGCGATGAACGGCCGCGGCGCGATCGACGTGACGGTCACCGGCGACGGCGCCGGGCTGGCGGTGACGATCGCCGACCACGGCCCCGGCATCCCCGCCGATCTGCGCCAGCGCATCTTCGAGCCGTACTTCACGACGAAGGACGACGGCACCGGCCTCGGCCTCGCGCTGGTGCGCGTCACGCTCGAAGCCCATCGGGGCACCATATCCGTGAGCGAGACGCCCGGTGGCGGAGCGACGTTTGCGATCGTCTTCCCCCCTTCCCCCGTCCCCCTTCCCCCGTCCCCCCAATGAGCCCTCGCGTCCTCCTCGTCGACGACGAGTCGAACATCCGCCGCATGGTCGGGGCGCTGCTGCAATCGGATGGCTTCGAAACCGTCGAGGCGCCTGACGGCAACGCGGCGCTGGTGCGGCTCGTCGATGACGCGCCCGACGTCGTGCTGCTCGATCTGATGATGCCACCCGGACCCGACGGCCTCGCGACGCTGGAGCAGATCCGCAAACGAGCGCCGCACATCCCCGTCGTGATGATGAGCGGCAAGGCCACCCTCGCCGATGCCGTGCGCGCGACGAAGCTCGGCGCCTTCCAGTTCCTCGAGAAGCCGCTCACCCCCGAAGGGGTGCTGGTGGCGCTGCGCAGCGCGCTGGAATTGGGACGCACCCTCGCCGAGAACAAGCGGCTGCACGAGCAGCTGGGACACGCCGATCCGCTGGTCGGATCGAGCACCGCGATGGAAGCGCTGCGCGCGCTGATCGCGCGGGTCGCACCCACGGAGTCGCGCGTGTTGATCACGGGCGAATCGGGCACGGGCAAAGAGCTCGTCGCCTCGGCGATCCACCGGCTCAGCGCGCGCGGCAACAAGCCGTTCGTCACCGTGAACAGCGCCGCACTGCCGCGCGATCTCGTGGAGTCGGAAATGTTCGGGCACGAGCGCGGCGCCTTCACCGGCGCGACGGAGCGGCGCCAGGGCCGCTTCGAGCTGGCGGACGGCGGCACCCTGTTTCTCGACGAAGTCGGGGACCTGGGCGCGGAGGCGCAGGCGAAGCTGCTGCGCGTGCTGGAGAGCGGCGTGGTCGAGCGCGTCGGTGGCGAGCGTCCGTTCGACGTCAACGTGCGCGTCATCGCCGCGACGAACAAGGACCTGCAACAGGCGGTGCGGCAGGGGCAGTTTCGCGAAGACCTGTGGTTTCGGCTGAACGTGCTGCCGATCCACATTGCGCCGCTGCGCGAGCGGCCGGAAGACGTGGCGCCGCTGGTTCGCCATTTCGCCGAGCGCTCCGCGGCGCGGCTCGGCCGGCCGGTGAAGTTCGACGCCGGCGCGGTGCCGCTGCTCGCCGCCTACACCTGGCCCGGCAACGTGCGCGAGCTCGCCAACATCATTGAACGGATGGCGATCCTGGCGACGTCGGAACTCTTGACTGCGGCAGATGTCGCCCGCGTGCTGCCACAGGATGGCCTGCGGCCCCCCCCGGCTGCCGTCACCGCCGCCGACGGCGAGCCGTGGCGCGACATCGCGCTCAGCGAGACGCTCGACCAGTATGAGCGCGAGCTGATCGCCAAAGCGCTGTCCGCATCGCGCGGCAACGTCGCCGAAGCCGCGCGCCGGCTGCAGACCGACCGGGCCAATTTGTACCGCCGCATGCGCCGTCTCGGTATCGAGCCTCCACTGAAAGCCGACCTATGATCACACTACTGTTAGCGCTGGCCACTCTGCAGGACACCACGATCGTCATCCATCCCGACAGCTCGAGCGCCACGCTCGAGGCGCGGGCGCTGCCGCGCGTCGTGTCCGAAGAAGTCATCCGGTTCTACAACGCCGCCGGGACGACCCGCCTGGTCGGCCGGACCCGGCTGCCGCGCGGCAACGAGTGGCGCGGCAACGTGGCGGTCCGCAACGGGCCGGTGCTCGTCGCGGGCCGGGTCCAGGGCACGCTCGTCGTGATCAACGGCGATCTGCTGTTCGATCAGGGGGGTGGGGCCGAAGTGACCGGCGACGTCATCGTCGTCGGCGGCACGGTCAATGACACGGCCAAGGCGCGGATCGGCGGGGAGGTGCGGCAGTACCGCGAGCCGCTGCTCTACCGCCTTCATAAGGAAGGGGACGAGATCGTCTACGCCCCCAACCTCCGGCGCCGGCTATGGAATCCGGGCGCGCACGTCTCCTGGGGTACGGCCGACTCGCGCTCGTCCCTCACGATCGCGACGGGCGGAACATTCAATCGTGTCGAAGGGCTGCCGGTCGTCTTCGGACCGCTGGTCGACTGGAAGCTCGAGCAGAACTTCCGGCTGCGCGTCGATGCGCTCGGCGTATTCCGGTCGGCCGGCGATCTCTCCGACAAGCGCAGCGACCTCGGCTACATGTTCCGCAGCGAGCTGCGCGCCGGCGACGTGCGCCCGGTGGGGCTCGGCCTGCGCGCGTTCGACGTCGTCTCGCCCGTCGAAGACTTGGGACTCCATAATGCGGAGATCGGGTGGAGCGCGTTTGTCTTCGGCCGCGATTACCGCGACTACTACCTGAACAAGGGATGGGCGGCCCGCGTGTTCGCGCAACCGGAACGCCAAGTGTCGCTGTCGCTCGAGCTGCGGCGCGAGTGGCAGACGGGCGTCGGCACGCAGGATCCCTGGACGGTGTTTCGCAATTCCGAGCCGTGGCGCCCCAACCCGCCGATCGACGAAGGGCACTTCACGACGCTCGCGCTGGGTGCCGCGCTCGACACGCGCAACGATCCCGACGAGCCCTCCTCCGGGTGGCTGGTGCGCACGACGCTCGAGCATTCGGGGAGCAAAGACGTCGTCCCCCACACCGGCGTGCCGGCGAGCGTCCGCGATTCGATTCCGACCGATGGGTCGTACGGCTTCGGCCGGATGTTCTTCGACCTCCGGCACTACGCCCGCATCAGCCCGTCGGGACGCGTGAACGTGCGGTTGATCGCCGGCGGCTGGGCCGGCGGCGATCCGCTGCCGCTGCAGCGACGCCTGTCGCTCGGCGGTCCCGATCCGATGCCCGGCCATCCGTTCCGCGCCAGCTCGTGCAACACCGCCTTCACCGACCCCGCGTTCGCCGGCACACTGGTCGCGGCGTGCGACCGCGTCATCGCGTTCCAGACGGAGTATCGCGGCCACGTGAAGCTCAACTGGAGCTACAACCCGTGGAAGGACGACAAACCGGAGCGCGACGAGGGCCGCGGATCGTTCTTCTGGCTGGAAGGGCTCGACGTCGTGGTATTCGCGGACGCGGGCCAGGGCTGGCTCGTGGGCAATGCGCCGGGCCACGTACCGTCCGGCAGAATTCCCGGCTTCTCGAGCTGGCTCGTGGATGCGGGACTGGGCGTCGATTGGGGAGGATTCGGAGTCTACATCGCCAAGGCGGTCACAACCGGCGAACGGCTGCGCTTCACGGTCCGGCTCGATCACCGGTTCTAGAGTGCGCCTTCGTTGGTGGGTGGGGGGGGCCATCGCTCTGGCCCTCACGCCACAGGTGGGCGTCGCGCAGTCTCCTACGCTGACGGTCACGCTGCAAAACGACGTCCCGCGCGTGCGCAGCACGGGGCTCCTGGCCGACGGCAAATTCGTGGGACTGATGCGCTCGGGCTTTCCGCTGCGGCTGCACTACCGGCTCGAGCTGTGGAAGGTGCGCACCTCCTGGTTCGATCAGTTCATCCGCGAGGTCTCGTGGGACGGCGTCGCGCGCAACGATCCGCTGGCCGACGACTTCGTGCTGATCCGGCAGGGAGGGAACGTGAGCCGCTATGCGACGCCCGATGACCTGGCGGCGGCGTTGGACATTCCCTACACCGTCACGTTGGGGCCGAGCGGCGGGTCGGGACGCTATTACTTCGTCGCGCGGCTCGAGGTCACGACGCTCAACGACACGGATCTACAAGAATTGTCCCGGTGGCTCTCGGGACAAGTGGGACCCGCCGTGTCAGGTGAGGGAAATTTCGGCGAAGCGTTGGCGCGGGGAGCGCAGCGGGTGCTGGTCCGGCTCGCGGGGCTGCCGCGTCAGCGGCTCGAGGCGCGGAGTCCTACGTTCCGGCCGTAGGACGACGTCGAACGACGACGTCAAACAACGGCGTCAAACAGAGACGTCGAAGAACGGCGTCGGCGGAAAGACGATCACGGACCGCGTAGGAATGATGACGCCCCGCCGCACTTCGAACGCTATCGTGGGCGCATGGTTCTCCGCGCCGATCCCAGCCGACTGCTCGTCTCCCATGTTGCTGCAGCTGTGGCCAAGGAGTGCGCCGAGCTGGCCAAGACGTTCCGCGGCCCTGGCGCATTCGCCAGAGCCGATCAGTTGGTTCGAGCGTCCGTGTCTGTGGTCTCGAATATCGCCGAGGGCTGTGGGCGCGGCACCGTCCCGGACTTCCGGCGCTTCTTGCTGCATGCGCGTGGGTCAGCGCAGGAGACCCTCACCCAGCTCCGCCTCATCAACCCAACAAGCCCGGCCCAGAGCAGCCAACTACGCTCCCTTCAGAGCCGGACGGTGTTGGTCTTGAAGCTGATCAATCGTTTGTATTCGCACCCCCCGCCAGACAAATAGGTATCAACCGCCGCGAGTGCGGTTGCCAGACAGGAGTTGTTCCGGCAGCGGTTGGAAACGGCCCGCGCCGATGTATCTTTCGCGCAGTGCAGAGAGAGGGAGCAAGGAACCATGCCCGCCGTCGATCTGGATCTCGCGAACTTCGCGTCGGAGTGGCACGCTCAGACACTAAAAGGCCACCTGCAGGCCTACGTTAGGCGAGAGGGGTCGGACGGGTCCCTTGCTCGAGTCGTGAAGACCACAGCGACCTACCTACGGAAGGGCCTTGTCTCTCACGGCACGCTCCGCTGTCTTGTTGCCGAAGTCGAGACAGAGAGTGTGGACGATTTCCGAAGCTGGCGAGATTACCAGCAACGGAGGGATCGGTTTTGCAGCATGATGACAGGCCTGTCTGATCTCCTCAAGCAGTAACGTAGTCCGCTTCAAGCGCTTCTTACGGCGAGCGCCCACCGCGTGGCCAGACGCACCGGCCTATGGCCTTGAACTTCGCGATTGGAAGCTGATGCCGCTGGTTTCGCGACTTGGAGCCCGGCGCCAGCAGCGCGGCGCGGACCGCGGCCCGCTCGGCGCGGTAGATGGCAGTAGCGTTGAACTCTGAGTCCAGGAGGACAAGAAGAACCGCGTCCCATGGCTTGGACAAATCGATGGCTCCCATTCGGGCGCCTGGGTTAACTTTGCCCGGGAAGCATCTGCCCTTGATCTGAAGCTGTTCTCTCCGACCGTTGCGTACTTTCCCTTCCGCATCGTATCCAGGCTGGCGCACGGCGACCGGCCGCAGGCGCAGGAGCCTGATAGCCTCATATTCGGCCACCTCACCCGTAACGCCGAGCGGTCGCCCAGTGAGATGGTAGTATTGCTTCGCCAAGCGCTTGGCGTTGGCGAGCAGCCGGATCAGGCTCTTCGAGTTCGGCATGGTCTTCGTTGTGGAAGGAGCGGTCGAAGAAGGGCGTAAGGAGGGGCGTTCGTCGGAGCGTAGTCGTTCGACGTCTTTGTTTTACGGCTTTGTTCTACGGTTTTTGTTCGACGACTTTCTTCTACGGTGTTCAACTCCCAAATTGACGGTCGATAGCGGCACGGATTTCCGTCAGCGATTTCCCCTGCCCCGCCATACTGCTCGCCAGCATGGCCTCACCCATGCAGATGTCGCAATAGGCCGCGTGCGTTGACTCGTAGCAGGTGAGCAGCGAGCGGTGGCTGGAGTGCTTCGAGCAATCGCAATGGCAGTAGACCCCATCGAGCGTGGCAGCGATGGTGCGCGCGGCCGCGTACGCCTCGAGCGCACCGGGGTTGCGTGGGATTGCGGGATCGGCGAGGACCTTCGCGGCCGTGATGCCGGGCCGCGGCGTGGGATGCTGGGTCGAGCCGCCGGCCGGCCGCGTGAGAAAAACGACCCCCACCAACGCGGCTGCGCCGGCGCCCGCCAGCACCCAGGGCACCTTGGCCATTACAACGCCTCGAGCGTCGCCAGTACATCCGCTCCGTAGAAGAGCCGGATGTACTTCGCCTGCGTCCGCGTGAGGCGGCGCACCGCCCAGGAGAGATGCACGAAGTGCGGCTCGTGCGGCGAGCGCAGCGGGTGCATGCCCACTTCCTCGGGCAGCAGGTTGCCCTTGCGGGTGTTGCAGCTCGAGCACGCCGTCAGGACGTTGGTCCACGCGTTCGTGCCGCCGCGGGACAGCGGGACGAGGTGGTCGCGCGTCAGGCACTCGCGCTGCCGCAGCTCCTGCTGCGAGCGGCCGCAGAACTGGCAGCGGTAGTTGTCGCGGGCAAACAGGAACGTGTTGGTGACTTGGCGGCGGAAGCGGCGGGGGACGTGGACGAAGCGGACGAGTCGGATGACAGCGGGGCGTGGCACCGCCATTCGCTCGGAATGGACCGGCGTGCCTTCCGCCTCGACGACCTCGGCCTTCCCATCAATGACCAGCCGCAGCGCCCGGCGCACCGGCACCATGGTCAGCGGCTCGAACGAGGCATTGAGGGCTAGGCAACGCATGCGATATGCTAATACCGACCAGCAACTTACAGCAAGTGAGGGATTTACGAGCTCGCTGCTGGCTGAAACGCGCGCCGTAACTCGTCTATTTGCGACTCGACTGAGGCACGCGAGGCACCTCCAGGCGTGGCACGGCTTTCCACGCTTTGCTCCCAGGTGCCGAGCTGCGCCAGCGCCGGTCCCAGCGCGGGATGAATCGCTGCCGCCACTTTGGCGGGCACCTTATCGAGCGTGACACCAGCCTGCTCCGCCGCACGAACCAATCTGCCGATCAATCCGTGACTCTCACGGAATGCGACACCTGCCTCGACCAGCAAATCTGCGAGATCTGTGGCCCGCATCGCCGGATCGAGCGCCGCCGCCATCCGCTCCGCGTTCACGGTAAGCGTGTCGATCGCGCCGGTGACGGCGGGCAACACCGTCGCCAGCGTGTCGCACGCGTCGAACAGCAGCGCCTTGTCTTCCTGCAGGTCTTTCTGATAGCCGGCCGGAATCCCCTTCAACACCGTGAGCAGCGCCACGCAATCGCCCAGCATGCGTCCGGCCTTGCCGCGCGCCAGCTCGAACACGTCCGGATTGCGTTTCTGCGGCATCAGGCTCGACCCGGTACTGAAGCTGTCGGCGAGCGAGACGAATCCGAATTCGCCGCTGGCGTAGGTGATGAGCTCCGAACCGAGACGCGACAAGTGCGTGCCGACCAGCGCGATCACGAACAGCACCTCGGCGACGAAATCGCGATCGCCGGTCGCATCCAGCGCATTCGGGGAGACGGCGCGGAAGCCGAGCGCTTCTTTCAGCAGGACACGATCGACGGGAAAGCCGGAGCCCGCCAGCGCGCCCGAGCCGAGCGGCAGCTCGGCCGTGCGGCGGCGCGCATCCGCGAGGCGCTGGCGGTCGCGGACCAGCGGCCACGCGTGCGCCAGCAGCACGTACGCCCAGCGCACCGGTTGGGCGCGCTGGCCGTGGGTGTAGCCGGGGAGAATCGCGTCGAGCCCATCTTTCGCCTTGGCGACGAGCGTGCGGCCGAGGGCGGCGACGGCGGCGTCGAGCTCGTCGATAGCATCGATGGTCCAGAGTCGCAGGTCCGTGGCGACCTGGTCGTTGCGCGACCGGCCGGTGTGCAGCTTCCCGGCCACCGCACCGATTTCCGCGTAGAGCAGCCGCTCGACGAGCGTGTGCACGTCTTCATCGGGAGCGCCGGCGGCGGCGCCGTCCGCGAGCTTGTCGGCGACGCGGTCGAGGCCTTCGAGCAGCTGCGTCTCTTCGGTGGTGGTCAGAACGCCGGCGCGGCACAGGGCGTGTACCCACGCCTTGCTGGCGGCGACGTCCTGCGGCCAGAGCCGATGATCGACGGGGAGGCTGCGGTTTAACGCGTCGAGCGCTTCGCTGGGTCCGAGAACGAAGCGCCCGCCCCACATGTGATGCGGAGGGGGGGGCGTGTCAGCTCGCTGGGACATCCGTGCGCTCGGCTGCTAACCCAGCGGCGATTCTGCTGGCGAGTCCGTAGAGCCGGATGAAGCCCTCCGCGTCCTTTTGATTGTAGACGTTGTCCTTGCCGAAGGTGGCGTACGACGGCTGGTACAGCGCGTACGGGCTCTCCCGGCCGGCAACGATCACGTTCCCCTTGAACAGCTTCAGGCGGACGGTCCCGGTCACGTTCTTCTGCGTCGTCGTGAACAGCGCGTCGAGCGCTTCACGCTCCGGCGTCCACCAGCGGCCGTCGTAGACGAGATCGGCGTACCGCAGCGCCAGCTCGTCCTTCATTCTCAGTGTGCGGCGGTCGAGCACCATCTGCTCCAGCTCGCGGTGTGCCGCGTACAGCACCGTCCCGCCCGGCGTCTCGTACACGCCGCGCGACTTCATGCCGACGAGGCGATCTTCGACGATGTCGGCGCGGCCGATGCCGTGCTCGCCGGCGACTTCGTTGAGTTGTTCGAGGAGTTCGACGGGACCAAGCGGGACGGCATCGACGCTGACAGGAGTGCCTTCTTCAAAGCCGATCGTAACGACGACCGGCTCATCCGGCGCCGCGAGCGGGTTCTTCGTCACGACGAAGATGTGCTCGGGTGCTTCCTGCGACGGGTCCTCGAGGATGCCGCCCTCGTGCGAGCAGTGCCACAGGTTGCGGTCGCTCGAGTACGGCTTCGCGGCGGTGGCCTGAACCGGTACGCCCTTGGCGTGCACGTAGGCGATCAGGTCTTCACGGCTCTGGAATTCCCATTCGCGCCACGGCGCGATGACCTGCAGCTCCGGCGCGAGCGCGGCGTAGGTCAGCTCGAAGCGGACCTGATCGTTGCCCTTGCCGGTGCAGCCGTGGGCGACCGCGTCGGCGCCGAGGCGCTGCGCGACGGCGACCTGGTGCGCCGCGGTAAGCGGTCGCGCCATCGAGGTGCCGAGCAGATACGTGCGGGCATAGACGGCGCCGGCGCGCAACGTCGGGAAGACGAAGTCGCGCACGAACTCTTCGCGCAGGTCTTCGATGATGCAGTCTTCGGCGCCGGAGCGTTTCGCTTTCGCGATGAGGCCGTCGAGCTCGCCGAGCCCCTGCCCGACGTCCGCGGCAAAGCAGACGACGCGCGCGCCATGGGTCTCGCGCAGCCAGGGGACGATGGCGGAGGTGTCGAGCCCGCCCGAATAGGCGAGTACGACGAGCGGACCGGATTGTTTATGCATAGTTGTGTATAAAAATACATACGGCAGGCTTTGGTTCGCAAGCCCTAACCAAAAGCAGGTCCTTCGCGCCTGCGGCGCTCAGGATGACAATCTCGCTCTTCCTACTTACTCAAAAACAAAAGCGAAGCAATGTCATCCTGAGCGAAGCGCGCGGAACGCGCGCGAGCGAAGGACCTGCTTTTACCATCCCCATCCGGTACGGTACCGTGGCTTGACGTACTCTTCTGGAATTCCTGTAGTCAGCACCGCGCCGGTCTGCGGATTCACATCGATCGGCTGCGCGGTGCGCACCGCCAGATTGCCGAGCAGCACCATCTCGGTGAGCGGTCCGGAATGGCCGGGAATGTTCGATCCAGCCGGTGTCCCACCTTTGCAAGCGGCGATCCATTCGGCGTAGACGCCCTCGGTGCGCGGATACTTCTGCGCCGGCGGATGCGCGGTGATTTCCGCCTGCTTCGCCTCATCGAGCAGGCGTGGGCTCTCGCCATAGATCCCCGCGACCAGCTTGCCCGCATCGCCGATCCACAGCTGCCCGCTGGTGTCGAACGGCCACGCGAGCGGATCGGTGATCTCTTTGGGACGCGGCGGATACAGGCTGCCGTCGCGCCACACGACGGCCACCGCGGGCCGGTTGCCCTTGGCTGGAAACGCGTAGGTGATGCGCGAGCACGCCGGTGCCGTCTCGCTGTAGAGCTTGGTCGACTCCGCTTCGATGCGCGATGGGTAGCCGAGCTCGAGCGTCCAGAACGACGCATCCATCGAGTGGCAGGCGATGTCGCCCAAGGCGCCGGTGCCGAAATCCCACCAGCCGCGCCATTTGAACGGCGCATACGCGGGATGGTAGGGCCGCTGCGGCGCGGGTCCGAGCCACAAGTCCCAGTCGAGCCACTGCGGCGTGTAGAACTCATCGAGCGGCCGCTCGATCGCCTGCGGCCAGATCGGCCGGTTCGTCCACAGCTGGATCTCGCGGACGGTGCCGATCGCGCCGGCCTCCACCCATTCGCGGATCTGCCGCGTGCCCTCCTCGGCGTGGCCCTGGTTGCCCATCTGCGTCGCGACTTTGTACTTCGTCGCGGCCTCCTCGAGTTGCTTCACTTCCCACAACGTCCGCGCCAGCGGCTTTTGAATACGCGTGTGCTTGCCGAGCTTCATCGCCGTCATGCCCGCGACCGTGTGCGTGTGATCGGGCGTCGAGACGGTGACGGCGTCGATGTTCTTTCCTTCTTTATCGAGCATGACGCGGAAATCCTTAAAACGCTTCGCCAGCGGGAATGCACTGAACGACTGTGCCGCCTGACGATCATCCACGTCGCAGAGCGCGTAGATGTTCTCGGTCTTCCCGACTCCCCGCACGTCATTCGCGCCCATGCCGCCCACGCCGATGCAGGCGATGTTGAGCTTGTCGCTCGGCGCGAGACGATTGTGCCCCCGCCCCCGCGCCCCGAGCACGTGCGGCGGCACGATCGTGAACGTCAGACCGGTGGCGACGTCGCCGACAAAGCGACGCCGCGAGATGAGCGAGCGTTTCCTGGTCATGGCAGCACCCGGATCTTGATGTTGCGGTAGGCGACGACGTTGCCGTGGTCCTGCAGGCCGATGTGGCCCTGCGAGTTTTTCCCGAAGCGGGGATGTGGCTTGAACTTGCTTCCCGCCACCTTCGAATCCCAATCGCGGCTGCCGAGCTCGTACTCCAGCAGCTTGACGCCGTTGAGCCAGTGCTCGACGTGATTGCCGTTCACGATGAGCCGCGCCGTGTTCCATTCACCACCCGGATGTACGTGCCCGCGCGGCGCCGGATAGAGATCGTAGGCTGCACCCGCCGATGTCACGGGTGACTGGCCGTCCGGGTGCTTCGCGTCGTCGAGCACCTGCATCTCCACCGCGTTCCAGTAGATCTCGTCCGTATCGTCGGCGGCGCGATAGAAGATGCCGCTGTTCCCGCCCGGCTCGATCTTCCAATCGATCGACAGCTCGAAGTTCTTGAATTCGTCGCTCGTGATGATGTCGCCGCCCGCGCCCACGCGCGTGAGCGCCCCATCCTGCACCACCCATCCGTCGGAAATCGTCGGCTTCCCGTAGTTGCGCCAGCCTGTTGTCGTTTTCCCGTCGAACAGCAGCCGCCACCCGGCGGCCTTCTCAGCGTCGGTGAGCGAATTCTGGTTGGTGGAGGATGGTGGAGGTTGTGATTGAGCAGAACAGGCGTTCGCGATGACCAACAGCGCCATGAGAGCCAAGAGCGTTTTCAAGCGGGGAGTCCTGCGAGCTCTTGCAACCGGACCTGGACGGCACGGCGGCCTCGCTCGCTGCGCGTGATGACCAGGATGGCATCGTCACCGGCGATGGTGCCGATGATCTCGCTCCACCCGGCGCCGTCCAATGCCAGAGCCAGCGCCTGCGCCGCTCCCGTCGTCGTCTTGAGGACGAGCAACGGGCCGACGCCTTCGGCGGAAACGAGCATGGTGGGAAGGAGCTGCTCCAGATGCGGCCGGACGCCCCCCCCGGGGGCGCCCTCCGCTCCGGCCGCGTAGTGCGAGCCGCCATCGGGCGCGGCGACCTTGGCGAGACCCAGCTCGCGGATGTCGCGCGACAGCGTCGCCTGCGTCACGTTGTAGCCCTCGGCCTTGAGGCGCTCGCGCAACTGCTCCTGGCTGCCCACTGTTTCCTGCCGCACGATCCGCAGGATGGCCGCGTGACGTTGCGTTTTCATGGGGCGGAAATCTGATGCACGATGCGGCCGCTGACTACTGTTAACTGGGCGGCGAGGGGCGGCGAGGGACGGCGAGGGGCGGCGAGCGGGAAAACCGCCAAGTCGGCCGCCTTTCCGACTTCCAGCGAACCGATCTCACGCTCCCAGCCCAGCGCGCGCGCCCCTTCTATTGTAAGCATGCGCAGCGCTGCATCCCCCCCCCCGGTGAGCCCGGCCGCCTCTGCCTCCGCCCATAGGTCCAGCTCGCCGACGCTCACGACAGAGTCGGTGCCCAGGCCCACCGGCACGCCGGCCTCGCGAACCCATCGGAGCGGCAGGCGGCCATGGCGATGCGCCGCGTTGGAGCGGGGACAATGCGCCACCGCCGCCCGCGTCACGCGCAACAGCTCGATGTCGGCCTGATCGACCTGCACGCAATGAATGCACAGCGTGCCAGGGCGCAGGATGCCCCGTTGCAGGAGATACGCGACCGGCGAGCAATTCCGTGCCTCAATGGCGATTCCGCGCGCACGCAATGCAGCGGCGAACGGTCCGGCACCATCGCGGACCAATAGCGTCTCCTCTTGTGATTCGGCGGCATGCACAGCGATCGGCAACCCTTCGTTGCGGGCGAACGCGGCCACGGCATCGTAGAGTGACGCGCTCACGGTGTACGGTGCATGAGGTGAAACCCCAACTGACAGTTGCGCAGTTGCAAGACGGCGCAGTTGCGAGATCGCTTTCTCCAGCTCCTCCATGCTCGCGGAGCACTGCGCGGGGTCCGGACCAAACACTTCCTGGTACACGATCCCTCGGCCGCCGAGGTCGTGGAGCGCGCGCATCACCGCACCGGTGCTGCCGGTTTCCGCGACGCAGGTGACGCCGCGCGTCCAGCAATCGCGCACGCCCGCCACCGCCGCCTCGTAAAACGCCTCGGCGCTGGTCGCCTCCTTCAGCTCGCGGATCCGCCTGATCCAGGTGAGGAATTCGGACTCGTCGTGCCGCCCGCCGCCGCCGCCGCCGCCGCCCAGATGCGTGAGCTCGAGATGCGTATGGCAGTTGACGAGGCCGGGCATCAGCTCCGCGTCGGGGAAATGCAGTGGCTGCGCAGCGGCAGGCTGCGGCACGCTCGCGTGCGGCCCGACCGCAGCGATCCGTCCCGCGCCGTCAACAAGAACGGCGCCGTCCTCGAAGGACGGCGCCGTTACTGGATGGATGCGAGCGGCACGAATCCTCAGTCCAGTCATCAGCTCCAAGCTAGACGACACAAGAAAAGTTGCACAGACGCCAAGTTGCGAAGTGGCTCCAAGCTACACGTGCGAGAGGTCAGGAAAGTCTTCCTGACCTCTTGAAGGTTGCACTGGAGACCACTTTCCAACTTGGCGTCTGCACAACTTTTCTAATGGCTTCGACCTTGCGACTCCAACCTTGAAGGTTACGGGGTCACGCCGACTCCAAACGGTGAGTGCACCTGGCACACCTGCGTAGGCTCGGTGCCCGGATAGAACCACTCCCAGCGCCGTACCTCGAGCGGGCAGAACGGCGTGGCGAGGAATCCGTTCGACCAGTCGACCTCGCGCGTCACGAGATCGTCGGGCCGCGCCCAGTCTCCGGGGGCCGGGCGTCGCTCGTAGACGTCGCGCATGAACTTCGTCCAGGCGGGCGCCACGATGCGGCCGCCGCCGGCGTTGTTCATGATGCGCCGCTGCAAATCGTAGCCGATCCAGATGCCCGTCACGATCTCGGGCGTGAAGCCCACGAACCAGGCGTCGGTGTAGTCGTCCGTCGTCCCGGTCTTGCCCGCCATCGGGACGCGCAGGCCCCCGACCGCGCCGGCGGCCGTGCCGCAGCGGTGCGGGCCGGTGCCGGGCTGGCACCGCATCACATCGCGCATCATGTCGAGCATCAGCCAGTTGTGCTCGGGATCGAGCACCTGCTCGCGCTTGATCGTGGACTGGTAGAGGATGTTGCCCTGGCGGTCCTCGATGCGCTGGATGCCGATCGGCTCGACGCGCGTCCCGTTATTCGCGAACGACGTATACGCCGCGATGAGCTCGATCGGCTTGGTCTCGCGGGCGCCGATGTGGATCGAGGGATAGGGCGGCAGCGGGGTCGTGATGCCGTAGCGGCGCGCTTCACCGATCACCGTTTGCTCGCCCAGCGCCATGCCGAGCTTGATCGTCGACAGGTTGCGTGACAGGTACAGCGACCGGCGCATCGGGATGAGGCCCAGCGTCGTGTCGTCGTAGTCCTTCGGCTGCCACAGCGAGCTGTCGAGCTGGATGACGGGCGGATTGAGCGGCGAGTCGTCCAGCATCTCGGTGACGGGATGCCCGGCGCGTATCGCGGCCGAATACACGAACGGCTTGAACGTCGAGCCCGGCGGCCGTGCCGACTGCGTGACGCGGTTCCACTTCGAGTCGACGAAGTCCCGGCCACCGACCATCGCGAGGATGTTGCCGGTCTTGGCGTCGACCGCGAGCAACGCGCCCTGCAGATAGGGCGCGAACGGGCCCTGGTCGTCGGGCGTGCTGCGACCCTGCTCGAGGTAGTCGCGATACGACGTGCCCTCGAACTTGCCGTTGGAGTACACGCCCGATTCGATCTCGTTGAGCTGCGACTGGAGGGCCTGTTCCGCGGCCTCCTGCATGTCGAGATCGAGCGTGGTGTAGATGCGCAGGCCCTTCTCGTAGAGATCGCGGCCGAAGCGCGGCTCGAGGAACGCCGACCGCAGCCATTCGACGAAATACGGCGCCACGTCGCCGTAGCTGGTGCGGCGCGTGGTCAACACCAGCGGATAGGCTTTCCAGAATTCCGCATCCTCAGGAGTCAGGAATCCCTGATTGCGCATCAGCGTGAGCACGACGTTGCGGCGCCAGATCGCGTTGTCGGGATGCGTGCGGGGATTGTAGGTCCCCGGGGCTTTGGGAAGAGCGGCGAGTGTGGCCGCTTCGGCGACATTGATATCGCGCACCGACTTGCCGAAGTAGACCTGCGACGCCGCTTCGACGCCCGCCACGTTGGGGCCGAGGCTGATCTGATTCAGGTACAGCTGGAGAATCGTGTCCTTCGGGAAATTGCGCTCCAGCTCCAACGCGACACGGGCTTCCCGCAGCTTCCGGCCGAGCGAGCGTTCGCGGGTGATCTTGTCCTTGAAGACGTTCCGGGCGAGCTGCTGGGTGATCGTGGAGAACCCGCGGAAGCCTTTGAGCATCGCTCCGGGCAGCCGCACGAAGTCGATCCCGTGATGGCGGTAGAAGCGCTTGTCTTCCGTGGCCAGGAATGCCTGGCGCACGTGGACGGGGATCTGGTCGAGCGGAACGACGGTGCGGCGCTCGATCCCCAACTCGGTGATCAGGCGCCCATCGGCCGCATACACCTTGGAGGTCTGGAGCTGCGGCCGCTGTCCCGGATCGATGCGCATGATGCTGGGGCAGCGGTCGCCGGCGCAAACGCGCGTCCACGAGCCGTAGGCCAGCCCGCTGCCGTACAGCAGGGCGAGCACGGTGGCGATGATCACCCGCCGCCGCTGGACGGGAACGTACCACCAGCGGATGAAGAAGGGGCGGCGCGGTGCTGAGGGGGGCGTCGATGATGCCATCTGCACTAAAACCTAGTTAAGCCGTAGATTCGCCGCCATGACCGACGTCTTGCAGGCACTGGAATGGCGAGGCTTCGTGCAGCAGGCCACGCCCGCGCTGGCCGCGCATTTCGCGACAGGCCCGGTCACCGCCTACTGCGGCTTCGACCCGACGGCACCCTCGCTGCAGCTCGGCAATCTCATGCCGCTGATGCTGCTCGCCAATCTGCAACGCGCGGGCCATCGGCCGATCGTGCTGATGGGCGGCGGGACGGGACTGATCGGCGATCCCTCGGGGAAGCCGGGCGAGCGCCCGCTGCTCTCCAAGGAAGAAATCCGCGAGAACGTGCATCGCATGCGCGACCAGGCCGCGCGGTTTCTGGAATTCGGCGCCGGTCCCACGGCCGCACTGCTGCTGGACAATGCCAAGTGGCTGATCGAGCAGCGCGTGATCGACTTCCTGCGCGACGTCGGCAAGCACTTCACCGTGAACATCATGCTGCAGAAGGAGTCGGTGAAGGCGCGACTCGATTCGGGGCTGTCGTTCACCGAGTTCAGCTACATGCTGCTCCAGGCCTACGACTTCCTGCACCTGTTTCGCGAGCGCAAGTGCACGCTCCAGGTCGGCGGCAGCGACCAGTGGGGGAACATCACGGCGGGCGTGGACTTGATCCGGCGCATCGAGAACGCGGAGGCACACGGACTGGTCGCACCGCTGGTGACGATGGCCTCGGGGAAAAAGTTCGGCAAGACGGAAGAGGGAGCGATCTATCTCGACCCCCAGCTCACGTCGCCGTACAAGTTCTATCAGTCCTGGATCAATACGGACGATCGCGACGTGGAGAGATACCTGAAACTGTTCACGCATCTTCCCGAGCCGGAGGTCACGAGCCTCGTGGCGCAACAGGCCCGGAATCCCGCTCAGCGCCCGGCGCAGCGGGCGCTCGCGGCTGCCGTGACGGCGCTGGTGCATGGCGCGGAAGTGCTCTCGGGCGTGGAAGCGGCGTCCGCGATTCTGTTCGGTGAAGAGCAGCCGGAGGTCCACCCGCAGGTCTTCGAGATCCTGGCCGGTGAGATCCCCACGATCGCCGTCGAAGGGGAATCGGACGGCGTGGCGCTGGTCGATCTCGTGGCCCGCGCCGGGCTTGCCAAGTCGAAGAGCGAAGCGCGCCGCAGCATCGAGCAGGGGGGCATCTACGTCAATCAGCAGCGCGTCGATGACGCCGGCCGCACTATCGCGTCGGGGGACTGGATCGGCGGCCGCAATCTGTTGCTGAGGAAAGGCAAGAAGGAATACGCGCTGCTGAGACGCGCGTGAAGGACTTGCTGCTCGAGGTCTTCGATCAAGCCTACACCGCACCCGCGTGGCATGGCACGCCGCTGCGCGGCACACTGCGAGGCGTCACGGTTCGGCAAGCGCTGTGGCGGCCCGCTCGGCACCGCCACTGCATTTGGGATCTGGTCCTGCACACGGCCTACTGGAAGTGCATGGTGCGCCGCCGGCTGCTGCGCGATCCCACCATCGCGTTCCCGCGCGACGGCGCGAACTGGCCGGCGCTTCCGGAGCGGCCCACCGACGCCGCCTGGAAACGCGACCGCGCGCTGCTCGACGAGCAGCACGCGCTGTTGCGTCGCGCCATCGCGCAGGTAAAACCGCGTGACCTCGGCAAGCGCGGCTGGCACTCGCAGTGGCGCGTGGCGCAGGAGATTTACGGCATTGCTTCACACGATCTGTACCACGCAGGGCAGATCCAGCTGATCAAGAAACTGTTGTAAGACGCTACGACGTTACGACGCTACATCAGATCATCCAGCACCTCAATCACCTTCTCCATCTCCTCCACCGTGTTGTAGCAGTGCGGCGAGAGCCGGATCGCGCCCTCGCGCAAGCTGCACACGACGCGCGCGCGCTTCATGCCGTGATACGCCTCCACCGGCTTCGGTGGCGCCACGCACAGGATCGCGGAGCGGTGCCCGTTCTCGGTGGGCGATGTGATCCGCACGCCGTTCTGCTGCGCCCACTTCACGATCGGCTCGTGCGTCGCGCGCGTCACCTCCGCGATGTCGCGCACGCCGATCTCGAGCAGCAGCGCCAGCGACTGCGTCATGCCCACGAAGTCCTGATAAGGCAGGGTGATCATTTCAAAGCGGCGGGCATCGGAGCGGAACGTGGGATTGTACTCGGTGAGCCGCGAGAAATCGTCCGTGCCCTCAAAGGCCATCCAGCCGGTGATCGTCGGCTCGAGTTTCGCGACCAGCTCCTTGCGCACGTACACGAACCCCGATCCCCACGGCGACAGCAGCCATTTCTGCCCGCCGCACGCCAGGATGTCGACCGGCGTCTCCTGCACGTCGAGCACCGAATTACCGACGCCCTGAATGCCGTCCACGACCAGGTACGTGCCGTTGGCGCGGCAGGCGGCGCCCAGTTTTTTCAGGTCGGCGCGATAGCCGTTGGAGAACTGCACGAACGAGACCGCGAGCACGCGTACCTTGGGGTCGCGCAGCCGCTCGAGCAGATGCTCCTCGTCCGGCCATCCCTGCGGAGTGCAGCGCGCCATCTCGACCGTGATCCCCTGATCGCGCAGCAGCAGCCAGGGATAGACGTTGGCGGGGAACTCTTTGTCCGACAGCAGCACGACGTCACCCGCCTTGAGCGGCAGCGCGCGCGCGGCGAGGTGCAATCCGAAACCGGTGTTGGTGGCGAGGGCGACCTCCGACGGGTCTGCATTGATCAGCTGGGCGAGCCCTAGTCGCGCGGCGGCAAGGCCGGCGAACAGCTCGCGGTCGGGCAACAGGTGCGGCGCGGTACGTTTGGCCGTGAACTCATCGAGCGCGCGCCGCGTCCGCTCCGGTATGGGACCGATGGAGGCATTGTTGAGATAGGTCGTATCCGCCGTCCACGGGAATTCCGACGTGCGCAGCGCCTTGAAGGTCTCGCGCAGCGCGCGCACGTGGGTCGGGTGGTAGGCGATCTCGGTCATGCCGCGCGACCCATGCTTCTGACGTCGAGCGCGTCCCGCAATCCGTCGCCCAGCAGATTGAGTCCCAGCACCGCGAGGCCGATCGCGACGCCCGGAGCGATCGAGACCCACGGCGCGACACGCAGCAAATCGCGTCCGTCGGCGACCATCGCGCCCCACGACGGGGTGGGCGGTTGCGCGCCGAGGCCGATGAACGACAGCGCCGCCTCGGCCATGATCGCGCCGCCGATGCCGAGTGTCGCCGCAACAATCACGGGCGCGATCACGTTGGGCAGCAGGTGGCGCGCGATGATCCGGGCGTCCGACGCACCGAGCGCGCGGGCCGCCTGCACGTACTCGAGACCGCGCGTCAACAGTACCTGGCCGCGAACGATGCGCGCCATGCCCGCCCAGCCGACGATGCCGATGACGACGAACACGACGGGCAGCGACGGCTTCACCGCGGCGGCGATGGCGATCAGCAGCAGCAGCGACGGAAATGCGAGCGTCACGTCGGCGACCCGCATGATCAGGCCGTCCATCCAGCGGCCGTAGTAACCCGACACGAGTCCTAACGTCACGCCGAGCGCCAGGGCGATGCTCTGGCTGATCAAGCCGACGGCGAGCGACAGGCGGGCGCCGTAGAGCACGCGCGACAGCACGTCGCGCCCCTGGGCGTCGCTGCCCAGCAGAAACGCGCCGGAGGGTGGACGCAAACTTGCAGAGAGATCACCACGGAATGGATCATCGGGAGCGAGCCACGGTGCGAGCAACGCCAGCAGCGCGAGGATGCCCACGAGACCCAGGCCGAAGCGGGCCCAGGGATCATGAGCGAGTCGTGTCCAAAACAGTGGCGCCGCCATGGGGGTCTCGACTACGTTACTCGGGACTTCACCCCGCGGGCAATGGGATACTGATGTGAAGCGAGACACACCGTTCACCCTCGTGCTGGGCGGCGGCGGGATGAAGGGGCTCGCCCACGTGGGCGTGCTCCAGGCGTTGCTCGAGCGCGGCCACCGGCCGACCCGCATCATCGGGTCGAGCGTCGGCGCGCTCGTCGGCGCCGCCTGGGCCGGCGGGATGGGCATCGCCAGGCTGCGCGAGATCGCGCTCAGCCTCAAGCGCAAAGAGGTGTTCGCGGTCGCGCATGCCGACATGGCGTTCAAGCGCATGCGCTCGCCCGCCCTGTTCCGGCGCGAGCCGCTCGAGCACCTCATCCAGCGCACCTGCGGCGACCTCACCTTCCAGCAGCTCGACCCGCCCGTCGTCGTCAACACCGTGGACCTGAACTCGGGGATGCAGGTCTTCTGGGGCCTGCCGGGGCTCGACGACATCCGGGTCGCCGACGCGGTGTTCGCGTCCTGTGCCCTGCCGGGATACTTCCCGCCGCACGAGATCGGCGGCCGGTTCTATGTGGACGGCGCCGTGGTCTCCAACGTCCCCTTCGACGCGGCGCGCGCGCTCGGCCCCGAGCTGATCGTGGCGGTGGACGTCTCGGCGTCGAGCGTGCTCACGGCCGACGCGCAGGATGAAGGCTTCGCGGGCGTGTTCGCGCGCGCGACCGAGATCCTGATGACGACGCTGCTCGAGCAGCGCGTGCGCACCTGGACGACACCGCCGGTCTACTATATCCAGCCGCGCGTCGAGCACGTCACGATGTTCTCGTTCGATCACCTGCGCGAAGAAGTCGAAGAGGGATATCGCGCCACCGCGGCCGCGCTCGACCGCGCCGATGATTGGCCGGAGCCCGGTGAGGTCGGCATCTATCCCAAGCGGCGCGTACTGGTGCGCGTGGAGCGCGAGCGCTGCATCGGGTGCGGCACGTGTCTGGTGCATGGGCCGCAGGGGATGTTCGTGCTCGACTCGGAGCGGAAAGCGGTCGTCACCCAGCCGGATCAGGAGTGGTCGCCGATGGACGGCGGCTACATCCGGCACTGCCCGACGTACGCGATCATCGCGCGGCCGGCGGATCAGGCAAAGGAGATGCTTCGCTCAGGTTGAGACTTGCGATTCGATGTCGCGCAGGTCGCGGATGACACGGTCCCAATTGTAGTAAGTCTCGATGGACTTGCGGCCCGCCTGCCCGAGCCGCCGCGCGAGCAGCTGGTCGCCGAGCAGGCGTTTGAGCGCCGTCGCGACCGCCTCCGGGTCGTCCGGATTCACCACGAGCCCCGTCTCGCCGTCATGGACCGCTTCGGCCAGCCCGCCCGATTGGCCCGCGATCACCGGCAGGCCGCTGGCGCTCGCTTCCGCCAACGCCACGCCGAATCCTTCGACGCGCGAGCCGTCGGCGCGGCGCGACACGCCGATGTACGCGCTCGCGATGTTGAACACGGCCGGCAGCTCCGCCTCGGGCACGTTGCCGACGAAGCGCACGTGATCGGCGATCTTCAGCTCCTCGGCGAGTCGCTGATATTCCTTGCGCTTCTTGCCACTGCCGACGATCAGGTAGTTCACGTCGAGGCCATCGAGCCGGCACTGCGCCACGGCACGCAGTGCCATGTCCACGCCCTTGTACGCCTCGAGCCGCGCGACCGTGAGCACCCACGGCGCCTGCCCATTGAGATGATAGCGCGAGCGGACGGCGTGCGTATCGATGCCGGGGCGGAACTGCTCGGGATCGGTGCCAAGCGGCACCAGGCGCACCATCTCCGCCAGGGGATCGAGACCCAGCTCGCGCAGCACCTTCTGTGCCTGCTCACGCGTCCACTGGCTGTTGGCGACGACGGCGACGGCGGAGCCCAGCAGCGCCTTCGCGGTTTTGCGCGCGAAGCGCGAGTGATGGATCGCGTGCAGCTCCTTGAGCAGGTCGCCGCCGTGCACGAAGACGCCGTACTTCGTGCCGACGCGCTCGTGCATCCATTTCGCCGGATAGGTGCAGGGGCGGATCGAATCGCACCACGCGAAGCGCGGCTTGTGCTGCCGCGCGAGCGACGCGACGCGCCGCGACCAGAAGAGCAGGCCGGCGAAATTGCGCAGCGCCTTGCTCGGCACCGGTAAACGATCGACCACCGCGCCGCTGAAGCGGACGTCCGAGTCCTGGGAGTCGCGATGCTGGCCGGTGGAGACGAGCAGCTCGCCCCGCGGGTAACGGCGCGTGAGCTCGCCCATCATCCGGGCGATGCCGGTCTGCATCGGCGGGAATTCGCCGGTCAGCAGGAAGGTCTTAGCCACGAGGACGCTGCACCCTCCCAATGTTAATGGGAGCGTTCCCCCGCGAGCAATTCCTCGATCTTGTCCTTGAGACGCTGGCTGGCGCGGCCGTCCAGCCCGTGGAAGTAATAAGCCCGTTGCTCGTCGGCGGCTGCCCGCATGGCAGGCGTAGGGTGCAGCGCTTGCGCGATCGCCTCACCGAGGCGGTCGGGCGAATCCACGTGCACGAACGCGCCCTTCAAGAAGTCGCGGTTGTCCTCGCTGAGCAGTGGTTGGCCGTCGCTATGCACCAAGCGTGGAAGGTCGTAGACGATGCCGGTCTTGCCGAGGGCCAGGAAGTCGAAGACCGTGCTGGAGGCTTCACTGACCAGCGTGTCGGCGGCCGCCATGTACGGCACGATGTTGTACTCGCTGGGCGGCAGCAGCACGCTGTGCGGGTACTTTTTGACCCGCCGCTCGAAGATCCGGTGCTGCCGGTGCGGGGCGTACTTTCCCATCCAGCTGTAGTGATGGAGCTTGACGATCAGGTTGTAGCGGTCACGGGTCGCTGCGAAGATCGCGTCTTTCACATCGTACATGCAGGTCGGCTTGTACGTCGGCGCAAACAGCACGGTGCGCCGGTTCGGATCGAGGCGCCAGCGCCGCAGCAGCGCCGCGCTGTCTCCGTACCGGCCCTGGAAATACCAGTCCAGCTTGGGCAGCCCGATCAGGTGCACCTCGCTCCTCCCTTGAAAACCGGACTGTTCGATCCGCTCCACGCGGTACCGGCCTTCGACGAAGATCTGGTAGCGGGTGTCGAGATTCCTGGCGAGGTTGCGATACAGAATATTCTTGATCCCCGTGCCATGGTTGAGGAAGCAGAGGAGGGTTCGGCCGTACGCCTCGGCGCGGACCGTGTCGCCCGCGATCACGACATCGAACCCACGCTTCTCATCCGTGAAACGGTAGCCCTGGCGGACCCACTCATCCACGATCGGCGGGCGGTAGCGGAAGTTGACGAAGAACCGCCGGATGCGTTCCTCGTCCAAGGCGAAGAAGACGTCGTAGCGGTCGTCGCCCTGAAACAGCTCGATCACCGGGTCGAACGCAGCCTTGTGGTAGACGAATCCGATTTTGAACAGCACTCGGCGCCGGGTCATCCGTACCGCGCGCGGTTGGCCGTCGCGTGTTCGTAGGCGGCCGGCGTATCGATGTCGATCCAGTGGCTGGCTGCGGGGATCGGCACCGCCTCGAAGTCGTCCGCGGCGATGAGCTCCCGCACTCCCTCGGTGATGCTGTCGCGGCCCCGGCCGATCTGCCGCCCCATCGCATCGAAATAGCGGCGGGTGAGCCGGAAAACGCCGCAGTCGACGGCGTTGAAGTCAGCCAGCTCCTTCCCGATTCGGGTAATCCGGCCCGCATCGACCCAGACCTTGGTGGCGTCCTCCAGGTCGTGTACCAGCTCGATGCGTGAATCGACGAGCAGTTGATTGCGGCCGGCCGGCGCGTCGATCATCGCCCGCAGCGCCGCGGGAGAGACGAGGTGGTCCGACATGGACAGCAGAACCTCCTCGTCCGGGGCCAGCACCGTACCCGCCAGGTGCACTGAAATCCCGTTGCCTCGGTGCCATTCCGGATTCCTGACCACGCTGACCGCGTAGCCCAGGTTATCGTTGGCGGTGAGGTACTCGACGATCGCCTCCCCCCGGAATCCGACGATCACGATGAATTCAGAGATCCCCGCGGCGGCGAAGTTCTGCATGATGCCGGAGAGAATGGTCCCGCTTCCGAACCGCAGCAGCGTCTTCGGAGTGTCGTCGGAGGAGCTCGCGAGCCGGCTTCCCCGTCCCGCGGCAGTGATGATGGCCCTCACGAAGCAGACAGGCCAAGGACGTGCTCGTACACTGCGGCCGTCCGCTCCGCCGCCAGTCGCCAGCTGAATCCCGCCGCGCGAGACAGCGCGCGCTGACGGAGCTGATCGCGCCATTCACCATCCTCCAGCACCCGCACGATCGCCGCGGCCAGTTCGCCTGGATCCAACGGATCGTCCACGAGCGCGGCCGCGTCGCCCGTGACCTCAGGAATCGAGCTCGTGTTGGCGGCGATCACCGGGCACCCGCAGCGCAGTGCCTCGAGCAACGGCAGCCCGAACCCTTCGAGCAGTGAGGGGAACACCAGCGCGTCGGCCGCCGCGTACCACAGCGCCAACCTCGCGTCGGAGACGTCATGCTCGTAGCGGACGTGGCGCTCCAGCCGCATGCGCCTGGTGAGTCGGCCGGCGCGGTGGCTCCGCCCCCCCACGCGGATCAGCAGCACCTCCGGGACCCGGGCGGCAACGAGGGGAAGTGCGCGGAGCAGCGTTTCCACGTTCTTCCGCGGCTCCTCACTCCCCACATGGAGCAGCAGCGGCTGGTCCGGGGACACGCCGAGCGCTGCGCGAGCGTTCGACCGGTTCGCGGGCCGGAACGGATCGCCCGTCCCCCACGGAGTGACGAATGTGTGCCGAGCCGGGTAGGGGAAGCGCGTCAAGAAATCCTGGCGGGAGAACTCCGATGGGAAAATAATGGCGGCGGCGCGCTGCAGTGCGGCGATGTGGCGCTTCCGAATCTGGGTGGAGATCCAGGGGTGGTTGCCCGGATAGCGGAGCGCGACAAGGTCGTGCACGGTGACGACGGCCGGTCCCACGTGCCGCACGCTGTGCCCCATCATCTGGCTCGTCACGTGGTACAGCGCGTATCCGCGCGGGATACGCTGCGGGTAATAGTAGCGGGAGGCGAGCTGGTACAGCGTCCCGTAGCCCGACTGCTTTTCCCACCACGGGCGGCGCTGCATCGTGATGTCGTTTGCATTCCCATCGCTCCACGCTGTGGCGTCGGCGTGCCGCGGCACATTCTGCAACAAGAGATGGACGGAGTGGCGCGCCGCATACAGAGTCCGCAGCTCGGAGTACAGACCCCGGACGTAGCGCCCGATCCCACCCGACAGATGGTCGTTGACCAGAAGAATGCTCATCGATGATGATGAATCATGTCCCGAAGCTAGTTATACTGGGACCTCGATGCACGTCGTAGTCGCGTCCCATCATCGGCTCCCGGTCGAAGGTTATGGCGGACCGCAGCGCGTCGTCGTCGCGCTGGTGCGCGGGCTCGCGGCACTCGGTCATCGCGTCACGATTCTCGCGCAACCCGGGACGAAACTGCGCGAGGCGACGAAGATCGTGGACGTCGCGCCGCGGCTGCTCAAGGACTCCGGCGTCGATCTCAACCGCTTCATCCCCGACGGCGCCGACATCCTGCACGCGCATTTCCCCATGAAGAAGGGGCCGAAGGATCTCCCCTTCGTGCAAACGCTGCACGGCAACTGGAAGCCCGACACGCCCCTCCCGCCGAACACGATCTTTCTTTCCCGCGACCACGCCAAACGACACGGCAGCACGATCTTCGTGTACAACGGGCTCGACCCCGCCGAATACATCTTCCGCGGCCGTAAGGAGCAGTGGGACCTGTTTCTCGGAAAACTGCACAGCGACCGCGGTTACCAGTGGGCGGTCGACGCCGCGAAGCGCACAGGGCGCCGGCTGATCATCGCCGGCGGCTGGCGGCCAACCTTTACGGGCGGCATCAAGTACGTCGGCGAGGTCGGTGGCAGGCGCAAAGCGGTGCTGCTCGCCCGCGCCCGCTGTCTGTGGATGCCGGCGCAGTGGGACGAGCCGTTCGGGTTGCCGACCATCGAGGCGCTGTTCTCGGGCACTCCCGTGCTCGGGACGCGGCGCGGCGCGCTCCCCGAAATCGTGACGCCGGCGGTGGGCGTGTTGCGCGACACGCTCGACGAGCTGATCACGGCGGGGGAGAAGGTGACGACGCTCGATCCACGGGCGTGCCGTGAGCGCGCCGAGCGGCACTTCACCCACCTGGTGATGGCGGAAGCCTACGTGCGCATGTACCAGCAGATGCTGCAGAAGGGCGAGCTGAAATAGACCGCCCGCTGCAGCGCGTCCTCATCGTCGCGGCGCTGCTGCGCCTGCTCGCGGCCGTATTCAGCCAGGGATTCCTCGCCACCGACGACCATCACGTCGTCGTCAACGCGGCCGATCAGATCGCCAGCGGTACGCCACTGGCGACGACCTACGCGCGCTCGGTGCTGTTTCCGGGGGTCATCGGCGCCATCATGGCGTTGGGCCGCGGCATCGGGATACACGATCCCGGCCACGAGATGCTGCTGGTGCGCCTCATCCAGGCCGCGTATTCGCTGCTCGCCGTCTACTTCGTGTACCGCATGCTGGAGCGCTCGCTCGGCAAGGACAGCGCGTTGCTCGGCGGCTTCCTTGCGGCGGCCTTCTTCGCGATGGCGGTCACCGCGGTGCATCAGCTCGAGGAGTCGATCTGCCAGGTGCCGCTCCTGGCGGCGTGCTGGTGGTGGCAACGCACTGAAGACGGCGATCAGCCGTCAGCCGTCTGGGGCGCATTGGCCGGTGCGGCTCTCGGCACCGCCCTGATCCTGCGCTTTCCTTTGATAGCCTTTGCCGCCGCCTTCGTCGTACTGACCCTGTTCCGCCCAGCGGCGAGAAGCGCGAAGCTCGCGTTCATGGGCGGCCTTGCATGCGTGATCGTGCTGCAGGGCTTCAGCAATGCGGTGGTGAACGATCAGTGGGGATACTCGTTCATCCACCGGCTCGGAGCGATGCTGCATCCGCAACGGATGGCCGTGGAGTCCGACGGATTCCCCAGCGCCCCGCCATGGCACTACATTCTCACGCTGCTCGCGGCCCTTATTCCTCCTGCATCGATCCTGTTGCTTGCGGCAGCGGTCGCGGGCGGGAGGCAGCTGTCCCTGCTCGGCATCCCGACGCTCGCGTTTTTCGTGAGCCATAGCGTGATCGCGAACAAGCAGGAACGGTTTCTGCTGCCGATTCTGCCGATCCTCTTCATCCTCATCGTCGCGGGACTTCCCTGGCTGGCGGCGCGCATCACGATTCGCCGGGCCTATCGCGGCATGTGGTGGTACTTCTGGATCGTGAACGCCGCGTTGCTGATCGTGCTGACGTTCAGTTTCACCAAGCAGGACCGCGTCGCGCCGTTGCTGTACGTGTACCGGCGGCACGACGCGACGGGTGTCCTCATTGCGCAGTACAACCAGACGTTTCGGGTCCCCGACTACTATCTGGGGCGACCGAAACCGGCGCTGCTGGTGCTGCAACAGCGCGATGAGGTACCGGTGAGCGGCTTTGCCATCAATTACGTGGTGTTGTACAGCGACTCACTGGCGGCGGACCGCGCGTTTCTGGAAGGCGCACTACACCAGCGGCTGACGCTGCTGACGGTCATCACCCCGAGTCTCGCGGACCGGCTCGCCCACGCCGTCAACCCGCGTCACAACAAGGCCCGGAACGCCGCCGTCTACACGACTTTGTAATTGCGAAATTCGAAGACGCGCGCGCCCGTCAGCCGCTCGATCCAGTCGGAGATGTAGAGACGGAGATGGCTGAGCTTGAGGTCGCGAGGGCCGACCACTCGCTCGGGGTCGTGGGCGCGCTCGCGAATCCATTCCGCGGCCGCGCGGGGATGCGTGCCCGTGAACGGCTTCAGGAGCGGGATCCAATCGAGGTGACCCGCGCCTTTCAGCTCCTGCTCGAGCCGCTGCTTGGCCCAGGGATAAATCGTCCTCGAGATCTCGCGCTTTTGCCGGATCGCCGCGGCCGGTCGCGCCCAGCCGTAATGGAACATCTCCGCATCCGTGGGGCGCGCGCGAATTTTCCGGTACTCCGGCCCGACGCGAAAGCCTTGCGCGCCCTGAAAGGCACGGATGTCCCTGCCGAGGCGAACGCAGCGCACTTCCCGCCGATACCAACGCCGGTTCGTCGCGATACAGTCGAACCCGCCGTAGAAATGGAGATATTTCACCAACAGGCCTTCGATGTGGCTCTCCTTGTCCCATTCGGCGACTTTCTCCTTGAGCAGGCGCGCGCCACGCTCGTGCAGGACTTCGTCCGCCTGGATGTAGATGCCCCAGGTGCCGCGGCACGCCTCCATCGCGCGCTGCGTTTCGCTGGAGATCATCCGATTGCCTTTGCTGAAGTCCCACACCGTGTCGAGAATGCGGACGCGCGGGTCATCGATCGCGGCCACGAGGTCGCGGGTGTCGTCTTCCGATCGCCCGACGTTGACGACGACTTCATCGCACACCTCGAGCACCGAGCGAATCGCGGGGACGATGGGGAAGTCGATTTTGACGGCGTTGCGAACGAGGGTGAAGCCCGAAAGCATGTCAGGTCCGGAACTGAAGGTTGTACAGGCGCCGATACAGGCCGTCGGCGGCGAGCAGATGGTCGTGACTGCCCCGCTCCACGATGCGCCCTTCCGCCAGCACGACGATGAAGTCGGCGTGCTGCACGGTCGCAAGACGATGCGCGATGACGAACACGGTGCGGTGCGCCATCAGGCGGTCGATCGCCTCCTGCACCAGCCGCTCCGATTCGGTATCGAGCGCGCTGGTCGCTTCGTCGAGAATCAGGATCGGGGGATCGCGCAGCAGCGCGCGGGCGATCGCAACCCGCTGGCGCTGGCCGCCGCTCAGCCGTGTGCCCCGCTCGCCCAGCAGCGTGTGGTAGGTCTCCGGCAGCCGCATGATGAATTCGTCGGCATTGGCCGCGCGCGCCGCGGCGCGCACCTGATCCAGCGGCACGTCCTTCAGGCCGTAGGCGATGTTCGCGAGCACGGTGTCGTTCAGCAAGACGGTTTCCTGCGACACGATGCCCATCAAGCGCCGCAGCGAGGTGCGGGTGTAGCTCGTCAGCGGCACTCCGTCCATCACGATCTCGCCGCGTGTCGGCTCATAGAACCGCGGCAGGAGATCGACCAGCGTCGTCTTGCCGGCGCCCGACGGGCCGACGATCGCGACGACCTGCCCGCGCTCCACTTCGAGATCCACGTCGCGCAGCACCGCTTCCGACGCTTCGTACTCGAACGACACGCCGCGGAACTCGATCCGCTCGTTGAACTCCGCCGTGGTCTCCCCCGGCTTGTCGCCTTCGGCCGACGGCAGGTCGAGCACTTCGAACACGCGCTCGGCCGACGCGACGGCGGCGGTCATGATCGCCGGGTAGTTCGACACCGACTTGATCGGCGACATCAGCCGCAGGCTCACGGCGAGGAACGTGATCAGCACCGCGGGATCGAGGGTCGCGACCGTGCCGAGCGCGAGCCGCGTCCCCACGACGAGGATGAGCACCAGCATGACCCCGCCGAAGACTTCGCTCACCGGACTGGTGAGGCTGGAATAGCGCTGCGCGCGCAGCACGCGCTTGCGGTAGCGCTCGGCCAGCTCGCGGAAGCGTCCCAGCTCGAACGCCTCCGCGACGTACGCCCGCACCAGCTTCGCCGACGCGATCATCTCGCCGACGTGACTGGTGACTTCGCCGCGCTCGGCGGCCAGCTCGCGCGAGCGGCGCCGCAGGCGGTTGATCATCGGCCGGATGATGAGGAGCAGGACCGGGGCGAGCAGCAGCGAGAGCAGCGCCAGCCGCACCGACAGGCCGAACAGGATGACGACGTAGACGATGATGACCACGACGTTCTGCAGCAGCGACGCCAGCGCCGCGCTGACGGCGGTCTTGACCTGATCGGTGTCGCTGATGATGCGGGCGATGATCTGGCCGCCGCGGGTGCGCTGGAAATAGCCGAGCGGCAGCGTCTGGAGGTGCCGGAACAGCCGGATGCGCAGGTCGCGGACGACGCCTTCCTGAATCGCCACGCTGCCGAGCGAAGAGAGGTACTGCGTGAGGTTCTTCAGCAGCAGCGCGACGAGCAGCACGATGACGACGTTGCGCAGCGCGATGTCCGGCGTCCCCGCCTGCAGCAACGGCCCGGCGATCTTGTTGAGCACGGCCTCGACGTGCGAGCCGCCCTCGGCGGGCAGCGCGGCGTCGCCGAACAGCGTGCGCAGGAACGGGATCAGCAGCACGAAGGTGAAGCCGTCGAGCACCGACGACACCACCGTCGCCCCGATCGTGGCGGCGAACAGCGAGGTGTAGGGCCGCAGCAGCGACAGCAGTCGAGCGCCGCGGCCCATTAGCGCGAGCGACGCGGCGTCAGCAACGCGACGGGCAGAATCATTTCCTCCGGCGTCGCCCCGCCATGCAGGAAGGCGCCGCGATAGCGCGCCTGGTATTCGCGCAGCTTGGTCGGATACACGAAGAAGCGGTCGCCGGTCGCCAGCAGCAGCCGCACGCCGAGGCCTTTCGCCGGCAGCCCAAAGGCCTTCAGGTCTTCGACCATGATCGCGGCCTCGGGGTCCTCGGACCGGAGGTCTTCACCGAACTTGTAGCGCAGGTTGGCGGTCGCGTCGCGCTTGGCGAACACCGTCGCCGGCGTCTCGCAGTGGATCGAGCCGTGATCGGTGGTCAGCAGCACCGGGACGTTGCGCCGCTCCGCCTCTTCGAGTGCCGCGAGCACGGGCGAGCGCTCGAACCACGTCCGTGTGAGGCCGCGCAGCGCATCGGCGTCGCGCGCGACTTCATAGAGGATCGCGTTTTCGGAGCGGCCGTGCGTCAGCTGATCGATGAAGTTGAAGACGAGCGCGGTCACGCCGGGCTGCGCCAGGTGCGCCGGCAGGCGCCGCAGCAGATCCTGGCCGTCCGCGGCGGTGAACAGCTTCTCGTAGCGCACGGGGACGTTTTCGCCCACCAGCTCGCGCAGCTGCTCGGTCAGCAGCTCGGCCTCGTGGGCGTTCAGGCTCTCCTCATCGGTCGGCGCGCCCCACCACTCCGGATGGCGCGCCGCGATCTCCATCGGGAACAGGCCGCTGAAGATCGCGTTGCGGGAGAACGGCGTCGCGGTCGGCAGGATGCTGTAGTAGTGCGATTCCTCCAGGTCGAAGAGCGGCGTGATCAAATCGCGCAGCACCTCCCACTGATCGAGCCGCAGGCAGTCGATCACGATGAACACGACCCGGCCGGTGCGCTTCAGCGCGGGCACGAGAAACTCCGCGCCCACGTCCACCGACAGCGGCGGCCGGTCGCGCTCGGGATCGGCGAGCCAGCGCGGGTAGTTCCTGGTGATGAAGCCCTGGAAGTCCTTCCGTAAGCTGTCCTTCAGATTGCGCAGCGCTTCGGAGAGTCCGGGCTCGCCGCCCGCGGCGAGCCGCACCTCCCAGCGCGCCAGCTCGGCGACCAGCTCGCTCCATTCGCGCCACGCGAGGTTCGCGCCGCGGCGGCCCTCGAGCTCGCGAAAGCGCGTGACGAAGTCGCGCGCCAGCCGCTGCTGGCGGATGCGGTCGCCTTCGAGCAGGCGCGTGACGACCGACAGCACCTGGCGCGGATGCACCGGCTTCACGAGGTAGTCGTCGATCTCGATGCCGATCGCGTCGCGCAGCAGCCCGTCGTCCTCGCTCTGCGTGACCATCACGACGGCCATGGCGGGGTCGATGGCGCGGATCTCGGGGATCAGCTCCAGGCCGCGGCGGCCGGGCATCTGCTCGTCGAGCAGCACGACGCTGTAGGGCTGGCGCCGCAGCATGGCGAGCGCGTCGTCGCCGTGCGCCGCCTGCGCCACCGCGAATCCCTGCTGCTCCAGAAAGCGGCGGTGCGCGGCGAGCCCGTCGACTTCGTCGTCAATCCAGAGAATACTTTTCGGTCGCGGCATCTTTCGAGACAAGCTAGTCCCGCTGGCGAAGCCGGGCAACGCGCGACTACATTGGCCGCGTGTTGCGAGTCCTGTGCGTCCGGTTCAGCTCCATCGGCGATGTCCTCCTCACCACTCCCCTCGTGCGCGCGTTACACCGCCGCCATCCCGAAGCCGAGCTGTACTTCGTCACCAAGCGCGCGATGGCGCCGCTCGTGATCGAGAACCCCCATCTCACGGACGTCATCGCGCTCGAGCCCGGGGAACGGATCACCGATCTCGCGCGCCGCCTGCGCGCGATCGGGCCCACCCATGGGCTCGATCTGCACGGCAGTCTCCGCAGCGCCGCGCTGCGCTGGCTCGTGCCGTGCCGCTGGTCCGGGTATTCGAAACGCAAACTCGCCCGCACCACGTTGATCTCCACCAAAATCAATCTGTACGGCAAGCACGTGCCGGTTCCGGAGCGGTACTTCGAAGCCGCCCGCGCGCTCGACGTGGCGCCGGATGGTGGACCGCCGGAGTTCTTTCTCGCGCCCGCGGCGCGGGCGCACATGACGCACTGGCTGCCGGCAGTCGGGGGGGGGCTCGAGCAACAGCGGTTCGCCGTGATTGCGCCCGGTGCCGCCCATGCGACCAAGCGCTGGCCGCTGCGCCACTGGCAAACGCTGACGGAGCGGCTGCGGCAGCTCGGCTACGGCATCGTCGCCGTCGGCGGGCCGGAGGACCGTGAGCTCGTGAACGAACTTGGCTCGGGCGTCGTCAACGTCGCGGGAGAATTCACGCTGCAGGAAACCGGGGCGTGCCTCGCGCGCGCGTCCGTCGTCGTGTCCGGCGATACCGGCGTGATGCACATGGCGACGGGCGTGGGCGCCCGGGTCGTCGCGCTGTTCGGGCCAACCGTCGAGCCGTTCGGCTTCTTTCCGTACGCGAACGGCGCCGTCGTCCTGGAGCGCGATCTGTCGTGCCGTCCCTGCTCGGCGATGGGGACGGAGCGCTGCCCGCTCGGCCACCATCGCTGTCTGGAGGACATCCTGCCGGATCAGGTGGCTGCCGCCGTGCAGCGGCTCGTCGCGTGAGCACGCCCGCCGAGGAGCGGCTCGTCACGCTCATCGCCGAGTCGGCGCGCGGGCCGCAGCGCGAGGGCCTGTTCGCGCTGTGGCTCATGGTGCGCGCGGCCGAGGCGTTGCTGCCGCCCTCGCCCGTGAGCGCGAAGAACCACCGCCGCCGGCTGCAGGCCATCGAGACCCGCCTCGGCAGCCTGGCCCTCCCCGCCCCGCTCAAGCGCGCGCTCGTCGCGGCGCGGCAGCACCTCGAGACGGCCACCCCCAACGCCGCGGCGCTGGTGCTCAGCCAGCTCACCGCGCCGGCGCGTGACGTACTCGGCGTGGAGGCCGCGGATGCGGTCACCGTTGCAGCACGCAGCGCCAGATTGCATTTATAGACTATGGCTCCCCCTTCCCCCGCCCGCCGCTTCGAAAAACGTGCCTCGCTCGACAACCTCGTAGAGCGGGTGGACGCGCAGCGCCCCGGCGAGATCACCGGCGACACGATCCCGACCGGATTCGGCTCGCTCGACAAGCTGCTCGGTGGCGGATTGCGCAGGCGCGACCTGATTCTGTTGGGCGGCGATATCGGCAGCGGCAAATCGGCGCTCGCGCTGGGGATCGCGCTCCGCGTCGCGCAGCAATCGCTGGGCGTCGCCTACCTGTCGGGGGAGATGAATGAAGAACGGCTCATGGAGCGCGCGCTCGCGATCGAGGGCAAAGTCGCGGTCGACGAGCTGCGGGCCGCCAAGCTGAGCGACCAGACCCGCGCCGGTATCGGCGGCGCCGCGGTACGGCTGCGCGGTCTGCCGCTCACGCTCTTGCCGCTCGCGGGCGAGGATTTCGAGACCGCCTTCGAGCGACTCGACCCGCTGCGCCAGGTGGGGCTCGTCGTCGTCGACTATCTCCAGCTCGTGCCGCCACCGAAGGCGCGCACGACGCAGGACGAGGACACGGCGCTGGTGTTAAGGCATCTCAAGGCGCTGGCGCTCGCGCGCGAGGTGGCGCTCCTCGTGGTCGCGCAATTGCCGCGCTTCCAGGCCGAGCGTGACGATCAGCGGCCGACCCTCGACGACTACGGTGTGTTCGGCGCGCCGAAACAACACGCCGATGTGATCCTTTCCGTGTTCCGAGAGGAGATGTACCGGCCCGGTGGCGGCGTGGAGGGGGCCACCGAGCTGATCGTGGCGAAGAACCGCAATGGTCCGACCGGCTTCGTGGACCTGTACTTCTATCGCCGCTGGATGCGGTTCGAGGATATGCTGGACCCCGACCGGTAGGGACACGCCATAGGCGTGCCGTACGGGCACGACATGTCGTGCCCCTACCGTTTCGTGGAATCCGTCGGAATCACGCCGATCATCGTATAGGTCGTGCCCGGCCCACCCACGTTCGGCCGCAACGTCAGCCACAGCGGCCGCTTGTTCTGCTCCGCGTAGATCGTGACGGTGCCGCTGCGATCACTGACCGTGCGCCTCACGTCCCAGTGATTCAGCGGCAGCGCCTGCAGGAACCACGTCGCCACAGTCGTCACCGAATCGGGCGATGACATGACGAGTTGAGCCGCCTCCTCGCCTGCCGAGACGCTGACCATCGAGGAGCGCGGATAGGCGAGCGTGCCGCTCAGCGCCTGGCCGGCGCGGTGCCGGGTCTGCTCGGGATTCTCCCCGGGGCGCTCGCAGGCGGCGAGCAACACGACGATGACGATGAAACGGGCGGCGCGCGGCATGGGCGCGGGAATGCTACCTGTGGCGCTCTCACGCGGTCAAGTTGTAAGTTGCAGGCTGCCAGACCTCAGAGGAGTTGCGAAGACGCCGAAGTTGCGAAGTGGCTGCAAGCGGGGAGCTGCCAGTGGCTGGTCATAGCAAGTGGAAGCAGATCAAACGGAAGAAGGCGGTCACCGATCAGAAGCGGGGCGCCGTGTTCACGCGTCTCATCCGCGAAATCACGATCGCCGCGAAGCAGGGCGGCGGCGATCCGGGCGGCAACGCGCGGCTCCGCACCGCGATCGACGCCGCCAAAGCGGAAAACATGCCGGCCGACAACATCGACCGCGCGATCAAGAAGGGCACCGGTGAGCTGGAAGGCGTGACCTACGAAGAGGTCACGTACGAAGGATACGGTCCCGGTGGTGCCGCGCTGCTGATCCAGGCGACGACCGACAATCCCAACCGCACCGTGGCCGAGATCCGTAACGTTTTCCAGCGCCACGGAGCCAACCTGGCCGCGACCAACGCCGTCGCCTGGATGTTCGATCGCAAGGGGCAGATCGTCGTCGACGCGAAAGCGAGCGAGGACGCGACGATGGAAGCCGCGCTCGACGCCGGTGCGGAGGATATGGAGAAAGAGGGGGACATCTACCTCATCACGACGCCGCCCACCCAGCTCCACGCGATCGATCAGGCGCTGCGGACCAGACAGCTGCCGGTGCAGAGCGCGGAGATCGCGCTGGTTCCCAAGAACACCGTGAAAGTCGAGGGCAGCGACGCCAAGCGCCTGCTGCAGCTCGTCGAGGGCCTCGAGGAGATGGACGACGTCGCGAAGGTGTTTTCCAACTTCGACATCGACGCCGAGGCGATGGCGGCGGTGACGGGATGACGTGAGGGTCCTGGGCGTCGACCCCGGCACCGCGATCACGGGCTACGGCGTGATCGAGACGGGGAATGGGAACCGAACCCCCCGGTTGGGCCGACTCATCGAATGCGGTGTTTTTCGCTTCGGACGCAACAATTCCCTGCCCCATCGTCTCGCAGAGCTTCACCACGAAATCGCGCAGCTCATTCGGCGTCACCAGCCATCCGTGCTCGCCCTGGAGGACGCCTTCTATCATAAGAACGTGCGTACCACCCTCGTGCTCGGCCATGCACGGGGGGTGATCCTGCTGGCCGCGGAACAAGAGGGCCTGGAAATCGCCCAGTATCCACCTGCCATGATCAAAAAGACGGTAGTCGGCGCCGGCGGAGCCCAGAAGTCGCAAGTCGCGACGATGGTGGCTCGGTTGCTGCGGCTCAAGCACGCGCCCAAACCGTCAGATGCTGCCGACGGTGTCGCGGTGGCCCTGACCTACATTCTGCGGTCATGATCGCGCATGTTCGCGGCCGTCTGGCCGCCAAGTCCGCCGACCGCGTCGTCGTCGAGACGCCGGGCGGCGTCGGGTACGAAGTCGTCGTGCCGCTCGGCGTCATGGAGCGGCTCCCCGCCAGCGGAGCCGAAATCACGCTCGCCACGGAGCTGGTGGTGCGCGAAGACGGCTGGGCCCTGTACGGCTTTCTCGACGACGCGGAGCGGCGTTTCTTCCAGCGGCTGACCAGCGTGAGCGGTGTCGGTCCCAAGATCGGCATCGCCCTGCTCTCGGCGCTCGGGGTCGAGCGGGGCGCGCGCGCGCTGCGGGAGAAGAACATCGCGCTGCTTTCATCCGTCAGCGGCATCGGCCGCAAGACCGCCGAGCGGCTGGCACTCGAGCTGGGAGAGAAGGTGGAGGAGTTTACGGAGACCCCATCCGTGGCCGTCCCGGTTGGCGCCGAGGCGGCGCTCAAGGCGCTGGAGCGGCTCGGTTATGGAACGGCGGAGGCCGATCGGGCCGTGCGGCAGGTGCTTGCCGGGAATGGGACGGAAGAAACCGAGGCGCTCGTGCGGCGTGCACTGCAGATACTCACCACCCGATGACCGCCATCCCCGCTGAGGTGACCGCGGAATGGATCTGCACGCGCTGCGGGTCCACGAACCGGCGGCTCGTGCCCGCCGGCGTCACGCGGGCGGAGGATGTGTGCCTCCAGTGTCATACGCCGCACCAGATCGAGCAGGATAAACGGCCGGTCCGCTGGCTGGCGCGGGCGAAGCAGCGATAATGGCGCGCGCCGAAATCACGACGCCTGAGGCGCTCGAGAGCGAGCGGTTGACCGACGCGGCGCTGCGGCCGTCGCGGCTGGACGAGTTCGTCGGCCAGGCCAAGGTCAAGGAGTCGCTGCAGATCGCGATCGACGCGGCGAAGCAGCGCAAGGAGCCGCTCGATCACACGCTGTTCTTCGGCCCGCCCGGCCTCGGCAAGACGACGCTCGCGCTGCTGATGGCCAAAGAATTGGGCGTCAGCATCCGTACCACCTCCGGTCCCGTGCTCGAGCGGCCCGGTGATCTCGTGGGGATGCTCACCTCGCTCAAGGCGGGCGACATCTTCTTTATAGATGAAGTGCACCGCCTGCGGCCGGCGCTGGAAGAGTTCCTGTACCCGGCGATGGAGGAATTCCGGGTCGACGTGCGCATCGCCGACGGCCCGCACGCCCAGACGCTGCCGATGCAGCTGGAGCGCTTCACGCTGATCGGCGCCACGACGCGGTTCGGGCTGCTCACCCCGCCGCTGCGCGCGCGCTTCGGCCTGGTCGAACGCCTCCACTACTATCCGCCCGATGATCTCGTCCAGATCATCATCCGCTCCGCCGGCATCCTCGGCGTCGGCGCCGACGCGGCGGGCGTCGCGGAGATCGCCCGCCGCAGCCGGGGCACGCCGCGTGTGGCGAACCGGCTCCTCAAACGCGTGCGCGATTACGCGCAGGTGCGTGCGGGCGGCAAAATCACCGCGGCCGTGGCCGGCGAGGCGCTGAAGCGGCTCGACGTAGACGAGTTCGGGCTCGACGACATGGACGCCCGCATCCTCAAGGCGATCATCGAGATGTTCGAGGGCGGTCCCGTCGGCGTGCAGACGGTCGCCGCGGCGGTCGGTGAGGATCCGGGGACGCTCGAGGAGGTCTACGAGCCGTTCCTGATGCAGCAAGGCTTTCTCGCCCGTACGCCGCGCGGCCGCGTCGCGACGCCCGCAGCCTACCGGCACTTTGGATTTGTCCCACCGAAATCGGCGGAGCAGGCGAGTATCTTCGACGGCTAGTGCACCGCCTCTCCGATTTCGACTACGCACTCCCCCCGGAGCAGATCGCCCAGCATCCGCTCGCTGATCGCTCCGCGAGCCGGCTCCTCGTGCTCGATCGCGCAACGGGTACGACGCGGCACCTCCACTTTCGCGACCTGCTGGAGCTGATCCCCCCGGGCGATCTGCTCGTCATCAACACGTCGCGCGTCATCCCGGCACGGTTACACGGGAAACGGGAAACGGGAAACGTTGCCGAGCTTCTCTTGGTGCGGGAGCTCCAGGACGGTTCATGGCTGGCCATGGGGCACCCCGGCGGCAAGCTGAAGCCCAGCCGCCGAGTCGCGTTCGGCGACGATAGCGCTGTCGAGATTCTCGAGATGCTGGGCGGAGGACTGCGACGCGTGCGGTTCGTGGGCAAGCTCGATGCGCGCGCGACGCTCGCGAAATACGGCGAGGTTCCGTTGCCGCCGTACATCCGTCGCACACCGACGGCGGCCGACCAGGAGCGGTATCAGACCGTGTACGCCACGCACGATGGCAGCGTCGCAGCGCCCACGGCGGGCCTCCATTTCACCACGGAGCTGCTGGCGCAGATCCACGAGCGCCGCACGCTGGTCACGGCGCTGGATCTGCACGTGGGACCGGGCACGTTCAAGCCGGTCGAGACCGACGACCTCGATAAGCACACGATGCACCCCGAGCCGTACGAGATTTCCCCGGGCGCGGCGAGCGGCATCAACCACAACCGCGGCAAGGTGTGGGCGGTGGGAACGACTGTGGTGCGAGCGCTCGAGTCAGCCGCTGACTCGCACGGTCAAGTGCGCGCCGGCGCGGCTGAAACGAGTCTCTTCATCCGCCCGCCGTACGATTTCAAGATCGTAAACCACTTGATCACGAACTTTCACCTGCCCCGCTCCACGCTGCTGATGCTCGTGTGCGCGTGGGGTGGATACGAGCGCGTCATGGCGGCGTATCGCGAGGCGGTGCAGAAAGGATATCGGTTCTATAGTTATGGCGATGCGATGCTGCTCATCTAGCTGATGTTCGATTTCTGGATCGACGGCCAGTCGGGCGCCGCGCGCTCCGGCTCGCTGACGCTGCCGCACGGCACCGTCGAGACGCCCGTTTTCATGCCGGTCGGCACGCAGGCAACCGTGCGCACGCTCTCGCCCGCCGATCTCAAGGCCGTCGGCGCGCAGATCGTGCTCGCCAACACCTATCACCTGCACGTGCGCCCCGGTGAAGACGTGATCGCGCAGCTCGGCGGTCTCCACAAGTTCATGGCGTGGGAGCGGCCGCTGCTCACCGACTCGGGCGGCTTTCAGGTCTTCTCGCTGGAAGGCTTCCGCCGCGTGGATGAGGACGGGGTCGAGTTTCAGAGTCACGTCGACGGCGGCCGCCGCAAGCTGACACCCGAGACCGCCATCGACATCCAGGCAAAACTCGGCTCGGACATCACGATGGCGTTCGATCACGTCATTCCCGGCGGCGCGGACGAAGCGACGGCACGCGATGCGCTTGACCGGACGCTGCGGTGGCTCGCGCGCTGCAAGAAGCGGCACGATGAGCTGAAGACCAACGAGCAGACGCTGTGGCCCATCATCCAGGGTGGGACGCTGCCTGCGCTCAGGACGGAGAGCCTCGATCGCATCCTGGAATTGGGTCCCTGGACCGGCATCGCCATTGGCGGCCTCTCCGTGGGCGAGCCCAAAGACAAGATGTACGCCACGATCGACGTGCTGGAAGCGCGTCTGCCCGCCACCCTTCCCCGTTATCTTATGGGCGTCGGGTTTCCGCCGGATCTCGTCGCGGCAGTGGAGCGAGGCGTCGACATGTTCGACTGCGTGGCGCCCACGCGCGGCGGGCGCAACGGCTCGGCATTCACCCCAGAGGGCACGCTGAACATCCGCAACGCCGCGTTCCGCACCGACGACGGTCCGCTGGATCCGAGCTGCGATTGTGAGACCTGCACGACGTATTCCCGCGGCTACTTGCGCCATCTGTTCGTCGCGGGCGAGCTGCTGGGACTACGGCTGTTGTCGCTGCACAACGTTCGGTACCTGATCCGTCTCGCCGCGGAGATGCGCGCCGCCATTCAGCGCGGCGGCGCTGCCTTCGCAATCTGGGCGGACGACTGGCGCCGCCGCTATCAACACACAGGAGTCGCATGACCATCGCACCATTGCTGTTGCTGGTGTTCACCCCGTCGGGCCAGGGCGGCCTCGGGCTCAGCGGGTTCGTCATTCAGATCGGCCTGTTCATCGCGATCTTCTACTTCCTCGTGATCCGGCCGCAGAAGCGGCAGCGCGAGCAGCACGACACGCTGCTCAAGTCGCTGCAGCGCGGCGATCAAGTCGTGACCACCAGCGGCATCGTCGGCGAAGTCGTGCACATCAAGGACGATCAGGTCACGGTGCGGAGCGGCGAGGCGAAGTTCGTGATCCTGCGCAGCGGCATCGCCAGCATCACCAACCGCACGGCCGTCGAGGTGAAGCCGGCGTGACGGTGCGGACGCTGCACGTCCTGGGCTCGCCGGTGCTGCGGCAAAAATCGCCGCCGGTCGCCGCGGTTGACGATGCGGTGCGCCGGCTGGTGGACGATCTGTTCGAGACGATGCGCGCGGCCAAGGGCGTTGGCCTCGCGGCCAATCAAATCGGCGCCGCCCGCCGGGTGGCGGTGGTGGATGTCGGCGAAGAAGACCCGCCGCCGCTCGTGCTGATCAATCCTCAAATCGTGGAGCGTAGCGACGAGGAGGAGACCGCCGAAGAGGGCTGTCTCTCGATCCCCGAGATTTTCGGCGATGTGACGCGATCGGCGCGGGTCGTCGTGGAGGCCCTGGATCAGGAAGGCCGCAAGGTCCGCACGGAGGCGCACGGCTACAAGGCGCGCGCGATCCAGCACGAGATCGACCACCTCGACGGCATCCTGTTTCTCGATCACCTCAGTGCCGTGAAGCGGAATCTCCTGCTCGCGAAGTGGAAAAAGTCGCGCAAGGGAAAGAAGGGATATCTCAAGGAGGTCACGCCGGAGCCGGCGGGTGAACTGTAAGTGCGCGTGGTCTTCTTCGGTACGCCCGAATTCGCAGTGCCCTCGCTGCGCGCGCTGGTCGGTGAAGGGTTCGACGTCGCCGCCGTCGTCACACAACCCGATGCAGCGCAGGGACGCTCCCGTTCTCAGCTGATTCCCCCGCCGGTCAAGGTCGCCGCCGCCTCGGAAGACCTGCTCGTACTGCAGCCGGAAAAGCCGACCGATCCCGCATTTCTCAAACAACTCCGGGACCTGCAGCCCGACATCGGGGTCGTCGTCGCGTACGGCCACATTCTCAAGCCCGAGCTGCTGACGCTGCCGCCGCGCGGCATGGTGAACGTGCATCCGTCCCTGTTGCCCGGCCTGCGCGGCGCGGCGCCGGTCGAGTGGGCCATCATCCGCGGCCACGAAACGACCGGCGTGACGATCATGCAACTGGACGCCGGGATGGACTCCGGGCCGGTGCTGCACCAGATCCCCCACCGCATCGGGTCGGACGTGACGGGCGGGGACCTGTCGGCGCATCTCGCGGAAATGGGCGCGCAGGCGCTGATCGAAACGCTGGCGATGCTCGAGCAGAGCGATCCGCCGCCCCAACCCGTCCCGCAGAACGAGAGCCGCGCGACGTTCGCACCCAAGCTGACGCGCGAGACGGCCCGCATCGATTGGGCGAAGGACGCGCGCGCGATCGGGTGCCTCATCCGCGGGCTCGACCCGCGGCCCGGCGCATGGACGGAGCTGAAGGGTACCGAGATCAAGCTGTTCAGCCCGAAGGTCATGGAGCCGCCGTTTCCCGGCACGGGCGCGCCCGGCCAGGTGCTCTCGGCCCAGGGCTCGCTGGTCATTGCGACGGGGGAGGGGGGCGCCGCGGGCGCCGCCGTCGAAGTCTTTGAGGTGCAACCAGCCGGGAAGGCACGCATGCCGGCCGAGGAATGGCTGCGCGGTGCGCGCCTGCAGCCCGGCGCCAGGTTCTCGTGAGAGCGGCGCTGCCGCGGCTGCACGCGATCACCGATGAGCGTATCGCGCGGCGGTCCGACCTCGACGCGGTCGCGCGCGCCCTGTCGGATGGCGGCGGCAGCGATCTGGCCATTCACGCGCGCGGCCGCGCGCTGACCGGGCTCGAGCATTACGACCTGTCATTCCGTCTTTCCGTCCTGCCGTCGCAGTTATTTGTGAACGACCGTTTGGACATCGCCCTGGCGGTTCCATCGGCCGGTGTCCAGCTCGGTCATGGCAGCCTGCCCGTCAGCGCCGCCCGCGCGCTCAATCCGCTGTGGTGGATCGGCAAGTCGGTTCACGACTTGGACGAAGCGGAAGCCGCAAGGACGGAAGGGGCTGACTATCTTGTTGTAGGGCCGGTGTTCGCGACCGCCTCGCACCCGGGCCATACACCAATGGGCCTGGCGGGGCTCGAGCAGATCGTCGCCGCAGCCGAGGCGCTGCCGGTGATTGCCATCGGCGGCATCGGGGGGGCCGATCGAGTGCGCGAGGTGCGAGCCAGTGGGGCATACGGCGTCGCGGCGATTCGGGCGTTATGGGACGACGTCGAGCCCGAGAACGCCGCGCGGAGGATGCGGGAATGGATGTTGTGATCAATGGAGAGCGCAAACAGGTGACCCCCGGGGCAACCTTGCTCGAGCTGCTGACGCAGCTCGAGCTCGATCCGCGCACAGTCGTGGTCGAGCACAATCGCCGGATTGTTCGGCGCGCGGGGCTTGCCGAGGTCAACGTCGCTGAAGGCGATGCGATCGAGCTGGTGCATTTTGTTGGAGGGGGATGAGGGAAGGGGGAAGGGGGACGGGTGACTACCGCGGTTGAGACAATCCGGGATACTCCGCTCGACATTGGCGGGCGCACGTTCCAGTCGCGCCTCATGGTCGGGACCGGGAAATATCCCGACATGGATACGATGGTGCGCGCGATCGACGCATCGGGCGCCGAGGTCGTGACCGTCGCGGTGCGCCGGGTGAATCTCGACCGCTCCAAGGAATCGAGCGTCCTGCACTTCCTCGATCCCAGGAAGATCTTCCTGCTCGCCAACACCGCCGGGTGCTACACCGCGGCCGACGCGATCCGCTACGCGCGGCTGGCGCGCGAGGCGGGGTTCAACGACTTCGTGAAGCTCGAGGTGATCGGCGACGAGGAGACGCTCCTGCCCGACGTGGCGGGGCTGCTCGAGGCGGCGAAGGTGCTGGTGCAGGAAGGCTTCAAAGTACTGGCGTACACCAACGAGGATCTCGTGACCGCGCTGCGGCTCGAGGATGCCGGCTGCGCCGCGGTGATGCCGCTCGCCTCGCCGATCGGTAGCGGGCTCGGCCTGTTGAATCCATTCAGCGTGCGGACGATCAAGCGCCGGCTGCACGTGCCGGTGATCGTCGATGCCGGCGTGGGCACCGCGTCCGACGCGTGCGTCACGATGGAGCAAGGCGTGGATGGGATCCTGATGAACACCGCGATCGCGGCCGCGCAGGATCCGGTCTCGATGGCGCAGGCGATGCGGCTCGCCACGATCGCGGGCCGCGCGGCGTATCTCGCCGGCCGGATGCCGCGGCGCGAGGTCGCTATGCCGTCTTCCCCCACCCGGGGGATGCTGGATTAAAGAAGCAACTGCCGCGCGGCGAGCGGCTCTGGAGATCCTGCGCGCGGTCCGAGCCGGCGCGCCCTTGGCCGATGCGCGCGACCGCCATCTCACGGGTCTCGCCGAGCGCGACCGCCGCCTGGCGTACGAGCTGTCGGCCGGCGTGCTGCGCCGCCAACGCGAGCTGGATGACGCGCTCGACCTGGGCCGCACCGACCCCCGCCTGCACGACGTCCTCCGACTCGGCGCCTACCAATTGCGTTGGCTCACCCGCGTACCGTCGCATGCTGCGGTGTCGACGAGCGTGGAGCTGGCCCGAGAGACCGTGGGTGAGGCGAGCACTGGGTATGTCAACCGAACGCTACGGCAACTGCATCGGGACGGGGGACGAGGGACGGGAGACGGGGCAGCCACCCATCCCGATTGGCTCGTTCAGCGTTGGATCGATCGTCTTGGAAAACCGGAGACGGAACGCCTTATCGCGTGGAATGACACACGCCCTTCGCTCATCATTCAGCCAGCGCGCTGGAACCTTGACCGTTTGGAGACGGAGCTGCGAGCCGCGGGAGTCGAGACGACGCGGTCACCTTTCGACGCCGGGCTCGAAGTCCTCGTCCCCCGTCCCCCGTCCCGCGTCCCCCATCCAGCGAATCTTCCGGGGTTCACCGCAGGAGCCTTCATTGTCCAGGATCCTGCCCATTCTCTTGTCTGCCGTTACGCAGCCATTCCGCGTGGTGAGTTCGTTTACGACGCCTGCGCCGCGCCCGGTGGGAAAGCGGTGGCGCTCGAGGCTGCGGGCGCGCGTATCGTCGCCGGCGACGCGCGGCTGGAGCGGCTCCCGCGGCTCAGCGAAACGACTCGGCGCGCGGGAGTGGCGATCCGCTGCCTCGCCGCCGATCTTGAGGCGGCGCCGATTCGCGAGGACAGCCTCGCTGCCGTGCTCGTCGATGCACCGTGCAGCGCGACGGGCACGATGCGGCGGCATCCCGACGCACGCTGGCGTCTCCACCCCGCGGTGTTTGCGCGGGCCGCGGCGCGGCAGTTGCGCCTGCTCCAGGCAGCCGCGCCGCTCGTGCGGCCGGGAGGGCTGCTCATCTATGCGACCTGCTCGCTCGAGCCGGAGGAAAATGAAAGTGTCGTGGAGAATTTTCTGAGCCGGCATGCTGATTTCTCCAGGGCGAGCAGCGATGCGGTGCCCGCCGAGCTGCTGACGGCCGCGGGCGACTTCCAGTCGCTGCCGCAGCGCCACGGAATCGACGGCGCCTACGCCGCGCGCCTGTTGCGGGAGGGGGAGGGGGGGGGGCCTTCCTGATGCGCGTTCGCCGCCGCTTCGAGCCGCTTGAGGGTTTCAAAGTCACTCCCCGATTCTGGAAGTGGGTCGCCATCGGTACCGGCGCCGTCGTCGCGGGTTATCTCACGGCGTACCTCGTGCTGTTTCCCGCGCCGATTCTCCCCGGTCACCAGGTCGTGCCGCGGGTGCTCGGCCTGACGCTGGCCGAAGCGCAGAGCGAAATCCAGACGGCGAAGCTGCAGACCGCGGAGGGCGGCGCCGAACCGCATCCGACCGCACCGGCGGGGATCGTGATCTGGCAGGATCCGCCGCCGGGCGTCATCGCGCCTGAAGGAACGAAGGTGACTCTGGTGTCGAGCGCCGGCCCGCCCAAGATTCCGGTGCCGGATGTCGCCAACCTCGACGCGGGGCTCGCGCAATCGCTCATCGCGTCGGCGGGATTGGTAGTGAGTCAGGTGGAGTCGGTGCAGGCGGCCTCGCCCACCGGCCTCGCGATGATGACGCGGCCGCCGGCGGGAACGGCGCTGGCACCCGGCGCCGGGCTGACGGTGGTCGTGAGCCGCGGCGCGCCGACGATCCCGATTCCCGATCTGCTCGGCATGGCCTCCGCGGATGCACGGACGCGGCTCGAAATGGAAGGGCTGCAACTGGGGACGGTGACGCGGCGACGCACGAGTGAAGCATCGCCCGGCACGGTCGTGGCGCAGACTCCCGCGGCCGGGACGCTGGCGGCGCCCGGCACGGTGGTGGACATCATCGTGGCTCGGAGTCCGCAATGACGAACGGAATCCGCATCGCGCCGAGCGTGTTGTCCGCCGATTTGGCGCGTCTGCGGGAGCAGGTCGAGCAAGTGCTGGAAGCGGGCGCCGACTGGCTCCACGTGGACGTGATGGACGGGCGCTTTGTCCCCAACATCACGTTCGGCGCCAACATGGTCGAGGCGCTACGCAAGCTGACCGACAAGCCGATCGACGCGCACCTGATGGTGGTCGAGCCCGAGGACTACATCGAATCGTTTGCGGCTGCGGGCGCATCCGTGTTCTCGTTCCATCCCGAAGCCACAATTCACGTGCAGCGGCAACTCGATGCCGTAAAGAAAGCCGGCATGATGGCGGGCCTCGTGCTCAATCCCGCAACGCCGCTCGCGCATGCCGAAGAGGTGATGCGGGACCTCGATTTGTTGCTCATAATGACGGTGAATCCAGGCTTTGGCGGACAGAGTTACCTTCCTGGTTCAAACGAGAAAATCCAGCGCGCCCACGCACTACGCACCACGCACCACGCACAGTGCTTTTTGGAAGTCGATGGAGGGATTACGCGTCAGACGATCGCAGCCGCACATCAGGCCGGCGCCGACACATTCGTCGCGGGCAACGCCGTGTTCGGCAGCGCCGATCCGGGCCGCGAGGTGCAGGAGCTGCGCCGGCGCTGTATGGTGAGCGTATGACGAACCGGCAACAGTGGACGCTGATCGCCAGCGTCGTGATGACGGCGGTGTTCGGCGTCGCGCTCGCCATCAAGCTGCGCCCGCAGCTCAATCTGCTCGAGGTGGGATCGGCGGCGCCCGACTTCGACGCCGTGCAGCTCCCGACGGGCCGGCCGGCGAGCATCGAGGATTATCGCGGGAAGGTCGTCCTGCTCAACATCTGGGCGACGTGGTGCGCACCCTGCAAGGTCGAGATGCCGTCGATGGAACACCTGCATCGCAAGCTCGCCGGCACCGATTTCCGCCTCGTCGCCGTGAGCGTCGATGAAGAGGACTCGACCGTGGTGAACAAGTTCGTGAAGGATCTGGGGCTGACGTTCGAGATCCTGCACGATCGCGACGGATCGATCCGCCGGATCTATCAGACCACCGGGGTGCCCGAGAGCTTCGTCATCGATCGCGACGGCGTGATCGTCAAGAAAGTCATCGGCGCGGCCGATTGGGACGCGCCGGTCAACGAGAGCCTGATCCGCCGGCTGCTCGATGCGCGCTAGCCTGCTCCAGCTGATCACCCGCAACTGGCCGATCAAGGGCGCCGCGCTGTTTCTCGCCCTGATGCTCTACGTGGCGGTGCAGCTGCAGCAGCCGGTGACGACCAGCTTCGACGTCACGCTCAACCTGCAGCTGCCGCCGGGCCGGGCGCTGGTCCACAAGCCGCCCAAGGTCCGCGTGCAGATCTCGGGCAAGGGCAGCCAGATCCTGAAGCTGCGCTCACTCGCCGGCGACATCACGCGGCGCGTCCCCGACACCCTCACGGCATCCACCTACACGATCCATCTCGACCCGGCGGAGGTCGAGCTGGCGCTGCCGAAGGGCGCCGACGTGCGCGTGATGGAGGTCCGCCCCAGCGAGATCACGCTCGCGCTCGACAGCGTGGCGCGCAAAGAAGTGCGCATCGTCTCGCTCGTGACCGTGACGCCCGAGTCGGGCCAGTTTCTGCACGGTGGGCTCTCGATGACGCCTACGACGGCGCGCCTCGTGGGCCCGGAGAAGAGTCTCGCTACGATCGACTCGGTGACCACCGTGCCGATGGAAATCACGAATGTAGCGGGCGGGTTCACCCGCAACGTGCCCATCGACACGATGCCGCTCGGCATCGTGCGGCTGTCGCCCAAGCAGGTGACGGTCACCGGCGAGATGGGGACCATCGCGGAGCGCTCGTTCGGCGGGATTCCGGTCGAGACGGGCGCCGGTGCCATCACGAGCTTCATCGTCACACCGGCACGCGTGTCCGTCTCCGTCCGCGGCCCTGAAGAGCGCGTGCAGGCCCTGACGCGTGACTCGCTGCGCGTGGTCGCCCACATCACCGGACCGAGCGGCGGCGTGGCGCGGATCACCGTCATCGCGCCACGTGGCATCACCGCCCGCGCCATCCCCGATTCCGTCACGCTGCGGCGGCGCGCGACCCCCACGCGTCGTGGCTGACGTCGTCCTCGGCATCGAGACTTCGTGTGATGAAACGTCCGCCGCCCTGCTGGTGAACGGCGAGCTGGCGAGTCTCGTCATCCTGTCGCAGGACATCCACAAGGTCTTCGGCGGCGTCGTACCGGAGCTGGCGAGCCGGGCACATCTCGCCGCGCTCCCCGCGGTGGTGGATCGCGCCCTGGCGGAGGCGGGCCTCGCGCCGTCGGCGATCGACGCGGTGGCCGTAACCGCCGGGCCGGGACTGGCGGGCGCGCTGCTCGTCGGCGTCGTCTACGCGAAATCATTCGCGTATGCCGGCAACCGGGCGCTCATCGGCGTGCACCACATGGAAGGCCACCTGTTCGCGCCGGCGGTCGAAGACCGTGACCTCGCGCCGCCGTTCGTGGCGCTGCTGGTCTCCGGTGGTCATACGCTGCTGCTCGACGTCCCCGCCTGGGGCCGCTACCGCCTGCTCGGCGAAACGCGCGATGACGCAGCCGGTGAGGCGTTCGACAAGGTCGCGACGCTGCTCGGACTCGAGTATCCGGGTGGCCCTGCGATCGAACGGCTCGCGCAGCAAGGCGACCCCAGCCGCTTCAGCTTCCCGCGTCCCATGATCGCCGAGGGTTTCGAGTTCTCGTTTTCCGGACTCAAGACTGCCGTGCTGCATGCGGTGCGCGCGTCGGACGATCTGGACAGAGATCGCGCGCATGTCGCCCGTGGCTTTCAGGATGCGGTCCTCGACGTGCTCGTCACCAAGCTGGAGCGGGCCGTGCGCGCGACCGGTTACTCCACCGCCGTCCTGGGCGGAGGGGTCGCGTGCAGCCGCGCGCTGTCGGCCCGCGCCGCCGAGCGCGTGGCGGGCAGCGCGCGCGTCGCCGTGGCGAGCCCGCGGCTCAACGCCGACAACGCCGCGATGATCGCGCGCGCCGGTTGGCATCGCCTGCGCCTCGGCGAGCGCAGCGACTGGACGCTCGACGCCCGCGCCGATCTCCCCCTCCCCGGTCTCGAAACCGCCGAGATTACGACATGACCGTTTATCCTTTCGTGCTGCATCTCGGACCGCTCGAGCTGACGGGCTACGGCCTGATGATGATGGTCGCGTTTCTGATGGCCGGTTGGGCGATTCAGCTCGACCTGCGCCAGCGCGGCCTGGACGAGGATTACGCCGCCGACATCGTGATCGCCGGCGTCGTCGGCGGCCTGGTCGGCGCCAAGCTGTGGTATGTCTTCCTGACCGGCGAGAGCGATGCGCTGTTCCGCCGCGGCGGCTTCGTCTGGTACGGCGGCTTCCTCGGCGCGACGCTCGGCATCCTGCTCAACGGCTGGCGGCGGCGCGTGCCGGGCCGGTTCACCGCCGAGCTCTGTGCCGCGCCGCTCGCGCTCGGCTATGCGTTGGGCCGGGTCGGCTGCTTCGTCGTAAATGATGACTACGGGATTCCCAGCACCGTCCCTTGGGCCATGAAATTTCCCAATGGGTTGCCGCCTACGACCGTCGCCAATCTCCAGACGATGGGCGTGCATTTTCCGGCGGGAACCGACCCGATGTCGCTCGTGGCGGTGCATCCGACTCAAGTTTACGAAACGATCGCGATGCTGCTCGTCTTCTGGTGGCTGTGGCGGCGGCGCGATCATGGTCACGCGATCGGGTGGCTGTTCGCCTGGTACATGGTGCTGGGCGGTGCCGAGCGGTTTCTGGTGGAGTTCCTGCGGGCGAAGGACGACCGGATTCTGGGAGCGTTTACGCTGGCCCAGGCGACCAGCGTTCTCCTGATGCTCGTCGGCGGGACGCTGCTGTACGTGTGGCGCGCGCCTGCGGGACCGCAGCCGCTGCCGGAGTCATTGCGACCGAAGCAGGTCCCGCTCCGCGCCACGTCCTGAGGACTTGGGCCGCAGGCTCCATCCGGCGGCAACGAGCGCCAGCGCCAGCAGCAGTCCCTGCCCCAGCAATGATTCGAGCGTCGGGTAGACGCCGAGCACGGGAATGCGCGGCGCGCCCTCGATCACCGTCAGCGGAATGATCCGCGCTTCCTGCAATTCGGCGATGCCCTTCCCCGCGAAGACGAATGCCATGTAGTACAGCATCACGCCCGTCACGGCGAAGAACGGCTTCATCGCCACGCGCAGCCCCAGCTGATTGATGATCAGGTAAACGGCGACCAGCCCGACGGAGCCGGCGGCAATTCCCCCGATGACCGAGACGCTGCTGGAGCCCGCCGACGTGAACAGCGCCTTGTAGAACAGGATCGTCTCGAAGCCTTCGCGATAGACGGCGAGAAATGCGACGGCGCTCAACGCCATCCCCGAACCGGAGGACAGGGCGCTCTGCATCTTGCCGTGCACGAACGCGGTCCACTTGGCGGCTTCGATCTTGGACAGCAGCCAGTAGCTGACGTAAAAGAGCACCGCCGCCGCGAGCAGCATCGTGCCGCCTTCGATCGTCTCGCGCTGTCCCGGCGTCACTTGAAACAGCAGCTCGACCAGGACCCAGGTGAGGAGACTCGCCGCGACCGCGAGCCAGGCTCCCCGCGCGACATCGCGGCGCCGGTCCGGCGCACCCGCTTTGGTGAGAAAGGTCATCAGCGCCGCGACGATGAGGATGGCTTCGAAGCCCTCCCGCACCAGCAGGAAGAACGACGCCACGAACAAGCTCATCGACGACGGACGGTCGGCAACGACACGCTCGGCGCGCTCGAGTCCGGCCAGCAGCCGCTCGCGAATGGCATGGCGCTCCGCGTCATCGGCGCGCGCCACGCGCGTGCGCAGCCACGCGAACGTCGTCTCCAGCTCGCCGGCAAGCCCGGGGTTCTTCGCGCGCACCTCCGTCTCGACCTGTTCGAACGTGAGATAGGCGTCGAACCCGATCTTCTCGGACCGCAGCGCGATCGCGGAGTCCACCTGCCGGCGCACGGCGGCAAAGGTCGCCGCCGTGGCCGATCCGCCGTACTGCATCGCACCCACGTAGGCCGCCACCGCCCAGCGGTCTTCGTCCGGCACGTCCTCGGCGAATTCGGGCATGGCGGTGCCGGGGACGCCGATGGCGATGCGGCGAAAGATCTCGAGCAGCGTCGTCCCGCCCATGACGCGGGGGTCGGTGAGATCGGCTGGCCGCGGTCCCTTCAGGGTTTTCGCCTTCGGGCCGTCGCCGCGGCCCGCTTCTCCATGACATGCGGCGCAGCGCTCGTGAAAGACGACGGCGCCGCGTGCGAGCGACGGTGGCTTGGAAGGGAGCTGCTCGATCACATTGGGACCACCCGCGGCGGCGGTAATGCGACTGATGAGCGCGTCGGTCACGAGGCGCACCGAGTCCGGCGGGGCCAGACGGTCCAGCATTTCCGCGATCCGGGTGAGCGCATGACCGGAGACTACGCGCGCACCGACGGGGAGCCCGGGGACGTCGAATGTGGCCTGCTGAATGAAGAGTTTGGCTTCGTCCACTTCCTCGGGCTGGACGATCTGCCCACCGCTGGGCGTCACACCGAGGGCGTATTCCTTGGCGGCAAGGGAGGCGGCGGCAACCACCCGCCGCGACAGGGCCAAAGAGTCAGACGCCTGCCCTGCGAGTGGCTGTGCAAGGCAGGCGGCAAGGACGAGAAGGATTGCCCGGAACCGCACGACAAATAGTAGAGTAATTTTGTCGGGAATTCAATCTGTTGACAGCACTGCAATTGCGACCGCGGCCTCATGCGTATGGGAGAGCGACAGCAGGACCCGCCGCACCCGCAACTCGTTGGCGCGGCTCGCCGCCAGTCCGCTGAGTGCGACATCGGGCCGCCCATCGGCCGCACGGGTGACCTCGATGTCCCGCCACCCGATGCCGCGGGCCGCCTCGCTGCCCTGGAGCGCCTTGTAGACCGCCTCCTTGGCGGCCAGGCGGACCGCGACATGCTCGGCGGGATCGGGCCGGGAGCGGCAGTACTCCGCTTCGGCGGGCGTGAGCAGCCGGTCGAAGACGTGTGCGCCTTTGTCGGCGAGCATCGCGCGCGCGCGGGAGACTTCCACGAGGTCGACGCCCACACCAACGGCGCTCACGGTGCCGGCCTGGCGACAAAGAGCCGCCGGCGGTACCGATGGCCGTCGACGTCCACGACGACGATGTACGCACCATTGACCACCCGCCGAGCTCCTCCACCCAGTGTGAGGTCCCAAACATATTCGTTGTTCGGCGCGGGCACCGTGGTGGTGAACAGCCGGTCGCCCGTGAAACCGAAGATCGAAACACTGGCATTGCCGGTCGCCGCGGGCCAGGAGATGACGACCTGATCGCTCCGCACCGGATTTTCCGAGACCTCGACGCGAAGCTGGGCGGGAGCCTGCGCGCCCCCCGCGAGCAGCAGGGCTAGAAGCCCAGTCGCGCCGCGAGCCATGCTGGAGCCGGGACGTACCCGCCGAGCATGAGGCCGAGCCACAGGAGCAAGACGGCAACGGGCGTCCACACGACGAAGATCGGCCACAGCGAGGGCCGCCAGCCGGCGAGCGCATCCAGCTCGGCATTCCAGCGTTCGCGCTCGGCTTCGACTTCACTTTCGAGCGCGAGCCAGGCGGCTTCCAGCCGCCGCGCCACCGTGCGCAACGCTTCCTGCCACGTGGCGTGCGTCTCCTTTTCCAGCACCGACGCGTCGGCCGCGCGCACCGCGGCCGCTTCCAGCGCGTCGAGGGCGACGACGAACGTGCCGCCCCCCGTTCCGAGTCGCGCCGCGATCGCCCGTTTCTCGGCATTGGTCAGCAAGTGACGCCGCAGGCGGAGCCGTGGCAGCCGCACCTGGCGCGCGATGCGCGTGATCTCGGCGTCGAGCGCCTCGGCGACGCGACTGGCGGCGCGGCGCACGGCATTGTCCCAGGCGGCCGCCCAGGCGCGGCGGCCTGTGACCTCGAGGATCCGCGCGCGCTCGTCGCCCTGCGCCTCACGCGCCGCCGCGGTGCGTCCCTCGCCGCCCAGCTCCAGCACGCGGGTGGCCAGCTCCTCGCGGATGTCGTCCACCGGCACCCAGGGGGGCTGCTGGCGGCGGGGCACGATGATGCGGCCGAGCGACGGCGCCAGCTCGGGGACGCGCAGCGGCATGAGGAGCTTCATCGAGCCAGACGTGCGGCCCGTCCCGTGCGTTGCTCGTAGTCGTCCACGAAATGCGGCAGGGCTTCGGGCAGGAAGCGCTCGCGCGGCAGACCGGTGGCGCGTACGGCACGCTCGATCGCGGCCGGTGCGCCCTCGATTTCGACGAGCACGTCCATCGCGGGATACCACTCGATTCGCACCGCCGCGCCGCTGAGACGGTATTCCGCGATCTTGCGATCGATGCGCAACGTCTCCTCGTAACCGAGGCGCTCGAGGATGACGCGCGCCTCCTCCGGAGGACCGACCTGGATTTCGTGCTCCTCACGATGCTTGTAACCGCGACGCACGCTGACGGGACCTTTCCATCCCATGACGCCGAACGGCTGCCTGCCGGCAGGCTGGTAGATCCGCAGCCGCAGCACTTCGTCCCGCGCCTTCAACTTGCCGCGGCGGTCATAGCGCCGGTCGATCATCTCACCCCGAAACACGAGCTCGGCGCCGGCTGCGACGAGCGTGGCTTCGAGCGCGGCAGGATTATCGACCCGCGCTTTCAACTCGAGCTCGTCTGCTGACTGCTTCACGACAGCAGCGCCTCGAGCACCGCCTTTGTATCGCCGAGGTTCTCGAACACATGCGTCGCGCCCGCGGCCCGCAGCGCTGTGGTGTCATAGAAGCCGGTCGCCACGCCGACCGTCCGCGCGCCCATCGGCCGCGCGCACGCCACGTCGTCCGGCGTATCGCCGACGACCACGATGTCGGCGCCGCTGAAGCGGCGGCCGGTGCGCTCGGCCGCGCGGCTGGCGGCGATTGCCGGCAGGTCCGCGCGGCGGTGCGAGTCTGAGCCGAACGCCCCGACCGCGAAGCGGCCGGGATCGAGACCGGCCGAGCGCAGCTTCAGTGCCGCGCCATTCGCCACGTTACCGGTGAGCAGTCCAACGAGCGCCTTGGCTTCGGCTTCGTAGGGCTCGAGCGCGGCAAGGAGATCCTTGATTCCCGGATAGATCCGCGTGGCTTGCGTGGGCTTGGCCAGCTCGGCGGTGAGCAGATCGACATAGCGGCGGCACACCGCGGTGATGCGGTCTTCCGAGCTCCACTCCGGATGCCCGGCCAGCTCCAGCAGCTCCCGCACGATCTGCGGATCGGTCTTGCCGTCGAAGCGATAGCCGTCGATCGGCCCGGCGGTACCCATCTCGTCGAGCAGGGCCCGATGGATCGCGCGCCGGCCGGCGCCGTTTGTCCATAACAACGTGCCGTCGATGTCGAAGAGGATCAGACGCATCACACAAATATGTAGGGGCACGACATGTCTGTAGGGGCACGACATGTCGTGCCCCTACAGCCGCCGCACCCCCACCAGGTTTTCCCGCAACCTCACCATCCGCGGCTCCTCACCTAACAGGTGGTCCCCACCCACCCCGCCCCGCGACAACGCCGCATGCACGATCCGTCCCGCGCCTGCCCACAGCGCGACGTGAGACACCCGGCCGCGTTCCGCAAAGAAGAGCAAGTCGCCCGACTCGTATCCCGCACCCTCCGCCGACATCGGGACTTCCTGCCCCTGTCCGAACTGTTGGTCGCTGTCGCGCGGCAGTCTGATCCCCCGCGCGCCGTACACCGCCTGCGCGAGACCAGAACAATCGATCCCCCACTCCGTGCGGCCGCCCCAGAGATATGGCGCACCGGAATACCACTTCTGGGCGAGCTCGGGCAACGCCAAGTGCCGCGCCTCGACGCGGAGCTCCTGCTCGCGACGAACGCTTCCGGCCGCCACGGCGCCGCGCTGGCCATCGGCCAGCTCGACGACTCCGCGGCGGAACGCCACGCGGGCTCCGGTGGGCAGCCGGCGGCGCCCCTCCGCTGTCACAATGTCGGCGCTGAGCGCTCGCGCGGTCGCCCGTTCTTGCCAATCTTCGGCCCAATCGCCGGGACCGGTCGCGACGTAGCCCGCATTCAACCATGCGACATAGCCGTCGGGGGCACGCACCCGCAGCCATTCCTCGCGCCGCTCCAGCACGTCGAGCGATTCGCCGTGCAACACTTCGCTCACGCGCACCGCCGACACGCGCGGCTCCGCGAGCAGCGGCGCGAGCGCCGCGGTCACGATCGCCGCGGGCGCAACGACGTCGTCCGGAATTAGCTCGACCTGGTCGACCATTCCGGCCTCGGCCGCGAGCCGGCGCAACGCATCGCGCGCCTCGCGGCTCGAGGTCACACCGGCGACTCCTTTCGGCAACAACGACACCTCGAACACGCCGAGGCGTCCGTCGGGCACCCACTTGCGGCGGATATCGTCGACCGCTCGTTCGACCTTATCCACGGCGGACGGCCCGCTCGACCGCTTCAGGCACGACGAGCGCCGCGAGTGCCTCGACCTGCAGCGGCGATTTCGGCGGGACGGCCGCAGTGCTCACGGCGAATATCGCGTCGCCATCGAACAGCGTACCGTAGGGCGTGATGCGCCGGGCGAGCGCATCGCTCCCCGAGTACGCCAGCGCCTGGAGCTGCACGCGGTCGAGGTTCGCGTTCGTCGCGATCACCGCCAGCGTTGTATTGCGGTCGAGGCGTTCCGGATCGCCGAGCGGCGCGCCGCCGTCGGCGAGATAGCGGAGACTGTCGACCTTGCCGGCAATGATCTCTCCGCGCGCGTTTCGCACATCTCCGACCGCATTCACCACCACCAGCGCCGCGACGATGACGTCGCCCCCGCCGCCCCCCCCCGCTTGCTCGGCCCACGAGCCGAGGCCGGTCGGGACCATCTTCTCGAGCCCGGCGGCCTTGCCGCACGTCGCGCCGCGCCCCACGCCCACCAGCCCGTCGGCGTAATCGGCCCGCGCATTGTCGCAGGCGCGGTACGCGTCGTCGGGGCTGGGCCAACCGAGCGGCTTGCCGGCATTGCCGAGATCGAAAATCACCGCGGACGGCACGATCGGGATGGTGCCTTTGTCGCCCACGGGCAGGCCACGCCCGCGCTCACGCAGCCAGCGCATCACGCCGTCCGCCGCGCCGAGACCCAAGGCGGATCCTCCGGTGAAGAGAATCGCGTCAATGCGTTCGACGAGGTGGCGCGGGTCGAGCACATCGAGCTCCCGCGAGCCGGTGGCGCGGCCGCGCAGGCAGACGGCGGCGCGCATCCCCGACTCGGGGGCGAGCACCACCGTGCAACCGGTGCCGTGTGCTTCGATCGTCGTGTGGCCGACGGTGATGCCGGGAACCGCTGCGAGATTCATGCGCGATGTGCTCATTGACGCGCCAAGATAACGTCGGCAACGTTGACGGCCATGACTCCTCCTAAGGTCACAACGGGCGGCACCACCGTCCTGGTCGTGGACGATGAGGACGGCATCCGGCAGGCGCTCACCCGTTTTCTCACGCGGCTCGGCTACACTGTGCAGGCGGCCGCCAACGCGTCCGAGGCGCTCGCGAAGCAGGCGGAGCACCATCCACAGGCGATGCTGTGTGACATCCGCATGCCGGAGACCAGCGGCGTGGAGTTGCTCCCCAAGGTCCTGGCGCAGGATGCCGACCTCGCGGTCCTGATGCTGACGGCGATCGACGAGCCGCGCACCGCGATCGAATGTCTCAAGCTCGGCGCGTACGACTACCTGATCAAGCCGGTCGACCTCGAGGAGCTGGAGCTGTCGTTGCAGCATGCGCTGCGGCAGCGGCAGCTGGAAGTCGACCGCCGCGAGCTGGAGCAATGGCTGGCGCGCGAGGTGGCGGTGCGGACGCGCGATCTCGAAGAGCGGTCGGCAGCCATTGAAGAGGTTGCGCTGGATGCGTTGGCGGCGGCCAAAGATTGGGATGGCACGGATGCGGCGCTGAGCAAACTGGCGGAAGAGCTGGGCGCGCCGCGCGAGGAGCTGGCGGAGGAGCTGAAGCGCCGGCGGGCGGGCGCCTAGGCTCTTTACATGTAGTCGTTACATGTGCTACATTTAGTCTATCATGTCACGCCATCGTTCCAAGGTCCGCGAGCCGGTGCAGCTCTACGTCGACGCCGACGATCGGGCGTTGCTCGACGCGGTTGCGGCGCGGACGGGACTGGCGCGCGCCGAGGTGCTGCGACGCGGCTTGCGCGCGTTTGCGGGGCAGGT
>DASPXJ010000092.1:0-3961 GCA_035637355.1 Gemmatimonadales bacterium
GACGCTTGCAGAAGGAAAACCGGTTCAGAGCGCAGCGAGAGACGTTAGCTTAGGGCCTCATGCTCGACAAGGAGGATTCGATGCCACCGCGTCTACGGGTCTTCTATTCCGTTCTCACCGCCGCGCTGCTCTTCATTCCCGTTGTTGCTCTTTACAGCGAGCTATCCAAACGCTCTGACATCTGGTGGACGCCGCCGAGCATGGCCCTTTCACTTGCTGACAGCAAGGACCGTGTGGAGGTCTACGCGCGGGGCCAGGCGCTCGGGACCCTGCTTGACCGAAAACAACTCTCGATCAGCGATGGCACGGGGTCGCGCCTGCTCAGTGCCCAGGACATCGGGCTTCGATTGAATAACTGGGACCGAGTCCGCGCAGAGCGGCTGCCGCTGCTCCTGTTTTACGCCGCTGCCTGTGGTGTTGGAGCAGCGCTGTTGCTGGTGATTGCTACCGGTCGACTTGCGTATCGAGGCGAACAGCGGGTGCTCTGAACTGGTGGTGTGCGTACTACGCGAAGGCGATATGGTTTCCGCCTCCTTGACACAAGTTGGCTGGACGGTATTTCCATTTGAAACATCGCCGAAACCACAACCCGGCGGCCCTCGCCTCCCTCTGCGACGCTAGTCCAGACGCCCCGAGAGATTCCCAAGACCGCCGAGCTGCCGGAGAGGGGGAACCATGCGCGTTGCTTTGCTCGCCGTCTTGTCACTCGTGGGGTCTCCAGGCTTCATCCACGCTCAGAATGGCCCGCGCCCGGAGATCGACCGCGCGCTCTTTATGGTTGCGACCAAGGGCCACGATGGGACATGGAGTGTGCGGGAGACGGACCGCGTCCCACTAAGACCCAGAGAATCCTGTTACGGATGGCGTCTTCACTTCTCCAACAACACAGCGGACGAAGTGGCGTGGCGCACGGAGTTCGCCCTTCCTGGAGGGCTAGGTAAGGAACCCACCCTTCTGCGCACGACCAAGCGTGAAGAACCGCTCGGTGGCTGGATTGGCGGCACGTGGTGCGTCACCGCGGGAGATCCCGTGGGAGAGCACGTGGTCAGGGTGTACGTCGGTGACAGCCTCGGGCGAACGTTCCCATTCGTTGTTGTGGTCCCGGCAGACATCGGCGTCGAACAGCCAGCGAATGGCGCGGAAGCGCCCGTAGATCCCCTCAGCATGCTGGGAGACTTCACGGCGCTACGCGATGCCCTTGAGTCCGAGTTCCACGCCTCCTATCCCAAACCACCCAGCGGTCTCGATACCGATCCAACGACGTCCTCTGTGTTGCTGGTCGATATCGATCTCAATGGTGCGCTCGGCGGACTGGACGGTGCCGCGCTGGTCAGGCGAGGCGGCGGGCTGATCCGCGCCGCCGCGCTGAAGGGCGGTGTGGTCATGTTCCACGCCCTCGAGCCCGGCATCTACTCGCTGCGGTTCGTCAGGGTCGAGAACTACAACCCGAACGAACTGTTCGTTGCAGAGAGACCACCGTATCTCGAGATCAACGTGACCGTAGCGAACGGCATCTCGTACCTGGGCACGATCGTGGTGAGCAGGAAAGCCAAGCTGACTGGTTTCAAACCCCCAGAGGTTCAGGTGACGTACGATCGCGGGCGGGAGCTCCAGGCGTGGCGGGCATTCAAACAGAAGTACGGCACCAGCGCGTGGGCCGCACTTGCCGACCAGCGGATTGCGGCGCTTGGGTCGCCGTAGAAACCAATCTTCGCCCACCTGGAGGGAGGCGTAACCATGTCACGTCGACACTCCGCAGGACGTGTCGCACTCTGTACCGTTCTCGCCATCACGATCGCGCCGCATGTGGCTCAGTCGTTCGGCAGGCGTCGGTCACGAGGACGATCTCAAGCAGCCCTTTGTCCGGGCCGATCTCACGCGGGCCAAATAGAATGCGCTACCTTCGAGCGCTCGCGGTCATCGTCGCCGCCGCGCTCATCGTGTCGGGCATCGCGCCCTACGATCGCACGACGTGGTGGCTCGAGATCTTCCCGATCCTGATCGCCGGCCCGGTGCTCGTGCTCACGGCGCGCCATTTTCCCCTGACGCGACTGACGAACACGTTGCTCGCCTTTCATGCGCTTATCCTCATCGTCGGTGGCCACTACACCTATGCCCGCGTGCCCCTCGGCTTCTGGGCGCAAAACGCCTTCGGGTTGGCGCGCAACGATTACGACCGCCTCGGCCACTTCGTCCAGGGCTTCGTGCCGGCCATCCTGATCCGCGAGATCCTGCTACTCACGTCGCCGCTGCGGCCCGGGCGCTGGCTGTTCGTCCTCGTGACGGCGACGTGCTTGGCGTTCAGCGCGTGCTACGAGTTCTTCGAGTGGTGGTCCGCGCTCGCCGGCGGTCATGCGGCGGACGCCTTCCTCGGTACGCAAGGCGACGTGTGGGACACGCAGTGGGATATGTTCTGCGCTCTTCTCGGTGCGATCTCGGCACAGCTGCTGCTTGCTCGCATGCACGACCGCAGCCTGACCAAGCTGCTCGATACTGCGTCGAGAAGGGCACCGTGAGTTCCTCGACGGGTATGATTGAGCCTCTTCCGGAGGTCAGATGCGTCGCATCTTGATTGTGCTTCCCAGCGCTGCCTTCCTCGCGGCATGCGGTGTCGGGCCGGGCCTGGGAATCCGCGCAAACGGACATCCGAACAGGACGGTGACTGCGTCACTCGGGCAAACGGTGGAGCTCTCGTTCCAATCGATCGGACCCGGCGAGTACGACACACCGCCCACGATTACGGGCACGTCGATTCGATTTGTGCGGATGGTTCCGCCCGATTCCTATGTCCCGGCGGGCGTAACGCAGATCTATCGATTCAAGGCGGTATCAACAGGGCGATCGATCATCACCCTAAACCATTCGGGTAACAATTCGGCCGTGAGCGACACGATCGACGTGCGCTAGCCAGACATGAGCCCCTCGGCAGGGAAAGCAGCGGTGACACGCACCGTCGGCGGGCACGAGGTCACGATCTCGAACCCGGGCAAAGTGCTGTTTCCCAAACCGAAATACACCAAGCTCGATCTCGCGAACTATTACCTCGCGGTCGCCGAGGGCGCGCTGCGCGGCGCGGGCGGGCGGCCCAACATGCTGGTCCGGTTTCCCAATGGGATCGGCGCGCCATCCTTCTATCAGAAGCGGGCGCCCGAAAGTCGTCCCCCCTGGGTCGAGGTAGTGACACTGCGATTTCCGTCAGGCCGCACCGCCGACGAGGTGGTACCGCGGGATGCGGCTGCGCTCGTGTGGCTTGCGAATCTCGCCTGCCTGGAGCTGCACCCGCATCCCGTGCGCGCCGAGGACCTCGACCATCCCGATGAGCTGCGCGTGGATCTCGACCCCGTACCCGGCATCAAATGGCCGCAGGTTCGCCAGGTGGCGCAGATCGCTCGCGAGGTACTCGAGGAGGTCGGTCTGACCGGCTGGCCCAAGACATCGGGGTCACGCGGCATGCATCTGTTCGTGCGCATCGAACCGCGCTGCGTGTTTGATGAAGTGCGGCGCGCCGCGCTCGCGTTGGCGCGGGACGTGGAGCGCCGGGGAAAGGGACTCGCGACCAGCAAATGGTGGAAGGAGGAGCGGCAGGGCGTGTTCGTCGACTACAACCAGAACGCCAAGGATCGGACCGTTGCGTCGGCCTACTCGGTGCGGCCCGTGCCCGACGGCCGGGTGTCCGCGCCGCTGTCGTGGGACGAGGTGGATGCCGCAGATCCCGCAGACTTCACGCTGGGGACGATGCCAACGCGATTTGCGCAGATAGGCGACCGGCATGTGGGGATGGACAACAGCGCGGGCTCATTGGACAAGCTGCTGGAGCTTTCAGCGCGCCAAGAGAAGGACGGGATGGGCGATGCGCCGTGGCCGCCGCACTATCGCAAGCAACCCGGTGAGCCGCCGCGGGTGCAGCCGTCCAAGGCTCGGCGCGTCCCGAAGTTTCCGCTGATCGAAGTCAGTCGCGGAA
>DASPXJ010000093.1:0-15349 GCA_035637355.1 Gemmatimonadales bacterium
GGGGGGCGGGCTATCTCGCAGTAATCAGCGGTCTTCTCAGGGGTGTGGAGGAGACGGGGGGTGGGGCGGAGGCTGAGGGTGGGCCGGTGGTGGTCCGCGCCGCGCCTGCGCAGCCGCGGCGCGCGCCAGACCCGCGGCGGCCTGGGCCGGGGTGGCGCCCCTGGCCATCTCGCCCTGCACACGGCTGGGCAGCAAGAGCAAATCCGTTGCGGGGCGGCCCGATTGTAGCGACGCACTCACCAGGTTTGCCGCTTCCGCCGACGGCACGCCCATCGCCACCAGGGTCCCCGCCACATTGAGCTCGAGCCGAACGTTCACTGCTGTTTGCCCACCGCCGCGCAGGATCAGGTTCGTGATGTCGCGCGCATCCATCCCGGCATTGATCGCGAACGCGCCCGCGGCAATGGCGAGGGTGTCGGAGATGATCCCGCCCGCTCGCAACGCCGCGGCGGCGGTATCCAGCTGCATCGCCACTAATCCCACGGCCGCGATCACGCGCTCGGACGCAATGCCCTTCGCACTTCCCTCGATCGCCTTCTGAATCAGCGGACCGAGTGGCAACCCGCGCGCAGCCGCGCTGGTGGCGAGCGACTCGACGACCGCGCCCACATCGGGAGGCACCCGCCCGGACAGCCGGTCGGCAACTCCCTGTTGCATGCCCAGCAGGGCGAGCACGGTGAGGATCACAGCGTGAGCACGCTATTGCGGCGCCCGTAGCCGTCGTCGACGGCCGGCGCAGCTGGATCGGGTACCCAGCGCACGCCGTCGACCACGAAGGCGTACTGATGTTGGCCCGGCGGCAACTCGAGCGTCGCGGTCCACATGCCGTTGGCGCCGGTGCGGACCAGTGGCGTAGCGCGCGCGTCCCATTGGTTGAACGTGCCCGCGACGCTCACGGCGCGCGCGTCCGGTGCAGAGAGAACGAAATGAACCGTGACCACCGCGCCCGGCGTCGTAATGGGACCGTGGGAACGGCCCAGCCAGAGGACGAGAGCGGCCGCCAGCGCCAGCGCCGGTGCCAGCAACCAGCGGAGCGAGCGCTGCGGCGTCCGCGTGAGCGCGCGCATGACGCGCTGAGGGACTGCGGGCAGCGACACGGGAGAGCGATCCACCGCGGCCAGCAGACGCAGCGCCTCTTCGCCTTCGGCGCGCAGCTCCGCCGGCAGGTCGGCGATCGTGATGTCGCCGTCCAGCAGCTGCTTCACCAGCGGATGAAAGTCGTGCTCGCTCATGCGTGATCTCGCAGTTGTTCGCGAAGCTTATCGTAGGCGCGGTGCATCCGCATTTTCAGCGACGGCACCGACGTACTCAAGCGCTCCGCGATCTCTCCGTACGACAATCCCTCGACGTGCTTCAGGACGAACACTTCCCGTTGATCCGGCGTCAGCTCGAGCAGCGCGTGCTGTAACGCGCGACGCCGCTCGGCGGTCTCTGTTCCGCCATCGGTGCGATCCGCCGCCGCCACGCCGTCGGCGGCCTCCAGCGGCGCATGCGTCCGGTTGCGACGCCGCTCCGCGAAGCAGCGGTTGCGCAGGATGAGGAAGAACCAACCGACAAACTTGTCGGGATCCTGACACTGCGCCAGCTGATCGTACGCGCGCACGAAGGCATCCTGCACCGCGTCTTCCGCGGCATCCGTCGAGCCCAACATCCGTGCCGCGTAGCGCGCATAGCGGTCGCGATAGCGTTCGACCAGTTGTGCGTAGCGCTCGCGGTCGCCCGCGAGCACCGCCCGAACGATGTCGCCATCCGCCTCTGTTTCAGCGCGCAACCGGTTCCTCCGCTAAAGAGTGGCCATATAGAGGAATGGTAACGGATTGGCGCTGCATGTGACCCGCGTTACGTCGCTGACGTGCGTTACCCCAGGCGCCGTGGGCAATCTTTACCAAGCATGACCGCGATGCTAGAGCCTCAAACCCCAATCGTCGCCGATGCGGTGCTGATGCACCGCTTGGCAAAACGGGACTCCACCGCCCTGGTGGAATTGGAGCGCCGGCATCGTGGCTCGCTGTACGCGCAGGCGTACGGCATCCTGACGGATGCCAGGGCGGCCGAACGGGTGGTGCGCGATACATTTGCGCAGCTCTGGTTCGCCGCGACGCAGTACACGGGAGACGTGAGCCCCTGGACGTTGTTGCGCGAGATGGCGAGAGAGTTGGCCCGCGCCGAGCGGGCGTTGCGCGATTCACCTGTAAGAAGGAGGTAAGATGTTGAAGCGAATCTTGATGTTCGGTCCCGCTTTACTGGTGCCTGCGCTGCTGGCGGCGCAGACCCCAAGAGTGGCGGCTCCGAACGAGCATGCATCGGACACCGCGAAGGTGAAGGTGGCAGCGGCCATGGCCCGCCGTGCGACGCATGTCCGTGGTGAGGCCGTGGGCCTGGACAACCGCCCCGTGACGCCGGCGACGCCGGCGGTGCGGGCGACCCGCGCCACGCCGGCCGTTCCCAACCCTGACGGTGGACCCGCGACACGCGCCGTACCGGCTACGCCCGCGACGCCCGCGGTCCCGGCTTCGCCGTCACAGAGACCCGACAACCCCGGAGCAGGCCACAGCCGCCGGCCGTAACCTAGCGGTTTGTAGTCGCGCGGTATCTTACCGGTCCCATGAGAATGGGACCGGTTTCGTTTGCGGCGATATTGGCCCTCCTGCCCCCCGCCCTTTCCGCTCAGCGTCAGGTATCGCTGGGGATCGGAACGGGTGTCGTGCGCTACACGGGCGGGTCGAGCCTCAGTATTGTGACGGCCTCCCCTGCCGCCCAACGGATCACTCCCTCGTCCTACGTTGGCGTTGGGGGCGGGCTGTCGCTGCTCGAGCACGACGTGTGGGCCGGCCAGGCGCGCGCCGACATTTGGGCGACGCTGTCGCCCCGAACAACGGGATTACGTCTGGCCGTGAGCGCGACGCTGGCGGCGAGCGGGCGCTCCGACGGGCTGGGAGCGGGCTCGGGCGCAGGGTTGATCGAAGCGGTGGCAGGTGGCGGCGCGCTTGGGGCGGGCTTCGTCGGCGGTGTCATCGAAGGCGAGCCGGGTGTCGGCGCTTTCCGCGTGCGCGCGCGCGGCTGGCGGCAATTCGACGCTGCATCGCAGCTCTCCTTGAGCGCCGAAGCCACGCGGTTCCTCGGTGCGTGGTACACCGATCTGGTCGGCGGCGTAACAGTCGACCGGCCCCGTTTGGTGGGATCGCTCTGGCTCAGTGGCCGGGTAAGCAAGACCTACACTTCGAGCGCGGCGGCGAGCGCCTCGCTGCAGTATTTCCTCACACCCATCATTGCGGTCGAGGCGTCGGGGGGTAACTACCTCCGCGACCCGTTTCAGGGGCTCCCCCGCGCCGGGTTTGCGGCCGGCGCCGTCAGAATCTTCACGGCGCGGCGCGCGCTCACGCCGGCGCCCTCGAACGCTGCGCCCTCCCCCAGACCACTGCTCCAGCCGCTGGTCGCCGAGCATCGCGGCGACAGCGTCGTCGTGCGCTTTCGGATGCCCGCGGCGCACTCCGTCGCGATCGCGGGCAGCTGGAACGGCTGGACTCCGGCGCCGCTGCGCGGACTCGGCGACGACATCTGGGAAGCGGCGCTGCAGCTGGCGCCCGGGACGTACTACTTCAACCTGGTAGTCGATGGCAACGACTGGGTTGTGCCTGCCGGTGTGGCCGTCATTTCCGATGGCATGGGGGGGCTGTTGGCGGTGCTGAACGTGCTGTGACTTGACGATTCCAGTCCAATTCCCTACCGTGGCGGCGGCAGGAGTGCTCCGGTCGGACGCTGTCCTCTCTTTTGGAGGGGGTACGACGATGGGGAAGATCAACATGCAGAAGGTGCTTATCGGGGGCCTGATCGCGGGCGTCGTCCTGAATGTGGTTGATTTCGTGGTGTTCGGAGTGGTCTTCAAGGCGCAAATAGCCGCGGCGATGCAGGCGCTCGGCAAACCTGCCATGACCAACGCGCAAGTCCCGTGGTTCGTGTTCCTCGACTTTGTGGCCGGCATCGTCCTCGTGTGGCTCTACGCGGCCATCCGGCCGCGGTTCGGCGCGGGGCCGGGCACGGCGGTCAAAGCCGGCGTCGCCGGATGGGTCCTCGGGGGACTGCTGCCGACGCTGTTCATGTGGCCGATGGCGTTGATGCCGCAGAACCTCACCGTCATCACGACACTGATTGCCCTCGTGGAGTGGCCGGTCGCGGCCGCCATCGGTGCGAAGTTCTATACGGAAGGCGCCGGGATGGGGGCGGGGGCGGGGGCGGGAATGGGAGCGGGCGCGGGGATGGGGAGCCGCTGATCCTTGCCACTGATCACACAGATTAGACGCTGATTCCCGCAGAAAACAGACCGCCGGGCGGCGATGCCGTCCGGCGGTTTGTGCTTCTAGCTGCGAAAATCAGTTACTAATCTGTGTGATCAGTGGCTTCAGTAATCGAAGCGCAACGACACCCCGAATGTCCGTGGCTGGTTCGTGAGATACCCGACGCGCGCATTCAGCCCGCGCTCACGATCCAGTGCCAGGAACGCTCGTTCGTCGGTCACGTTGTTCACGAAAAATGCTGCCTCCCAGCCCCCCCGCGACAATCCTGCCCGCAGATTGAACAGGCTGTAGGCCGCCAGCAGCGGGTCGAAGACGAAAGTCTGCGTCGGCGACTGCCCACCCACATACTGCCCCATCCCACCGACGTGCACGGTGTCGATGCCCGGCGTCAGGTCGTCGATCTGCGTGTAGCGCGAGCCGACATACTGGAAGCTGCCGGTCAGCGACAGGCGCGAGATCCCAATCGGCATCCCGTACGTGATCGCCGCGCTCGCCTGAACCTTCGGCACGCTGGGAAGACGGTTGCCCTTCTTCACACCGCCGACCACGGTCGTTACGCCAAGGGTGTCCGTGGTCGTGACGGTCGACAAGAGCTTCGCGTCGTTGAAACCGGTGGAGAATGCCAGATCCCAATGCTCATTGGGCGACGCCGTCACCTCTAATTCCAGACCCTGGCTCTTCGCCTTGTCGACGTTGAACACGAGACGCGAGGAGCATGTGCCCGCGGTCAGGTTCAGCTGCAGGTTGTCGATCTTCATGTAGAACGCGGACAGATTCACGGAGCCCCGCCCGCCCCACAAGCGCGACTTCATCCCGGCCTCGTAGTTCCAAGCCGTCTCGTCTTTCCACGAGTCCCGACCACCGAACGTGAGCGTATCCGCGGGAGAACAGATCGGCTTGTTGAGCGGGTCGTTGATCCCGCCGAGTCGGAAGCCGCGGGATGCCTGGGCATTGAAGGTCAACGCATCCGACGCCTTGTAATTGGCAATGAAGCGGGGCGCCAATCCGTTGGCTTTTGTCTTGCCGGGCCGGGTGACGTAGCCTACAAAGAACCCGTCGAAGGCCTGTGCGCGGTTCTCATCGAAGTTGTACCAGCGCAGGCCGCCGGTGAGGTCGAGCTTTGGTGTGGCGCTGAACGTGGCTTCGCCGAACACCGCCGTCTGCGTCAGCTTGTAATTCAGATCGGAGAAGAACAAGTGGTCCTTCGTGGTCAGGAGCGGCCCCATCGTCCACCCGTCGGGCTGAGGAGGGGGAGGGAAGCCACCGGGCTCGAGCACTGGGCAGCAGATCGGGGCGGCGAGCGTGTCGAAGTTCTTGACGAACACGTCCTGCCCGTAGCCCCGCTTGTTGTTGCTGTAAAACGCGCCTACCAGCCATTTCAGCTGGTTTTGGGCGCTGCCAGCCACGCGCACTTCCTGCGTCCAGACGATCGAATTGGTGTGGTCGTACAGTGGTGCATCGAGTGTGAAGATGTTTTCGGGCAGCTGGAAGCTCCCGCCCACGATGCTCGCGTACAGTGCCGTTGCGTCGCGCACCACGAGAATGTTGCGATGCGTGTACGACGACACCGACGTCAGCGTAGCGGCACCGAGATCCAACTGAAGATTCACGTCCCCGAGCAAGAACTTATCGGTCACGGGCTCTTCGATCTGCGTGAAGAGCTCGCGCTCGCCCAGGGTGACCTTGGGGCGCGTCGTCGTGTACGGATTGGCCAGAATGTTATAGGCGTCGATGCGATTCCAGCCGTCCGCTTTGGCGCGCTGATACACCAGCCGCGGCGTAATGCTGAACTTGCTGCTTGGTTGCAAGCGAATCGCGGCCCTGAGCCCAGCGCGGGTGTTGCCGTTGACGTTCTGATCGATGCGCAGGTTCGGCTGCACCGCGTCCATGTAGCCGCCGGTGCGCGTGCTGTACCCCACGATCCGCGCGGCGGCTTTGTCTCCCAGCGGCGCGTTGAATCCGAGCTTGGCACTGGTGCCGGGCTCGCCGCCGTCGATCTCCGTCACCTCGGTCTCGCCGAACGTCTTGCTGATGCCGAGCTCCGGCTGATTGCTGATGTAACGCACCGTCCCGGACAGGGACCCGGAGCCGAACAGCGTTCCCTGCGGCCCGCGCAACACCTCGACGCGGCCGACGTCGAACAGATCGAGGTCCGGCGTGAACAGGGACAGCGAGATCACCGATTCGTCGAGATAGGCGCCCACTTCTTCCTTCACGCCGGGCTGGTCGCGCGAGATTTGGCCTGACGACGCGCCACGGATGGCGGGCTGGCTCTGTCCGGGTCCGAGGTTCTGCACACTGAACCCGGCGACGTTTTGCGCGACTTCTTCGATGTTGTCCACGCCACGCACGCGCAGCGCCTGCTCCGTCGGAGCAGCGATCGAGATTGGTACGTTGAGGAGCTGCTCCTCGCGCTTCATCGCCGTGACGGTGATTGCCTCCATCTCGAGCGCTTGCAGCACGAAGTGCACCACCGCTTCGGCGTCGGCCGCTACCTGCACGCCCTGCTGCACCTGCGTTCTGACGCCGGGCAGCGATGCGGCCACGGTGTAGGTCCCGGGGGCGACGTTCGTAAATAAGAACGCGCCGTCGGCATCCGTCGTCGTGCGGCGGGCGGCACCGGTGCCACCAGTCACGCGGACCGTGGCGCTCGCCATCGGAACGCTGTGGGCGTCGCGTACCGTGCCCCGGATCCGGCCGTTCTGGGCGTGCGCCCCCCCCGGGACAGCCGCGAACAGAACCGTGACCGCGGCAATGCTCAGCAATCTTGCAGCGCGAACCATAGAACTCCCTCCCTATTGGAGCAGACGCATTTCTGCCCGTGCATACAGGTAACGGCCGTTATAACCGAAGGGCGACGCCGCGGCCCAGGGGAACGTGTTGTCGTTGTTGTTGAACTCGGCATGTGCCCGGTCGGGATAGACGTCGAACAGATTGCGCGCCCCGATCGACAGGTTGACGGCGTTGAACTGGTAGCCGATCTCCGCGTCGACGAGCGTCTTGGCGCCATACTCCTCCCGGTCCGTGAAGCTGGGCTGGGCCGAGGCGAAGCCGCCGTAATAGGAGATCCTGCCGAGCGCATGCAACCGGCGCACGTTGTACTGGGCCGTGAGGGTACCGCGCCAATCGGGGCGCTCCTCCTGGATGCCGACCTTGGTGACGAGGTCGAGGATGCTGGTCAAGGTCGTCGGCGTCCCCTGCAGAATCGGCGGCAGTGAATCGACGCGCGTGATCCGGTTCTTCGAGTAGTTCACACCGAGGCTGAGATCGAGCACACCCGTGCCCAGTTGCTGCTGCACGCTGCCGGTGACGTCCACGCCATTCGTCTTCGTGTCGAGGCCGTTGGTGAAGAATTGCACCGCGCCGATGTTGGAGAAGCCGGAGTCCGCGAGAATCGCCGCCGACACCGAATCGCCGAACGTGGCGCCCAGCAGAATGCGGTTATCGATCGTGATATAGAAGAGATCGACCGTGAACGTCACGTTGTCGCGTGGCGTGAACGCGAATCCGCCGCTGAGATTGACGGACGTCTCTTCCTTGAGCGGCTTCGCGCCGAAAATCTTTGACGCGCGATTGTCGACCGGGAAGTTGCCGACCTGAATGAACTGCCCCCCGATCACGTTCGTCGTCGTATGGCTGAAGAAGCTTTGCGCCAGCCCAGGCGCGCGGAATCCCGTACTCGCCGCGCCGCGCACGACGAAGCGTTGCGTGGGTTGATACCGCAGCGCGAGCTTGCCGTTGACCCGCTGGCCGAAGTCGCTGTAGCTCTCGAACCGCGCCGCGACGTTGGCAAGAATTTGCGGATTGAGCTGGCTCTCCAGGTCGACATAGACGCCGACATTTGTGCGGTGATGGTCGCTCGTGTCGCTCGGCGCAAAACCGGGGAACACCGAAGAGCCGGCAGGAGCGAGTCCACCGCCGCTGGCGCTGTCCTGAGCAAGATGGCCGCCGTTGATCCACGACGCCGTCTCGCCCGAATCGATCTGGAACTCCTCCCGCCGGAACGCGGCGCCCAGCGCGACGTTGACCGGCGCCGCGAGCCCGATGTTCACGCGCTTCGCCAGGTTCAGGGCCGCGATCGCCTCGGTCCGCGACAGCCGGCCGGCGAAGAACGAGAGCTGATTCGGAATGCCCGGATCATCCGCCGTCCCGAGCAGACTGTCGGCTCCCGGTGCGCACGGCGTATCGAGACAGGGGCCGAGCGACGGATTGTTGGTGTGCTCGAGATTGTAGTCGAACCGGTTCTTGCCGAACGATCCGCCGAGGTCGAGCGACCAGCCGCTGACGACGGCGCGGAATCCCGCCACGCCGGAATAGTCGGCGACGTCGGGACGGAACTGCGGCAAGAAGCCCTGCGGATACAGCTCCTGCCAGTTCTTGTTGCTGTCGAAATAGCGGAAGAATCCGTTCCCCGTGCCGGTACGGTGGCTGTAGCCGCCGAACGCGTACACCTCACTGGTGCCGCCGGGATTGAGCGGCATCCGGAAGTTGGCGAACGACATCAGGTCCTTCTCGAGCCCGTCGCCCCAGTGGTAGTTCGGCTGCGTCAGCGAATTGTTTTTCTTCAGGATTCGGCCGGTCAACGTGTCGATCACATCCGTCACGCCGTTCTGGTCCGCCAGGAAGATATCGGGCCAGGCGCGGTTGGTCGGGTCGCGATGCAGATACTCCCCAAAGACCGCCAACGAGCCGCGTCCCAGACCCACGCCGAATCCGCCGTTGAGATCGGCGGTGGTGCCGTCGTGGGGGTAGTCCTTCGTGCGGTACTGGCCCCCATCCACGTTCAGGAACGGCGTGAACCCGCCCTCCTTCAAGACCACGTTGACGACGCCCGCGATCGCGTCGGAGCCGTACTGCGCCGACGCACCGTCACGCAGCACCTCGATCCGGTCGACGGCGCCGCCCGGCAGCGCGTTGAGATCCACGCCACTCGAGCCGGCCCCCATCCCGTACGCGAACGTGTTGAGCACCGCCATCTGATGTCTGCGCCAGCCATTCAGGAGCACGAGGGTGTGATCGGGACTCAAACCGCGCAGCGTGAACGGCCGCACGATGTCGTTGGCGTCCGTAACGCTCTGGCGCGGGAAATTGACCGAGGGCGCCAGGTTCTGGAGAATCTGGCTCGTCTCGTTGGTTCCCTGCACCGCGATTTCTTCGGAGGTGAAGACGTCGACGGGCACCGCCAGCTGCTCGGCCGCGGTATGACGCGCCCGCGACCCGACGACGACGTCGACCGGTGAGAGGCTGATCGCCTGCTCGGCGAGCACGAAATCCTGCGTGACGGGCCCCTGCCCGACGGTCACGCGAGCCGACTGCTGGACATAGCCGAGCAACCGAACGCGGACCGTGTAGGTGCCGGCTGAGACGCCGCGGATTTCGTAACGGCCTTGATCGTCGGTGGTGGCACGTAACCCTGAGCCTTCGGCCGAAACCGACGCGCGGGGCAGCGCCGCGCCGGCGGCATCCGCCACGCGGCCGCGGATCGATCCGCCTTGCGCCAGCAGGAAGGTCGGCAGCACCGACAGCGCTGCGAGTAAATTCTCAAGACGTCGCATATTCATGCCCTCTGGGGGAGTGAGCGTCGCCCTAGTGCTACCGCCCGCCGCTCCGACCGTCAAGCGACGCTAGTGATGATGCGCATTCCAGGGATCGTCCGCGGAAAACGCCATCACGTGCACCATCCAGCCGAACAGGCGCGGCCGGAAGCGCCCGCCGACCGCGTCGCACGCTTCCGCTGTCGCGATCGGCGATTTGGGACCGAACACCGGTTGCCCGTCCCTGGTCTCGCGCCAGCGCCGCCGGGCGTCCGCGAGCGGCCCCCCCGGCAGGCACCAGTTCACATGCTGATGCCACCGCGCGACGCTGAGCGGCAGGCGCGCATTGAGCTCATCGTCAGTGGTTTGCGGCGGCGCCGTGAACATCGCGCCGACGAGCGTGAGGTTGCCATCGGCGGCGCGCTCGTACAGCAGCGACGTCGGCCGCGCGGGATCGAGCCCGTTCCGCGCCTGCAAGGCCCAGCGCAGCTTCGTGAAGTGTTGGACGGGCGCGCCGCCCGCGGGAATGAATTGCCGGAAGCCATCGCCCTGCGCCACTCGGACGTCCCGATACCTGGCGAGCTCCCGTCGCATGACGGCCAGGACCTCGGCCGCGCGCGCCGAGTCGCCCGGCGCCACCGGTCGCAGCGGTGTGAGCCGAAGATGCAGGTCCTCGGCGACCATCCCCGCCATGGCGCGTTCGGCGGCCGCGGCGGCGTGCTCGTCGGGATGCTGCTCGGGCGCGGCCATGTCCTGTTCGTCGGCGGCTGCCGCGTTGCCGCGGCAGCCGACAGCAAGGACATATAGTAGAAAGGCTACGCGTCGCATCAGCTCGAGCGGTGCAGTCGCTGGAAATGCGGTTTCTCGATGACGAAGTAGAACACGAGAATTGCCGCCTGGGAGAAGACGGCCGCGATGAGACCCGGCAGCGAGCGCAGCATCAGGGCCAGTCCGTAGGTCTGCAGGTACCCGATCGTGTACATCGGGCTCGAGAGGAAGCGGTACGGCCCGCTCGACACCGGCCCCACCGCTTCAACGGGATTGAAAAAGTTGTGCCAGTAATAGGCCTCGCTGCCCAGGGTACGCGCGGCCCACAGTTTCGTGCCGAGGCCCACGATCACCAGCAGCGCGCCGGTCGCGACCGCTGCCGCGTGCGAAACCGGCACGGCCCAGGTGTTGCGCGTGACGAGGCACAGCAGAATGAATGCGAGCGCGTCATGGTACATGACGACCGAGGCGCGCCGCACGAAGCGGCGAAAACCCAGGACCGGACCGAAGCGCTGCGCGTAGAAGCCCTCGCGCTCCTCGCGGCGCAGCACGTACCCCACGAACAGCACGTACGCCATGCGACTGAGAATGGCGTAGATGAAGACTGCGGACTGCGCTGCCGTCACGTCCGGCCGAACAAGCGCACGGTGGCCGCGCCGCGACGCAGCCGGCTGCGGTACCAGAAATCGACCCGGCGGACGATGCGGACGGGCCCTGGAAGATCGATCGTGCGGCTCCAGGAGCCTTGATGGAACTGGACGCGCGTTTCGGGTGAAAAGCTTTGGCCGTTTCCGAACGTGACCTTGATGTTGTACATCTCGAGATTGCCGCCGACGACTTCCAGCTTGAGCGCGGTGAATCCGCCCTCCCGGGCGCCGACCAAAATCGCGTCGTGATCGAGCGCGAAGTTCACGCGGCGCGAACCGAGCAGCTCCCAATCGGCGCTCGGCAGCGCGAGCAGCACGGCGGCGGCGAGTATGGCACGCATGCACATTCCTCCAGAGATCGGGTGGCAGCCGACCAGCAAAATACACCACGTGACCCGGGGGACAATCGCCAGGGTATACTGGGGCAAAGGAGGGAGCCGTCATGAAGCCTCTGCGTCTGTCCACGATTGCCCTGGTGTTGCTTACAGCCGGTTGTGGCAAGGATCCCGTTGGTCCCCCGCCCCGCATCACCGCCTTACCCCGTGCCCTCACGAGTCAAGAACAACACCTGATCCAGGCCGACAACCGCTTTGCGATCAAGCTGCTCAAGCAGGCGACGGCGGATACCCGCGATACGCTGGTGAATCTGTTCGTGTCGCCGCTGTCGGTGGCGACGGCGCTCGCCATGACCTACAACGGCGCCGCCGGAACGACTGAAGAGGCGATGCGCGCCACGCTCGAGCTCGACGGCATGAGCGTCGCGGAGGTGAACGAGGGCTATCGCAACCTGATCACACTGCTGCGCGAGCTCGATCCGCACGTGCGGTTCCAGATCGCCAACTCGATCTGGTACATGCAGGGCTACACGGTCGAGCAGCCGTTCCTCGACGCCAATCGTGACTACTACGATGCCCAGGTGACGGCGCTCGACTTCGCGTCCCCGACCGCGCCGGCGACGATCAACGACTGGGTGAGTAAGCAGACTCAAGGGGTGATCGATCGCATCGTCGATCAGATTCCCGATGGCATGCGGCTGTATCTGATCGATGCCATCTATTTCAAGGGCGATTGGACCGAGCAATTCGATCCGCATCTCACGCAGCCGAGAGCCTTCCGGCTTCCTGACGGCGCGACGGTGAACGTGCCGACGATGACCCACGGTCACGAAGCGGAGGTCCGCGTGACGTATCGGCCCGACGCGACCATCGTGGATCTCCCCTACGGCGGCGCCGCATTCTCGATGACCATCGTGTTGCCTCGCGACACCAGCAGCGCCGATCATCTGGTCGACGCGCTGACGCCGGAGCAATGGAACGAGTGGACGGCGGGCTTGCAGGGGACGCAGGCCGAAATCTTTCTGCCAAAGTTCAAGCTGACCAACGATCTGAACATGATTCCGTCCCTCGCCGGACTCGGCATGGGTATCGCGTTCGATCCGGCGAGAGCGGACTTCACGCGCATTCACGTGCCGTCGGAGCTGTACATCACGGAGGTCAAGCACAAGACGTACGTCGACGTGAATGAGGAGGGGACGGTAGCCGCGGCGGTGACGTCAGTCGGGGTAGGGCTCACGAGCGCACCACCGTCCATCGCCATCGATCGGCCGTTCATCTTTGCGCTGCGCGAGAATCTGTCGGGAACGATTCTGTTCATGGGAGTGATTCGGCACCCGACGATCGAATAGGGGTACTCCTCCAGAGCCTTTTTCCAGGAGGGGTCGATGCGCCGCATCGCGCTGCTGTCATTCGCTGCACTGGTCGCTCCGTTCGCGCTTGCCGCACAGCAGTCCCCCCCCACCGTGCCGCACGACAGCGTGCGAGGGGCGATTCGCGCGGTGGACGTGCGCGCGCGTACGCTCGAGGTCACGACCGGGGTCGGTCTCGCGCTGCGTGTCGTGCGGCTGCAAGTGCCCGCCGGCGTCCCGATCACCGACCGGAAAGCAGGGCAAGGCGCGCCGCTCAAACTGGCGGAGCTGAAGCTCGGCGACGTGATTCGCGCCAGTTTCGGTGGCCGGCCCACCGGGCTTGTCGCCTACACGATCGAGCGCCTCGGCCGGATGGCCACCGGCGTGGACTCGACGCCATGACGCGCGGCTGGATCACTCTCGCGGCCCTTTGCAGCGCGGCGGCCTGTCACCGGCCGCAACCTGGTGACCCCCTGCCCGGGCTGTCCGGGGCCGAGCGGGCGCGATTCGACAGCGGTCGCGCCGTGTTCGACAGCACCTTCACGCCGGACGTCGGCCTCGGTCCGCTGTTCAACGCCAGCGGTTGCGGGGAGTGCCACGAGGACCCCGTCACGGGCGCGAACGGCGACGAAGTCGAGCGCCATGCCGCGGTGTTTCACCCGGAGCGCGCGGGCGCCATGTGCGACGAGCTCGCCGATAAGGGCGGGCCGGTGTTTCAGGACAGTGTGACCCCGGCCCTGCGTGCCGCGCTCGGCATCGACCACGAGCCGCTGCCGCCGACTGTCACAACCGTCGCCGCGCGCACCACACCTGACGTCTTCGGCTTCGGGCTGCTCGACGCCGTGCCTGATTCCGTGATTCTCTCGTACGCCGACCCCGACGACCGCAATCACGACGGCATTTCCGGCCGGTCCAATCGTTTCTTCGACGGCCGGCTGGGACGCTTCGGGCGCAAGGCGCTCGTGCCGACGCTGCGCGAGTTCAACGACGGCGCATTTCAGGTGGAGATCGGCATCACGAATCCTTCCGTCCCGGTCGAGGGCACCGTCACCGGCGACTCGCTTCCCCCTGGGACAGATCCGGCCCCAGAGCCTGAGCTTGGCGTCCGCGGCCTCGAGTTGGCCGACGCGTTTGTGCGCCTGCTCGCGCCGCCCGCGCCGCTCAAGCAGTCGCGCGAAGCGCGCCGGGGCAGCGACGTCTTTGCGCGCGTGGGCTGCGCCGGGTGTCACGTGCCCACATTGCGGACCGGCGACAATCCCATCCCGGCGCTACGGCATAAGCAGGTCGCGGCGTACACCGACCTGTTGCTGCACGACATGGGTCCTGACCTGGCCGACATCTGCCTCGGACTCGCGACGCCGAGTGAGTTCCGCACCGAGCCGCTGATGGGAATGCGACTCGCGACGCACTTCCTGCACGACGGCCGCGCCAAGACACCGGAGCAGGCGATCGAGCTGCACGCCGGCGAAGGCGCGCGCGCGCGCGATCTGTTCGAGGCGCTGCCGGCCGGAGACCGGGCGGCACTGGTGGCGTTTCTCAAGACGCTGTAAGCGAAGGGGAAAGTGGCTAGGGCAGAATCGAACTGCCGAGACGCGGATTTTCAGTCGCTCACAGAGTAGCCTGCCAAAGTCGCTTGTGGAGACAGCCGTCAGGACGTAGTTCCATATGATGGATGTCCTCGACGAGCCGACCGTGCAACAACGGCTCCACTATCAGGAACTCATTCCCGCTATCGCGGACGCGCTCGCGGCCTTGTCGTCGGGGGGGGGCCGCGTGGTGCAACCGGTGCGCTCAGTGCTTCCCGTGGCTCCGCATCACGGCTTCTTCGCCGTCATGCCGGCGTACGCGGGCGCCCTCGGCGCCAAGCTCGTCACGTTCTATCCCCAGAACGTCGGGATTCACACACACCACGCCGTCATCGTCCTATTCAAGGCCGAGACGGGGGAGCCACTGGCGATGATGGACGGCCGGCTCATCACCGAGATGCGGACCGCCGCGGCGTCGGCGGTGGCGACCCAGCTCCTCGCCCGCGCGGACGCGTCAGTGCTCGCGATTCTCGGATCCGGCGTGCAGGCGAAGAGTCACCTCGCCGCGCTGCGCCTGGTTCGGTCCTTCAAGGAAGTGCGCGTGTGGAGCCCACGCCATGCGGCGGAGTTCGCCCAACGGCATGGCGTGCAGGCCGCAGCGACGGCGGCCGATGCGGTGCGCGGCGCCGACGTGGTCGTGGTCGCCGCGAGCGCGACGACGCCTATTCTGCAGGGGCGCTGGCTTTCCCCAGGAGCCCACGTCAACGCCATTGGCGCGACTCGCCCCGACTGGCGCGAGCTGGACGACGATCTCGTCACCACCGCGCGCGTCTTCGTCGACTCTCGGGAAGCGGCGCTGCGCGAATCGGGTGACGTCATCGCGGCACAGAGCGAG
>DASPXJ010000094.1:0-2982 GCA_035637355.1 Gemmatimonadales bacterium
CACTGGCGGGCCCCGGGGTCAACTCGCAACCTTTCTCTCGGCGGATGGACGCACGATCGGAGTGCCGATGGGCCCAGCGGCTTTACCTGGGTGCTATGCCGTGAGCGAGCAGTCCCCGTCGCCTCCGCCACCGGAAACCGAGCAAGCCGTCGAGGGTTACCTGCGGCATGCCGGTCGTGAGTTTCTCGTGGCGCTGCACACCACGCTGCGCTCCCTCAAGCTCTACCCGCTCGAGAATGCCCAAGTCCAGAAGGCGCTCGACGACCTCGTCGCAACCAGCACGAACATTGTAAATGCACAGGGCCAGCTCGACGTCCAGGTCGAGGCCGAGTTCATTTTTGTGAACGGGACGCGTCTGCGACTCGAGCTCAACAGCTTCGCCTTCTTCTCACACGTCTTTGGCGTGTTCCGGCACTGCGGCATCGGTGCGATCCGCATCCGCGAGCTCGTCGGCCGCCCGGAGCTGCAATTGCTCGTCGGGCTGCTGGTCTCCCATGTGTCCAGAAAAGCCGATGCCGACACGGCGGTGGAGCTTGGCCGGAAACTCCAGGAAGCTGGCGTGACCGGGATTACCGTAGAGCCGCGTCACGCGCACGACTCGGTCGCGGGCGCTCTGGACGAAACGGGACGCAAAGAGGCCGCCAAGCGCACGTACGCGCGCTCCGTGGCGGTGACCAAGGAGGTAATCGACGGTGTCCGCCTGGGGCGCGCGACCAGCATCAAGAAAGTCAAGCGCGTCGTGCAAGGGATCGTGGACCAGGTGCTGCACGACGAGGCATCGCTTATCGGGCTCACCACCTTGCGCGACTACGACGAGTACACGTTTACGCATTCGGTGAACGTGTGCACCTTCGCCGTGGCCCTGGGCCGGAAGCTCGGTCTCACCAAGCCCCAGCTCTGCGACCTCGGGTTGGCCGCGCTCCTCCACGACGTCGGCAAGGCCCGCGTCCCGCTCGACGTGCTGAACAAGGAAGGGAAGTTCAGCGAGGACGACTGGCGCCTCATGGTGGCCCACCCCTGGCTCGGCGTGCTTACCCTCTTCGGGCTGCGGGGGTCTGGGGAAGTCCCCTACCGGCCGATGATCCCCACATACGAGCATCACATGAAGGTGGATCTGACGGGCTACCCCAAGTCGATTCGGCCGCGCCAACTCTCTATCCTGTCGAAGATCATCGCCGTGGTCGACTCGTTCGACGCAGCGACCAGCCGCCGCTCGTATCGCACGGCACCGATCCTGCCGGACCAGGTGCTGCGAGAGATGTGGCAGGATCGCTGGCGCGGCCACGATCCTGTGGTAGTCAAGGCGTTCATCAGCTTGCTCGGGATCTACCCGGTCGGGACGTGTGTGATTCTCGACACCCATGAGCTCGGGATCGTCCACGCCGTCAACCCCGACCCGACCCAGATCCACCGGCCACTGGTGCGCGTCGTGGCCGCGCCCGATGGAGTCCTCCAATCGCCCGGGTCTGTCGTCGACCTGGCTGAACGAGATGAGCACGGTGCCTTCCTGCGCACCATCACCAAAGTGACTGACCCGCAGAAATTCGGTCTCAAGGTCAGCGACTACTTCGTGTGAGGTGGTGCTGTTGATCCTGGTGGGGTCGTGGATATCCACGAAGGGAGGCGATGAAATGCACGCGACAAGGCTCGGGGTGTCAGGCTACCGCAGCACGCCAGCCAACGCCGCGATGGCCCCCACCGCCCCGACCCAGAACACGAACGACCACTTGATCAGGTCGCCGAACCGGCGCTCGAGCTTCGTCTCGAGGCCGGCCATCTCCTGACGCAACTGCGCGAAGCCTGTTCTCATTTCCTCACGAGTTCCTCGGCCGCTTCCTCACCCAGCGTTTGCTGGAGCCTGCGGGTCCACAAGCGACGCGATGAAATACATGCGATAATCTAGTATCTTCTCGCCTCCGTGCTCGTCCCCAAACTCGTCACCACACTCAAGGATTACACGCGGGAGCAATTCTCCCGTGACGTGATCGCCGGTGTCATCGTCGGCATCGTGGCGCTGCCGCTCGCGATCGCCTTCGCCATAGCCAGCGGGCTCAGCCCGGAGCGCGGGCTCTACACCGCCATCGTCGCCGGCTTCCTGATCTCGCTGCTCGGCGGCTCACGCGTGCAGATCGGCGGGCCGACCGGCGCATTCGTCGTGATCGTATCAGGGATCGTGCAACAGCACGGCGTCGATGGACTCGTCATTGCGACGCTCATGGCGGGCTTCATTCTGGTGGCGTTCGGTCTGCTGCGGCTCGGGGCGGCGATCAAGTTCATCCCGTATCCGGTCACGATCGGATTCACCAGCGGCATCGCGCTCATCATCTTCTCGAGCCAGATCCGCGACTTGCTCGGTCTCGAGATGGAGTCCGTACCGTCCGCCTTCCTACCGAAGTGGGACGCGTACGTACACGCGTTTGACTCAGTCAATCCGTGGGCCCTCGCCGTTGCCGTCGCCGCGTTCACGATCATTCTGGTGTGGCCGAGGATCTCGAGACGCATTCCCGGCCCATTTGTCGCGCTGATTGTGACCACGCTCCTCGCGCAACTCCTGCACCTTCCGGTCGAAACCATCGGCGCGCGGTTCGGCGCGATCCACGCAGGGCTGCCGCTCCCCAGGATCCCGCACCTCTCCGTTCCGATCATCGGCGCGCTCGCGGGCCCGGCGTTCACGATCGCGCTGCTCGCCGCGATCGAGTCGCTGCTCTCGGCGGTCGTGGCGGACGGCATGATCGGCGGCCGCCATCGCTCCAACATGGAGCTGGTGGCCCAGGGAGTCGCGAACATCGTCTCGCCGCTGTTCGGTGGCATGCCGGCGACGGGCGCGATCGCCCGCACCGCGACCAACGTCAAGAACGGCGCCGCGACGCCGGTCGCCGGGATCACGCATGCGCTCACGCTGCTCTTGATCACGCTCTTCTTCGGCCGCTGGGCCGGCCTCATCCCCCTGGCCACGCTGGCGGCGATCCTCGTCGTCGTCGC
>DASPXJ010000095.1:0-2556 GCA_035637355.1 Gemmatimonadales bacterium
CGGCACGTCGTTCGCGCAGTACGAGCGGGCGTTCCGCGAGCAGCTCGCCGACATGTTCGCGCCCGGCGGATTCGATCCGCGCCGGGACATCGCCGGCATCATTCTCAATCGCTGGGGTCACGCGTACGTGAATCCGCAGCCGGGGTTTTTCTTCGGGATCAACGGCCAGCCGGCGCCGAGGGACGTTTTGAGGAATCGTCCGCACGGGCGGATCGCGTTTGCGAATACGGATCTCGCCGGGGCCAGCGATCATCGGAACTCGATTCGCGAAGCGGATCGCGCGGTGCAGTCACTGGTTCTCGTATAGCTTGGACGTGTCGGCTTTAGCGAGCTCAACGAGAAACTCCGCGACCTTTGCGGTCACCGCCTCGACGTAGCGCTGTCCCTTCTCCGCCGTGGACGCCGCTGGATTTCCCGACCCCGTGTCGTCGGTCACCTGGCGCCACTGGCGTGGTGCCCACGCCCATCCCTCACGGAACGCCGAGATCTTGAATTTCCGGGCAGCTCCTGGGCCTGCCTCGGACAGCGGCAGCACGAGATCGGGTGCGATGTGCTGCATCACGCTCGTCTCGAGCTCAGCGGCATGGTCGCCAAGGTCGGTAAAGAAGCCTTGCGGATCGACGACCTTGAACCAATTGACCGTGCAGAGGAACAGCGAGACCTGCGGCTGCAGCTCGCGGATCATCTGGCGGAAATCATTGGCGCCGTGCCCGTTGAAGATCACGAGCTTCGGAATCCCCTGCCCCGCCAGTGACAGCGCGACGTCGCGCAGCACCAGCAACTGCGTACTGGGGTTCATGTTCACGCACAGCGGGATGTCGAGCTGGCCGGTGTTCACGCCAAACGGCACAACCGGCAGCACGACCACCTTTGCGCCGCTGGTCCACGCCCGCTCGGCCGCGCGGGCGGCGAGCTCTTCGGCCTGGATGTTGTCGGTAGCGTAAGGGAGGTGGAGGTTGTGGGCTTCCGTCGCGCCCCACGGCAGGACGGCCACCTCGTAGCGCGTGGCGCGAACCGTCTTCCAGGTCAGCTCGCTCAGGATGTACGGGCGGTTGGGCATGGCACCGATAGTAGCACCGGCCTTGGATGCCGCAACAACGCCCCTTGATGCCGCAAAAACGCCCTAAACGCCTTCAGCTTGAAACGTCACATTCTGCTCCATGCGCCATCCGGCCTTTTTCATCGCCCTCCTGCTAGTCCTTAGCGCACGACCGGCGGCCGGCCAATGTGCTGACCCGTATTACCGCTGGACCGAGAAGACTCGAGAGTCGCTCGCCTCGCTTGCGCCGGTGAAGCAATCGATCCGCACGATCATCACGAGCTGGGACACACTCGAATTCGGCAAACAGCTCAAGTACAAATGCGCGGCCCGCAAAGGACGCGAGCGCAACGTGTACTCCGTCCTCGGCTGGGTCAGACGCGTCAAGACCCGTGAAGACGATGGCGATTGGCACATCGAGCTCACGGCGCGCGCGCACGGCACTATTGATTCCTGCATGATCGCGGAAATTCCACCGGCGGAGCTGGGTGCCAATTACGATCAGGCCCGCGCGGACTTGAAGAATCGGGTAACGTGGGATTCAAACGGTGACGTCGCGCAGCCGGTGCGGCTGCGGTTCATCGGAGCGGCGTTCTTCGATGGCGAGCACCGCGGCGGCGCGACACGCCGGAACGAAACCGATACCAACCACGGCCGCTGCAATTCATCCGCGCGTGCGCTGTGGGAGTTGCATCCCGTCTACTGGATCAAACAGCCCTGAGTCATGGGCTCCATGGTAGTACGCAATGCGCTCGGCTGCTCGCGGCCGCGAGCTCCAATCCGCGCATCACGTCGAGCGACCACTCCGGCGTGACGGCCAGCTCTGCCTCTCCGAGCATCACGTCGCGAACATTTTCATAATACCGCGTGAAGCTCGACCGCAGGGTCGGCACGGTGCGCGTTGCGTCAGGAGTGATGAGCTTGCCGTACAGCTCCTCCGGCTCCGTATCCCAGTCGGGTTCATCCGGCGTACGGCCGTCTTTGAGCGCGGCTTCCTGCGGGTCCATGCCGTACTTAATGAACGAGCCCTTGGTCCCGTGCACGATCCATGTCGGCCCAACGGGGGGGGGCGATGCCAGCATCGATGCGCGCAGCACCGCCCGCGTGTGTCGATAGTACAACGTCACGTCGAACGCGTCGTCGACGACGGCACCGTCGCGCTCGACGCGAATGTCGGCGCCGATCGCCTCCGGAATGCCGAACAGGAGCAACGCTTGATCGAACAGGTGCGGTCCGATGTCGAACCAGACGCCCGATCCGGGCAGGGCTTCTTCGCGCCAGGCGTTCCGCTTGCGTTCCGGGCGGAACCGATCGAAATGCGATTCGAAAAGCACGACGCGGCCGAGCAAACCCTCCGCGACGACCTGATGGACGGTGGCGAAATCGCCGGTGTAGCGGCGATCCTGGTAGACCGTGACGATGCGTTGTTGCTGTTTGGCGAGCTGGACCAGCTCCTGTGCCTCTGCCATTGTCGTCGTGAAGGGCTTGTCTACGACGACGTGATGGCCGGCGAGCAG
>DASPXJ010000096.1:0-19988 GCA_035637355.1 Gemmatimonadales bacterium
GGCAGCGGATTGTCGTTCATGCCGTACGCGAGGATCGTCTGCGGATGCATCGCGCTGGCGAGATCCCAGCCGTTGAAGTAGCCGGAGTCGAACGAATCGAACCGCACGTAGCGCGCCCCCGGCAGCAGCTCGCAGCGCTCCGCGATCGCGGCGACCGCCACACCGTGCCACGTCGCGATCGCGCTCCACCCCTCGACGCAATGATGCTTGACGGTGTAGGTCGTGCGCGGCAGCGCGCGCAAATCGTCGAGCGACAGCTGCTGCGGCCGGCGAACCAATCCGTCGACGTGCAGTCGCCACGCCGCGGGATCCTGCAACATCGGCGTCATGCGCGAAATGAAATAGCTCGGCAGGCGCGCGGTCCGTTCGGAAACGTCGTACTGCCGCGCCAATCGACCGGGCGAAAACAGGACCTTCTCTCCCACCCAATCGTTCAGCCGGCTGACGTCCAGCAAGAGCGGGCGACACGCGGCAACGAGAGAAGCACCGCCCGCGCCCGCCGCGAGTCGCAAGAACGCACGCCGGTCAGTCATGGCTGGGGAACCGGCCGCGATACCATCCCGAGATCATCGCGCGCAGCGACGCGGGGTCCACGACAAAGACGAGGATGACGTGGACGACGAGAAAGCCGGTGAAGATCCACACCGCCCAGAAATGCCAATAGCGGGCCGCCTGAAAGCCGCCGAACAGCGCCGTGAGCCAGGACAACTGCGTCGGCTTGTAAACCGCGAATCCGGTCAGGACCGACAGCATGCCGAGCAGCACGATGCACGTGTAGGCGAGCTTCTGGAGCGGGTTGTGCTTTCCCTGGGGCGGGTGGTCCTTCCGTAGCCGCAGGTAGTACTTCTGCATCTCGATCGCGCCGCGGATGTCGCGCGGGCGGAACAGCAGCGACCGCCATTCGCCGCTGTAGGCGAGATACGAGACGTACAACACGCCCCCGGCGATGAGCGGCCACATCAGCGCGAAGTGCCAGTTCAACGCTCCCGCGAGCCAGCCGCCGAGCCGGCTCCAGGCCGGGAATTGGCGGTCCTGGAACGCATTGTAGTAATAGGGTCCACCGCGCTCCCCGAAGCGCGCGTACGCGCCGTAGATCTGCAGCCCACTCATGATCATGCCCAGCAGTGAAACAAACGTCGTCCAGTGCGTGAGGCGCACGATCCAGTGATGGCGTTTGACGGCCGGCGCCTGGGGAACGGGGGGAGCAACGGTCATGGGCTAAGTATATTGTCCGCCATGCGCGCAGCAACGTTCCTCGCGATCGCATTATTGGCGTCCTGCCGGCCACAGAACGCCGCCGTCGCCACTCGCACCGACGACTCCCGCAACATCGCAGACCTGACGCCGCGCGACTGGGCGGACAGCGCGCTGCTCGCGCCTCGCCTCGTGACGCAGCAGACGGTCGTCGTGTTTTGGCTGGCGGCGGCGGATACGCTGTCGGCCGATGATCAGGCCGAAGCGCTCGACGAGCTCAACTTTACGACCGAAGCGATCGTCGGCACGTTGGGAAAAAACAACATCACGCTGATACCGACGAATTCGGACACGATCTACGTCGCCCTGCCGAACCACCAGCGGCGCATGATTTTGCTGAGCGGCGTGGACTATCCGTTCGGCTATGTGCTCGTCGAGCCCGGCACCGCGGAGCGGATCCTCGCGGGCGTCTACTCCGACGAGGAGCTGCTCGATGAAGTGGAGGCCTACTTCGATTTGCCGTCATCTGCCGACAGCGGCCCAGCCCATCCGCGCATCGCGACCTGATGCTGCTGCTCGTGCTCGCCGCGGTGACGGCGGTCCAGGAGATCACATGGCAGCCGGAGCTGCCGCGTCAGGGCTCGCTTATCGTCGTGTCGGCACCGGACGCCGTGACCGGCGAGGTCGCGGGGGAGCCACTGCATTTCCGGGATGGGAAGGCATTCGCCGCCGTGCCGCTGACCACTTCCGACAGCGTCAAGGTGGTGACACTTTCTATTCGCTGGAACGGCGCCGTCATCGGCCACAAGGCATCCGTGCCGGTTGTGGCGCGCAAAGCACCGGCGAATGAGGAGGTGCGCGCCGCGGAGCGATTCACCCCGCCTCCCGACAGCGCGCTGCGGGCGCGCATCGACCGGGAACGGGTGTTGGCGCGTGACGCGGCGCGACGCGCGCACGAGCTGCCGAGGCTGTGGAAAGCCCCGTTCATGCGTCCGCGCACGTCGCGCGTCACCAGCGTGTTCGGCTCGGGGCGCAAGGTGAATGGCGTGTGGCGCAGCCGGCATTACGGGCTCGACCTCGCCGGCCCGAAGGGCGCGCCGGTGCGCGCGTCAAATCGCGGCGTCGTGGCGTTGGTCGGCGATTTCTTCTACGGCGGCACCTCCGTCTTCCTGCACCACGGCGACGGCTTGATGACCGTCTACCATCATTTGAGTCGCGCGCTGGTCGCCGCCGGTGATACCGTCGAGCGCGGCCAGCTCATCGGCCGCGTCGGCGCCACGGGACGCGTGACGGGACCGCACCTGCACTGGGGCGCGCAGTACGGCGCCGTCGCCTTCGATCCCGCTGATCTCTTGAAGCTCCGTTGAGTAAAGCCCTGCTGTTGAAGGGCGGGCGCGTCGTGACCATGGACGCATCGCGGCGCATCCTCGACGCCGATGTGCTCGTGGAGAACGGGCGAATAAAAAGCGTTGGAAAGTTGGAACGTGGGAAAGTTGGAACGAATAAGGCTACGATTCTGGATTGCAGCGGGCTCATCATCCTCCCCGGTCTCATCCAGGCCCACATCCACCTCTGTCAGACTCTGTTCCGCGGACTGGCCGACGATCTCTCGCTGGAAGCGTGGCTCGCCAAACGGATCTGGCCGCTCGAAGCGGCGCACAGCGAGGCGTCCGTCCATGCCTCCGCGATGCTCGGTGCCGCCGAGCTGCTGCTCGGCGGGACGACGGCGATCCTGGACATGGAGACGGTGCGTCACACGGGTGCCGCGTTCGAGGCGCTCGAGGCCATCGGCATCCGCGCGACCGCGGGGAAGTGCCTGATGGACGCGCCTGCCAACCCACCGGTATTGCGCGAGCCGACGGACAAGGCGCTTACAGAGAGTGCGGATCTCTGCGCGCGCTGGCACGGCGCCGCGGGCGGCAGGCTGCGCTACTGCTTTGCCCCGCGGTATGCGCCGAGCTGCACCGGTCCATTATTGCGCGCCGTGAGCGATCTGGCCGAAAAAGCGGGCGCGGTCATCCATACGCACGCGGCGGAAACCCCGCTCGAGCTGGACACCGTGAAACGGGAAACGGGACACGATGAAATCACGTATCTCGATTCCGTCGGCATTTCCGGACCGCGGGCCGCGCTGGCTCACTGCGTGTGGGTGGACCACGACGCGATCGCGCGGCTGGCGCGCCAGGCGACCAACGTCGTCCACTGTCCCAGCTCGAACCTGAAGCTGGGCAGCGGCATCGCGCCGATCCCCGAGATGCTGGCCGCCGGCTGCCGCGTCGCCATCGGCGCCGATGGGGCGCCGTGCAACAACCGGCTCGACGCGTTCGCGGAGATGCGGCTCGCGGCGCTGATTCAGAAGCCGCGGCTCGGACCCGAGGTGATGCCGGCTCCCACCTTGCTGGAGCTTGCGACACTCGGCGGCGCGCGGGCGCTGGGGCTCGAGTCGGAGATCGGGTCCATCGCAGTGGGGAAATGCGCCGATGTGGTCGTGCTCGACCTCGCCGCCCCGCATGCCCAGCCGGAGGACGCGGACCTCATTTCCCGGATTGTCTACAGCGCGCAACCCGCCGACGTCCGGCATGTGATCGTGGACGGGCGCATTGTCGTGCGCGACGGTTTGTTGAAGACTGCGGATGTCGACGAGGTTCGCCGCACCGCGAACGCTCAGACCAAGCGGCTCATTTCGAACCGCCGGCCTCCCTCCCCCCCCCGTTGACGCGGAAGCGCCGGATCGTCTGCGCCAGCATCGCGGCGGCGTCGGACAGATGCTGCGATGTGCTGGTCAGCTCGCCGAGTGACGCGATCTGCTGTGCCGTCGCCGCAGACGTCTGGCGCGCACCCGTCGCGGCGCCATCGGCGATCACGGCAACCTCCTCCATCCGGCGCAACACTTCGCGCATCCGCTTCGTCTGATTCTCGGTCTCGGCGGCGAACGTCGTGGCGAACTGGACCGTCGAGTTCAGGTCGGCGAAGATCGCGTCGAGTGCGCCGTGCACGGTCGTCGCGACGCTGCCCACGCCTTTCGCCGCCTCCCGGCCCTGCTGCATGGCGTCCACCACCCGGCGGATCTGATCCTGCGTGGCGCGAACCTTCGTCCGCACCTCTTCGGCGGAGCGTGAGCTTTGCTCCGCGAGCTTTCTGACTTCGCCGGCGACGACCCGGAACCCGAGCCCGTGCTGCCCCGCGCGCGCCGCCTCGATCGCGGCGTTCAGCGCCAGCAGATCGGTCTGGCTCGCGATGCGCGTGATGCCGTCCACCAGCTTCCCGATCTCACGCGACTCCTTGTCGAGCACCGCCGCGACCTCGGACGCGTGGTCCATGTGGACCATCAAGTTCATGAGCAGCGTGCTGGCCTTCGCGACCTCCTCGCCGCGACGATGCGCCTGGAGGGCGATCTCCGTGATCTGGCGCTCGGCCTCCTGGGCGCGAGCGTGCAGCGTGGTCGCGAGACCGGAGGCCGCTTCCGAATCCTGGCGCCCGTAGCCGATGAGCTGGCGCTGGCGTTCCGTACCCTGCGATAGCTGATCCGTCGTCGTGGAGATCGATTGGGACGCGGCCTGCAGCTCGCGGGCGGCCCCGGCCAGCTCGCCCGCCATCGTGGCGAGCGCCTGACCCTGCCGGCCGATCTCGCGAATGATCTCCGCGATCGCCGCCGTCGTGCGATTCACGCTCACGCCCAGGTAGCCCAGCTCGTCGGTCGCGACGTCGGTCGCGCTGCTGTCCATCTGCCGGGTGAGGTCGCCGCGCTCGATCTCGCCGAGCACGCCGCGCGCGCTGCGCAGGCGATCGACGATTTGGACCAGCATCGGCACGAGCGCCACGCAGGCGAAGACGAGGACGAGGCCTTCCTGGATGTAGAGCGCCCACGGCCACCCGTGACCGGCGACCTGGGCGAGTGCGGTGACCAGCGTGAACGCGACGAGGTTGATGATCAGCGCGCCCCACGCCTCGCGGCGCTCAAGATACAAGGCCGCCTGCAGCGGGGCGATGAGATAGGCGCCATAGAGCACGTGGCCGTTCGGTCCCATCGCGTAGAGCACGGCCGAGATCAGCAGGCAGCCGACGACCAGATTCAGTTGCGCGTACCACGGCTGGAACGCGCCGCGCCGCACCAGCCGGCGCACGCCGGCATTCGCCGCCGCGAAGCTCGCGGCGAAGGCAAGTATGAACCACGACGACACCGGGGTGATACCGGCAAGCTTGATCGCCGCCAGCAGTACGATGCCGAACCCCACGAACCCCCAGCGCGCACGGGTGTTCGCGAGCACGTACTGGCGCTGCTTCGCGACGCGCTCCTCGAGGAGCTGATGGTCGAGAGTGATCACATCCGAAAGAGATAACTGGCTTTGAGGAAGAAGCCATCCGCGGTGCGCGACATACGCCGGAAGCTGAGCGGATCCTGCTCGGTGAGCGAGCTGCCGTAGCCCAGAAACAGCACGGTACCGGGCGTCGGCTTGTAGGAGAACAGAAAGTCGTTCCGGAATTCGGGCTCAGGCGGCTGGCTGCCGCTGACGATGAGCGAGTCGCCCGTCCGCGGGTCGCGCAACGCGTCCCGTCGCTGCGCGGTGTATTGGCCGACATAGCGAAAGAAGATGTCGCGCTTCAGCTGGTACTCGATCTTGAGGCGCGGGATGTCGGCGGTCGAGAACCAGCTGCCGTCGCGGGCGCGCATGATGCGTTGATGCGGCCATTGCGCCGCGAAGCGAAGCGACGACGTCGGTTTCCATTCGAGCGCGGTGTAGACATTGAGCGCACGGCCTTCGGACGCTTCGGCAAAGATCGGGCCCGAGACATAGCCGATGCTGACGTCGGCCTTCACCGCACGATTGGGTGTGCTGATGGCGCCGAGCCCGCCCCACATGTTGTAGAGACCAGGCGGAACAACGAACGGCACGGCTGTGCCGCCAGAGTCTACCTGATAGCCGCTGTAATCGGCGCTGTCGAATCGCTGGTGGAGATTTTGCCACAGCGCCGTCACGAACCAGCCGCCGCGCAGGGTGAATTGGAACTGCTGCTGAATCGAGCCTTCCAGCGTGCGGCGAAACTTGAAGAAGTCGTCATAGCGCCACGTGGGCTGAATCAGGAGAAACATCGTGGCGTTCTCCAGCGCCGCGCCCGGCTTCCCATACCGCGTAAACCGATTGAACAGCCGCCCGTGGACCACGTTGACGCGATTCACGAAGCCGCTCGACGCCTTGAAATCGGGGCTGATGCCGACCAGCTCCGCGTGGTTGCCGTACGAATATCCGGTCAGATCGTAGAGGGTGACGTCCCACAGCTGCCCGGCCGCGTCCTTGGACCAGGATCCCGCGAACTGCGCCGACGAAAACCAGATCTTCTTCCAGATGACGCGCGCGTCCGCCGCGAGCACGCGGTTCCAATCGCTGCCGGCAACCCGGTCGGTGTAGGCGAGCCCAACGGTCGACGAGGCGCCCAGGTCACGACGCAGGCGGAGCAGGTTGAATACCGGATGCGGAGCGCCTGCCGTCTCGTTGTCATCGACCGCACCGATATACGCGATCCCGGTGCCACCCACTTTGCCCGTGAGCTTGGCGCCCCCCACTGGGGCGTGGATCTGGCGCGTGTAGATCAACGCATTCGGCGTATCGAATTGCTCGAGGCCTTCCAGGAAAAACGGGCGCTTCTCGGGGAAGAACAGAGCGAAGCGCTCATTGACGGTCACCTGGCCGACATCGGCTTCCACCTGGGAAAAATCGGGGTTGACCGTGCCGGTCATGCTGAGGTTTTGCGTGATGCCCCAGCGCAGATTCACGCCCAGCTGCGGATCGACCCGGCCGTAGCGATACGCCGGCGCCCCCCCCGCCGGTGCGCCGTCCACGTGAGACGTGAACTCGGGGTTCACGTCCATGACTAAGCCACGGCGCATCCCGCCGAGATTCTTGAGCGTCCCCGACTGAATGAGAAAACTCGCGCTGGCGCGCACGACGGGGGTCCACGTGTCTTCGTAGCCGGTATGCTGCGTGACGCGGACGACTTGCATGCCCCAGTCCTGCGTTGCACCGCTCTGGTAACGCAGACTCTTGAAAGGGATCCGCACTTCCACTTCAAAACCCCACGGCGTCACCCGGCCGTGAGACTCGTAGACGTAGTCAGGATTCAAGTCGACAACCCCGTCGAAGCGGCCGCCGGCATTGGCACCGCCGGCGGCGCCCGCGATCCCCTCGCTGCGCACGCCGTCCTGCTGCACGCCCAGCGGATTGACCTCGAAGAGCGAGGCGCGCCGCCGGTCGTTGAACGTGTCGAGCAGGATCTGGATGTTGTCGTCGGCGCCGATGTTGTCGCGGTCGGCGAGCGTGGCTCGCACGACGCTGCCGTGTGCCTCGTACGCGCGAATGCCGAAGTAGATCGCGTCGGGTGCGTAGAAGACGAGGACCTGGGTCGAATCCTCCGCCGGCCGGCTGTCGACAGGGCGGTACTGGCTGAATCCGGTGAGCAGCGCCGCCCGGCGCCAAACGTCCTCGTCGAGCACCCCGTCGATGCGCACCGCCGCCGTCTCGATGCGGGGGGCGCGCACGTCGAGCTGCCGCAACCCTCCATTGTAAATCGGCTGTGGATCGCCGGCGGACTGTACGAGAAGGAGAAGGACGGCGAGCATGGCGTGAATCTAAAGCCGGGATGCGGGATACGAGAAGCGGGATGCGTCAACGGTTGTCATCCCGCATCCCGCATCCCGCATCCCGCTTCTCGCATCCCGCGAACCGACAATGTCGGCTCGAGAACTACTCGTATCGCAAGGCTACGATCGGATCCAGTGAAGCAGCCCGCCGCGCCGGCCAGATGCCGAAGAACAGGCCCACGATCGCGCTGAAGACGAAGGCGATGAGGATGGCAAAGAGATTGAGGGACGTGTTCCAGTGCATCAGTGTCGAGAGGCCCACGGCGCCCAGCGAGCCGAACAGGATACCGAGCAGACCGCCCACCAGGCACAAGACGAGCGCTTCGACGAGGAACTGGAACAGGATGTTGAACCGCGTCGCGCCGAGCGCTTTGCGCACGCCGATCTCGCGCGTCCGTTCCGTGACCGACACGAGCATGATGTTCATGATGCCGATGCCGCCCACGAGCAGGCTCACCGCCGCGATGCCGGCCAGCAGATAGGTGAACGTCTTCGTCGTGTCCTGGAACGTCGCCAGAATGTCCGACTGGTTGCGGATCTGAAAATCGTTGTCGCCGCCCGGGCGGATCTTGTGCTCGCGCCGCAGCACGCGCTCGATCTCGATCATGGTGAGCGTCATCTGCGGCACGCTGGCGGCGTCGACGGTGATGGACCGCAGGCGGTCGGTACCCATGATGCGGTAGCGCGCGGTCTGCAGCGGGATCAGGATTTGCTCGTCCGGATTCCCGAAACCCATGGCGGAGCCCTTGGACGACAGCACCCCGATGATCTCGAACGGAATGCCGCGGATCTGGATTTCCTGGCCGATCATCGCGGCGCCGTTGGCGTTGAACATGTCGGGAATCGACGATCCGAGCACGGCGTAGCGGCGGCGCCCTTCGTCTTCGCCGGCCGTGAACATCCGGCCGGCGGTGAGGGTGTAGTTCTTCACCGCGGCGTAATTCGGCGTCGTGCCGACGATGTTGACGTTGGCGTTCTGGCCGCCGCGTTTGACCTGGAAGTTGCGGGTCAGCTCCGGGACGACGGCTTTGACGTAGCGGGCGTCGCTGGCGAGGGCGGCCGCGTCGTCCACCGTGAGGCTGACGCGCTGGCCGAAGTCGATCGCGATGCCGCCGCGGAACGCCTGGCCCGGATAGAGCGACAGCAGTGTGGGCCCGAGCGCCGCGATCCGGGCCTGCACGGCCTTCTGTGCGCCGCTGCCCAGCGCCACCATCGTGATCACCGCGCCGACGCCGATGATGATGCCCAGCATCGTGAGGAACGACCGCAGCTTGTTGGCGCGGATCGCTTGCAGCGCAACCTGGAAGATTTCACCGAGCAGCATGCTACGGCCTCGCCGGCGCCGCCTGGGGGCGCTGTTGCGTGGTCGTCGGCTGTTGCTGCAGGCCGGGCAACCCCCCGCCGGTGACGTTCCGCATGCGCTGCTGCATGTCGCGCTGGGCATTCAGCAGCGACGCGCTCGGCAGCACCAGCACCGTGTCCTGCTCCGTCAAGCCGCTCACGACCTCGATGTAATCGAGATCGGTGAGTCCCGTGCGGATCTGCACCGGGGCGGGTTTCCCCTGCTTCATGACGAACACGATGTAGCTGGACGGCTCCGCGTTGGTGCGGCGGAATCCGCCGGCGCCGCCTGCGCCACCGAAGCCGCCCCCGCCCCCGCCCCCGCCCCCGCCCATGGCTGTGAAGAGCGCGCGGACGGCGGCTCGCTCCTCATCACTGGGCGTTTCCCCACGCTGGCGCTTCTGCATCGCGCTTTGCGCGAGTCGCACCTGGGCGGCGGGAGTGCCGGGCGGCACCGGGACGGTGCGACCATCGGGCAACGTAATGGTCAGCGGAGCACTGCCGCCCTCCCCGCCCGCCCCGCCCGCCCCGCCCGCCCCGCCGCCCAGCGACGCGCTGTCACGGGTCGTGGTTTGCTGGCGCGCGGCCGCGAGCTGCTGCTGGACGTCGTTCGGGTCGAGTCCGAGCACCTGGGCCGCCGACGCGACGTCGCGCTGGGTCCGCAGCGCCGCGTTCGGAATCGCGACCACGTCGTCGCGACGCCCGACGTGAATCTCCACCTCCGTGTTCATGCCCGGCTTGAGCAGATGATTCGGATTGGGGATCCGCACCAGCACGTTGAACATCGTGACGTTCTGCTGGACCGTCGCTTGCGGCTCGACCTTCAACACGGTGCCCTCGAACGGGCGATTCGGATAGGCGTCCACCGTGATCGTGGTCAACAACCCCGCTTGCACTTTGCCGATGTCCGTCTCGTCCACCAGCGCGCGGATCTGCACGGTGTCGAGGTTCGCCATCCGGAACAGCACGGTGCCGCCACCCACGTCGGTCGTGGGCGACGAGATCACGGTACCCAGCTCGACGCTTTTGGTGATGATGGTGCCCGCCAGCGGCGCCCGCAGCTTCGTGTCGTTCATGCGGTCGCGCGCGTTCTCGAGATCCGACTGTGCGCGAATCACCGAGGCGTTGGCGTTGGCATGATCGAGCGTCGCCTGGTCGTACTCGGTCTGCGTAATGGCTTGCGCCTTGAACAGCGTATCGGACCGCGCCAGCTGGGCCTTGGCGTTCGCGAGCTGCGCCTGCGCCACCTGGAGGTTGGCTTGCGCCTGGGCCAGGTTATTGCGCGGAATGCGCGGATCGATGGAGGCGAGCAGCTGGCCGGCCTTCACGTCGTCGCCGGTCTGCACGTTCATCTCGATGATCTCGCCCGAGGCTTTCGACTTCACGTCGACGGTGAGCACGGGCTCGATGGCGCCCGACGCCGACGCCGACACCACCACTGTGCGGCGCGAGACGGGGACCGCTTCGTACGTGGGGGCGGCCTGGGGTTTGCCGCAGGCGATGACGCCCGCGAGCGCCGTCACCGCCGCCCGGGCATACGTGTTCATGGCTGACCTTCCGTTTTCTCATCGCGCGCGATCTTGCCGTCGAGCAGATGAATCTGGCGGCGCGCGTGCGCCGCAATGTCGTGTTCGTGCGTCACCAGCACGATGGTCTGGCCCGAGTCGTGGAGCTCGTGAAACAGCCCCATGATCTCGTTGCCCGTCGCCGAGTCGAGGTTTCCCGTCGGCTCGTCGGCGAGCAGAATGCTCGGTCGATTCACCAGCGCGCGCGCGATGGCGACACGCTGGCGCTGGCCACCCGACAGCTCGTTGGGCCGGTGGTCCATGCGGTCGGCCAGCTGCACCTGCTTGAGCGCGCCGGCGGCGCGCTCGCGCCGCTCCTTGGAAGACATCCCGGCATAGATCAGCGGCAGCTCGACGTTGTGCAACGCATCGGCCCGGGGCAGCAGATTGAACGTCTGGAACACGAACCCGATCTCCTTGTTGCGGATCCGCGCCAGCTCGTCGTCGCTCAAGTCGCTCACCTTCTGCCCGTTGAGCCAGTACTCCCCGCTCGTCGGCGTGTCGAGGCAGCCGATCAGGTTCATGAGCGTCGACTTGCCCGACCCCGACGGCCCCATGCACGCGACGAACTCGTTCTTCTTGATCTGGATGTCCACACCGCGCAGCGCATGCACCACTTCGGCGCCCATCTGATACTCGCGCGTCAGGTGATGGGTGAGGATCACGGTGTCCGGCGTCGGGGTGTCGCCCGTGCGGAACAGCGCCGCTTGCGCGCTGGTCATAGTGTCCGTCCCACGACCGCTTCGACCTGCGCGCGGGCGATGAGGTAATTGAAGCGAGTCTGCACGACGTTCACCTGCGCCTGGGTAAGCGCGGCTTGCGAAGTGAGCAGGTCGAGGATCGTCGCCGCGCCGACGCGGTAACGCTCGTTCTGCACACGCAAGTCTTCCGTGGCAGCGGCAAGATTGTCGCTGGCGATCGATATCTGCGCATAGGCAGTCGTCAGCGCAGCCATCTGCTGGGTGAACTGCGCGTTCACCATGCGGCGCGTATCCGCGGCACGGGCTTCAGCGAAATCCCTGGACACGCTGGCACTCACCTGGTCTTGCTCTCTCTCGAATCCGTTGAAGAGCGGCCAGCTGAGCCCGAATGTCCAGCTGAACGTCTCCTTGTACGGCGTCAAGAAAAGCAGTTGGGGGTCGCTGAGGCCGGAGCGACGGTTGCTGTACGCCACGTTGAGCGTCGGCCAGTACTGTGAGCGCGCGCTCCAGACCTGGGCGCGGGCCGCGCGTGCCTGGGCGTCGGCCTGCTCGACCTGCGGCGCATGCTCCAACGTGCCCGCGCGGAGATCGATCGTGTCCGGCGGCGGAGGTAGTGCGCTATCGGGCACGGCGCGCACCGGCTGATCTACGCCGATCTGACGGCCGAGGTCGGCTTGCGCCGTCGCGAGATTGGCCTGCGCCTGAAGCAGCGCAATCCGCGCATTGCCGTAATCGACGGTCGATCGCAGCGAGTCGGAGCGTGTCGCGGACCCCGCGTGGAGTTTATCGACCGAGATCTGCAGCTGTTGCTGAGCCCGGCGCACCTGCGACTCTGCCACGCGAACCAGCTCCTCGGTGGCGATGGCGTCGTAGAACGCCTGCTTGGTCAGCAGCGTCACTTGAAAACGCTCGTTGACTACGCCGGCGGTCGCGGCGTCGCTTGTCGCATTCGCTGAGCGGAGGTTGGCAATACGCTTGAAACCAGCGAACAAGTCGACTCTGGCCGACAGCGTCCCGGCATACTGGTAGCGAGCTGCCGGAATCGTGATGGTATCGCCCGCAGGCCGGATCGGCCGATTGCTGCGTTGCGCGGATCCGTCCACGGTCAATGACGGAACAAAGGAACCGAACGCGACCCGGCGGCCGGCACCCGCGTTGCGCTGATCGCCGCGCGCCTGCACCATCGCGGGCTGTACCTGCAGCGCGCGCTGAATCGCTTCGTTGAGCGTCACCTCGATCTGCTGCGCCGCCGCGGGCGTCGCGATCACGAGTGCCAGAATCCCGATCACCCAGCGCATCAGTGCTGTCCTCCGGCCTTTCCTTTGGTGGAGTCTTCCCGCTCCCTACGGTGATGCTCAGCCCGGTCGATCAGTCGCTGATGTTTGACGCGCTGATCGGGCGTCAGCAGCACGTCGATCTCGGCGCGCATGCGTGCCTTGATCGAGTCGAACCGCGGCCGCACCTGCGCCCACAGGGCGTCGGTCTCGGGCCGGTGACGCGCGAAGATCGCGCGCACCGAGTCGCGCTGCGCGGCGCTCAAATCGAGCTCGCGGCTGAGGTAAGCGACCAGCGCGTCAGGGCCGCGCCCGCGGGGACCGTACCCGTCGCGCTCCGTGGCCTCACGCCCACCCCACCCGGCGAGGCCCCCGGCCAGGAACACGGCGGCCAGTAGTCCAACGGCCGCGAGTTTCGATCTATTCAGCATGGCTCCTCTTTCTTCCTTATTGTGGCTCGACGAGTGACGTAAACACGACGCTCGGGTCGGGCGGATCCTGCGCGGTCACCAGCGCCGCGACGCCGGTCCCTTCGGCTGACGCCATCGCGGCGTCGATCGACTCCGACGCGGCTGGTGACGCCGGCGCGAGCGCGACGCGGCCCAAGAAAAACCCGGCGATCAGTGCCGCCGCCGCGATGCCGGGACGGAACCAGGACGCCAGAACGTCGAGCGCAGGAATCGTCGCGCGTTCGAGCGCATTGTCGTATTGCGCCATCACGCGGGCGACGAACGCGGCCTGGTCATCGGGCGGCTCCAGCGCCGCTTTGAGGGCGGCGCGCAGCTCAAGATCCTCCTTCATCTCACTTGCTCCTTCCAGTCCGCCAGCAGCGTGCGGAGACGGCGCCGGCCGTGAAACACTTCCGATCGCACGGTCCCTTCCGGAATTCCCAGGATGCCCGCGATCTCGCCATGCGAGTACCCTTCGGCGTCGAACAGGACGACCGCCGTGCGGCGCCGCTCGGGCAGCTCCGCCAGGGCGGCGCGCAGCCGGTCGCCCAACTCACTTCTCACCGCCAGCGCGTCGGGGCGCGGGCCACCGCCGACGAGCGACGGATCGAGCGGCTCCGCACGCCGCACGTTGCGGCGCCGGCGCCGGTCCGTCGCCGCGTTCGCGACGATACGCATCAGCCAGGGGCCGAACGGGCGGCGCGCGTCGTACTGGGCGAGCTTGACCAGCGCCGACAGGAAACCGTCCTGTGCCGCGTCGTCGGCATCATCCGGGTCGCCCAACACCGCCCGCGCGACGCGCCTCGCCTGCGCCGCGTAGCGCTCCACCAGCACGCCAAACGCGGCCCGATCGCCTGCCAAGGTCTTGTCGACTAAGCTCTTGTCCGGTTCGCTGCTTGCCATACGCGCAGGGCTGGTCGGAGGTTGAGGAGGAGGGGGAGGGGGAGGGGGAGCCTCAGCGGACATCGCTCTCACGCCGGCGCCGCCGCAGTGCGAGCGCGTAGCCGGCGAGCCAGAAAGAGGTCGCGAGCGCCCCGACCGCCAGAACGGTGCTCGTGACGAGGGGAAGGATGATCAGCATGACACCGACGATGAAAAACAGCGCCGCGGCGGTACCGGCCACCATGCGGCGCGCGCCGCCGGCGGCCTGCATCAACGCGACCGCGGCCACCGTCTGCCGTTCGCGCAGCGATCGCTTGTGCGGCGGCGAGGGTGAGGGGGGGGGCAGTGGCGCCGCGGGGACGGCGGCGGCCGCGACGAGCCGCGGCGGCAGCGGCAGCCGTCGCCGCGCCATCAGCACGATCTCCCGGCTCTGCGCCATGTCGTGCAGGAACTGCGTTGCGAGCGTCGCCGTGAGGCCATCCTGCTCGGCGACGAGGTCCAGCTCGTAATTGCCCAGCAGGCTCGAGACGTTGAGGTTGCTCGAGCCGACCCGCGCCCATTCGTGGTCGCCGACGAGCGTCTTGGCGTGCAGCATCGTCCCGCGATACTCGAAGATGCGCGCGCCGGCGTGCAACAGCTCGCGATAGCCGCTGCGCGTGAAGATGCGGACGATGGGGATGTCGGACGTGCCGGGCAGGAGCAGCCGGACATCGACGCCGCTGCGGGCCGCATCGACGAAACTGGCGTACAGCGGCGGCGGCGCGATCAGATAGGCGTCGGTGATCCACAGCCGCTCCGTCACCGCCGCCGCCAGCAGCTGCACGGCGCGGTAGATGCGCGACTGCCCCGGCACGCCCTCCACCACCCGCACGGCCGACGGCCCGCATTCATCCGGTGCCGGCGCGATTTCGTCTTCGGGCAGCGGCCCCCCCCGCCCCCCCTGCCCCCCCCGGCCCCCCCGGCCCCCCCGGCCCCCCCGGCCCCCGCCGGCGCGCGCCCACATGCGTGCGAATGCCGCCTCGAGCGCGGCGACCGCGGGACCGCACACCACGACCATCGTATCGCGCCAGCAGCGCTGCCCGGGGGGGGCCGCGGGATCGCCGGCCCACTCGTTCCCGATACAGAGACCGCCGGTCATCGCCTGTTCGCCGTCGACGACGAGCAGCTTGCGATGATCGCGGCTGAACGCCGCGATCGGGCCGCTCGTCCAGATCGGCCGAAACTGGCGCACATCCACTCCGTAACCGCGCAGCTCGCGCCAGAAGGCGTTGCCCGTGCTGCGCGAGCCGAACGCATCGTAGAGCACGCGCACCCGCACGCCGGCACGCGCCCGCTCCGCCCACGCGGTCGCGAAGCGGCATCCCGTCTCGTCGTCGGAAATGATGTAGTTCTCGACATGCACGGTGCGTTGCGCGCGGGAAATCATCTCGAGCATGGCGTTCAGCGCATCGCTGCTGACCGCGATGTGGCGGACGATGTTGCCGGGGATGGGCCGCGCGCCCGTCGCCCGATCCAGCGCCCGCGAAAACGGATTCACCCTCCGAGGCCCAGCGAGGGCTCCACCGGCCGGAGCGCCTGAATGCAGAAGGCGATGTGCTCGTCGAGCGGCACGCCCAGCTCTTCGGCGCCCTGGCGCACCTCGTCGCGATTCACGCCGCGCGCGAAGGCCTTGTCCTTGAGCTTCTTCTTGACCGAAGCGACCTCGAGATCCGCGAAGCTCTTCGAGGGCCGCACCAACGCACAGGCGACGAGGAACCCGCATAGCTCATCGACGGCGAAGAGCGCCCGCGCCATCGGCGTATCGCGCGGCACACCGGAGTACGTGGCATGACCCAACACCGCTCGCAGCACGGGCTCGGCCACTCCTTTCGAGCGCAGCAGGTTGACGCCCCAGGCCGGATGACCGTCGCTGGGTGAGTGCTCGGGATTGGGGAATTTCTCGTAGTCGAAGTCGTGCAGCAGGCCGACCAGTCCCCAGGCTTCAGGATCCTCGCCGAATTTCGCCGCATAGGCGCGCATCGCGGCCTCGACCGCGAGCATGTGCTGTCGCAGCGACGGCGATTGCGTGTGCTCCTGCATCAAGGCCAACGCTTCGTCACGCTTCATTGCAACGGAATTCCCCACCGTTCGCTCCAGAGTGCGAGCATCAGCTGCGGCCACAGGCGCCGCGCATGGTTCCGCCGGCCCGTCCGGTGCTCCGCCAGGAGCGGCGTGTCGAGCAGACGATCGGCAAGAGCAGCGAGCCCGGTGTTGAGCCACCGCGCCACCGGGACCGAAAGACCGCGCTTCCGCCGGTCGATCACCGCATCGGGCACGAGTCCGCGCGCCGCTTCCTTTAATATCACCTTGGTGGTGAGGCCACGCACCTTGAGACGCGCCGCAGCGGGCAACACCAACTCCATCACTTCACGGTCGAGGAACGGCGCGCGTGCCTCGACCGATGCCAGCATCGTGGCACGATCGACTTTCACCAGCAGATCGTCCGGCAGATACGTCAGGAAATCGAGCCACATCACGCGATTCAGCGGATCGTCGTGGGGGAACCGGTCGAGCTTGCACGCCAGCTCGGGGATCACCCCAGGTTCGATTGCCATGGCACCCAGCCATGTGAGGTGACGCTCCAGCCACGGTCGCTCGGTTGCCGAGAGGAACTGCTTGAGCATGTACTCGAGCGTCATCTTCCCGGTGGACGACGGCCAGCGATCCACCGCCCAACGGGCGCTCTGACGCAGCAGCCGCGGGAGACGCTGCCAGCGCTCCGCGAATTTGTGCCCCAGGTAAGTGGGATACCCGCCGAACAGCTCGTCGGCGCCTTCGCCGGAGAGGATCACTTTCACATGCTGGCGCGCGGCGTCGGCGAGCAGCCAGGTCGGCAACACGGCAGGGTCGCCGAGTGGCTCGGCGAGGGAGTGCGACACCACCTCGAGCGCGCGCCCCAGCGATTCGTCATCGGCGGTGACGACATGGTGGACCGTCGCGATGTCGTGCGTCACCGCCTCGGCGTAGGCGCTCTCGTCGTAGCCCGGCTCGGTAAACCGCACCGCGTAGGTATGGATGCGCTCTCCCGGCATCCCGCGCGCCGCGGCCGCGACGAGCAGGGAAGAATCCAGACCGCCGCTCGTGAATACGCCGAGCGGAACGTCCGACATCAGCTCGCGCTTCACCGCCCGGAGCAGCGTGTCACGGAGGTCCGCGGTGTTCTCGAACGAGAGCGACGACGGCCGGCTGGCGGCCTCCGCGGCGCTCCAATACGAGCGAATCTCGATTTTTCCGTTTTCCGCGATCAGCAGCGCAGCCGGGGGGAGCTTGTGAATCCCGTCGAACATCGTGTACGGCGCCGGCACGTAGCCAAGCGCGTGATACAGCGCGAGCGCCCTGGGGTTTACGCGGCGCTGCTGATCGGGGAATTCGAGCAGCGCCTGGATTTCCGACGCAAATCGCAGCTCGCCGTCCACTTCCGTCCAGAACAGCGGCTTCTCGCCCGCGCGATCGCGTGCGAGCACCAACCGGCGGCGTGTTTCATCCCAGACGGCGAGGCCAAACATTCCTTCCAGCCGGGCGACCGCGTCGGGACCGAACCGCTCGTAGAACGGCACGATCGTCTCGATGTCGCCTTGCGAGCGGAACGGATAGCGCCAGCCGGCGGCTTCGCGCCGCATGTCGTGGGCGTTGTAGATCTCGCCATTGCAGACCATCCAGATCTTGCCGTCGGGGCTCTGGAACGGCTGGTCGCCGGTGGTGAGGTCCATGATCGCGAGCCGCCGCGCGCCGATGCGCGCGCGTTCGTGGCCGACGATGCATTCGCCGTCCGGCCCGCGGTGCCGCAGCGCCGCCGCCATCCTGGCGAGCGCCTCCGGATGCCGCAGCGGCGCGTCGCGCTGCGCTACCGCGCCGAAGATGCCGCACATGGTCCATAAGCCGCGTACCGGCCTTCGACGGCGAGCAGCGGTACGACAGGATCGAGCTCGGCGCGGATGCGCGCGTCGTTGGCGCGGGCGACGAACACCGTGGGAGTCTCACAGTTGGCTAGGCGTGCGTGCCAGAAGTCCGCCGGTCTGAGTGGCGAGCCGGGCAGTGCCCGCATCTGCTCGTGGTAATCGGCGATGAACGTGCTGGTGAGCTCGCGGCCGGTCGCCGTCGCGACGGGGATCGGACGCCGTAGATAAAAGGGCAGCGAGGTCGGGAACGCGGCGATCGCGATGACGTCGCGGGCACCGGTGTTTTCAATCACCTGTGCCAGCGTCGCCGCGGACCGATCCTCGCCCACCGCGGCGAGCAGGCGCCCCGACACGATCGGTACCACCATCATGGTGAGCGCGTACCCCATCACGGCGAGAGCAGGACGGGGATGCGCCGGGCGCCCGGCATGCCACACCAAGGCCGCCGAAACGAGCAAGGCAATTCCCAACGCGAGCGCGGTCGGCGGAATCGCAGCGCGTTCCGCCGGCGTCAGGCTGATCGGCGCGGGTAGCCAGAGCGTCAGCGACGCCAGCGCCAGACCGAGGACCGCGGCGAGGACGGCGTAGGTGCGGCGCCCAACAGCAATGCCGCCGCCCAGCTCGTTCGCCTGTCGCGTGAGCAGCCGGGCGGCGCCGAGCGCAAAGGGCGGCATCAACGGCAGCACGTACTGCGGCAGCTTCGATTGATTCAGGGTGAAGAACAGCAACGGGCCGAGCACCCAGCACGTCAGGAAAACCGCCTCCTGGGCCTGCACGTTCACGCGTCGCGCGAGCCAGGCCCAGCGCCAGTTTCTCACACGGCCCAGCGCCGGGACGATCCAGGGGAACGCGGCGACTGGAATGATCGGCAGATAGTACCAGAAGGGCGCGGTGCGGTGGAACCCCTTCGTGGTTACGCGCTCGAATGTCTCCCGCACGAAAACGTAATGCGGGAATTCGGGCACGCGGTGCGACATCGCGAGAAACCACGGCAGCGCGATGAGCGCGAAGAGCGCAATGCCGGCGAGCGGGAACAGCCGTCGCACCGATCTGCGGATGATCAGCGAGTACGAGATCAGCGTGATCAGGGGCACGAGGATCGCAACGGGTCCTTTGGTGATCGATCCCAACCCGATCGCCGCCCAGGCGAGCACGGGGCGATTGTCCCACAATGCCAGAATCGCCAGCGTCGTACAGAACGCGAGCGCGCTGTCCATGATCGTCGTGCGGGCGTACGCCAGGACGAGCGGCATCGTCGCGAGCGCCAGCGCCGCCAGCCAGCCCGCGTCTGGTCCCCAGCGCCGCGATCCAAACCAGGCCACCACAATCAGGGTCGCGAGCGTGAACAGATACGCCGGCAACCGGGCCGCGGTCTCGGTCGGCCCGAGCGCCTCTATGGCGACCGCGGCGGCGGCGAAATACACGATCGGCTTGTCGACGTAGGGCAGGCCGTCGAGATGGGGGAGCACGTAGTCGTTCGTTTCCGCCATCTCGCGCGCGACTTCCGCGTTGCGCCCCTCGTCGGGGTCGAACAGCGGATATCCTCCGAGGTCGAATCCGAGCGCCAACGCTGCGGCGAGCAGCAACACCGGCAGCCGCACGTAGGCGCCTAACGGCAGGAGTTGGGAGCTAGGAACTGGGAGCCTGGGGCGTCGAGGGCGGAGGCTGTACCGGGGCCGTCGGCATTTGGGAAACCGTGATCGGAACGGTGGCTTTGCGCTCGCCGTCCACGGTGATCTCGAAGCGATACTGGCCGGCATGCGGGAACGGCACGTCGAACACCAGCACCGCCGCCGCTTCGATCTCCGTGACGCCGGCGGGCGGCTCGGCGAAGTTCACCGTTCCCGAGCCGCCCAACAGCTCCGTATCGGCGTCATCCATCAGCTTGATCTGTACCTGGTGCTCCCCGACTTCGGTGCGTTTGCCCTTGAGGCGGAGCACCAGGTGCAGGCGCGGGTGCATCGCGGGAAACTGCGGCACCCAGATGTGCTGGAAGATGCCGAGCAC
>DASPXJ010000097.1:0-2969 GCA_035637355.1 Gemmatimonadales bacterium
CCGAGTGGTCCGGGGCCCGTGTAGACCCACCAATAAACGTAGGTAGCATCTATTGCGATGGGCCCTGGGATCTCCAGCCCTGTGGCGAGCGGGCTAATGGGTCCGCCGCCCAGTGGAATTCTCCTGATCTCCCCAGTTCGCGGTTGATTCTGCGTGTTCGAGGTAACTGCCCAATAAACGCTCGTCGTGTCTACAGCGATTCCGTGCGGTTTCGCCTGACCTGTTGCAAGGGCCGCCGGAGAGGGCGCTCCAGCGATTGATATTTTCATAACGGCGCCGTTGGACGATCCGTCGGCGTCGTCGCCAACGTTCGCCCAGTAGACGTTGGTCGCATCTACGGCAATCGCATTCGGGTGATTTTGCCTCAAAGCGAGCACAACCGGTTGACATTTGCTAACTCTGAGCGATTCGCCGGCGACGCCAGGGTGTAGGGGCGGTCTTGACTCGCGGTGACCGGCGTCCGCCGGTGAATCGCGGCGTTGAACAAGCCCGAAGCGGCGGGCGTGAGGTGGCGGCAGATTTGCTATTGGGGATTTCGCAAGGGGGCAGGGCTGTCGAGCCCGAGGAGCGGCGGGGTTACGTTGATGCTGACCTGCCTGTGATCGGCGCGGGGTACGACGAGGCTGTGCGCACGGCGGGCGGTGTCAAGGCGCCCCGATGCCGAGAGACGCATCGAGGTGGATGCAAGCGAGACGCGAGCGGATCGATGCCGTAGCGCCCGGAGCGTCGAAGAATGGAGGTTGGTGTTGTTGTTCATGCCACCAACCTTTGCGGAGGCGCGCGGGCAGAGGGGACGACCGGCACGTGCTCGAGGCGCTCCCCGCAGCGGGGACAGCGGTCGGGATCGCGACCGGTCAGAAGGCACAGGAGCTGGGACCAGGATGCGGTCGCGGTCGAATTCTCCCCCCCGAGCGGCTGGACCGCCGCGGCCGCGGATGTCGAGAGCGCGGTGCGCGCGACGAGCAAGGCGCCATGCGCGTGCGTCCCGGCGTACAGGCCGAAGTGCCGGATTTTGTGCAGGCCGTCGGGCAAGACGTGCTGAACGAAGCGGCGCAAGAACTCGACGGGCCCGAGGGTTGCGGTTTTGCCGTCTTTGGTGCGGAACGTGACGACGTCGTCGGTCACCGCGACCAATCGGCTGTTCGAGATGGCGACGCGATGGGTGTAACGCCCCAAGTACCGAAGAACGAAGCGAGCGTCTCGGAACGGTTTCTTCACGTGGACGAGCCAGTCGATCTTGGCGAGGCGTCCCATGAGGCTGTCGAAGCCCTCAGGGTCGGCGAAGTCGTCGAATCGCGAGAACACGCCGCGAGCATGCAGACGGCGCAGCGCGTCCATCATCTTGCCGCGCAGGAGCGCACCCATCACCTGCACGGGGAAGAGGTACTTCTGGCTCGATGGTCTCCACCCTTCGCCTTCGATGCCGAGCCCGCCAGCGGTCACGATGGCGTGCACGTGCGGATGAAGACGCAAGTCGCGCGTCCACGTATGCAGCACCATCGTGACGCCGAGCTTGGCCGAGAGCCGAGTCCGGCCGAGCTTGAGCAGGGTCTCGGCTGCCGCCGCGAACAGCGCGTCGTAAAGCTCGCGAGGCCGGAACTTCGCAAGGCCTCGCAGCTCGCTGGGCAGCGTGAAGACGACGTGGAAGTGGTGCACCGGCAAAAGGCGCTCGGCGCGCGCACCGATCCATCTCTCCTGCGCGAGGGCCTGACACTTGGGGCAGTGCCGGTTGCGGCAGGAGTTGTACGCGGCGTGTTCGTATCCGCAGGCGCGGCACACGTCCAGGTGGCCGCCGAGTGCGGCGGTTCGGCAAAGCTCGATGGCACGTAGCACCCCTCGCTGTTCCAGCGTCAGACGCACGTGAGCCTCGAGCTTCGCGCGGTGCCGCCGCACGATCTCGGCGATGTCCCAGCGTGGCCGCCCGGCGAGTGCCGGGCAGGTCACGACGAGGTCAGCCGGTTTTTGGCAAGCGCTCCAAGGGACTCTTGGTCTTCGCGACCATTCCCGCCGACACTCGTGCGTAGCGCGTCGTCGAACGGATGCTCGCGTGGCCGAGCAGCACCTGGATGACACGAAGGTCGGTGCCGCTCTCGAGCAAACTCGTGGCGAACGAATGACGCAGCGTGTGCGGCGTCACCTTCTTGCCCAGCTTCGCCTGCGCGCAAGCTTTCTTCAGGACTTTGCGCGCAAAGTCCGCGTTCAGCGGTCGACCCGTCTTGGACGTGAACACGTACGGTAAAGCCGGTCGCTCCTGTTTCCAAAACGCGCGCAAAATGGCGAGCAGTCGTGGACTGAGCATCACCAACCGTTCCTTGCCTCCCTTGCCGGCTCGCACGTGGATGACGCTTCGAGCGGCGTCGATGTCTTCGGTCTTGAGGCGGCAGACCTCACCCACCCGCATCCCCGTCGCGAACACGGTCGTGAAGAACACTCGATACTTCGGCGATTCGAGCGCCTCCAGCAGCCGGCCCACTTGCTCCTCGCTCAGCACGACCGGCAGCCGATCCGGATCCTTCGGCCACGATAGAAACGCCACCAACTGCGGACGCCCCAGCGTCTTGCCGTACAAGAACCTCAGCGCCGCAAAATGCTGCCGCAATCGCTGCGGACCCACCTTGCTCTTAGTCAGCCGCTCGACCCAGTCTCGCACTTGTTCCTGCCCCAGCTCTGCCGGAGACCAGCAAAACTTTGCCAAGTCCCCGATTGCATCGAGGTACGTGCGCTGCGTCTTGACGGCGTAGCCAGCCAGCTTCAAATCCTGCATCATCTTCTCTCGTAGCGTCGTCATGAGAACCTCCTTGGTCGGCGGCGCTCTGAACACCGCCGGCCAAGGAGGCTGCATCCTCACCGACTTCGACGCTCACCAAAGGCCCCGCCTCCGGCGCCGATCGCCCTCGTCGCGGACCACGTCGCCGGCTTCGCCTACCCCCCCTCGTCACCACCCCGCCGCGTAGCGGCTTTGTTCAACG
>DASPXJ010000098.1:0-2237 GCA_035637355.1 Gemmatimonadales bacterium
CGCAACGCAATCAAGAAACCGATTATCCCCAAGAGCAGTACGCTACCAAGGGCGAGAGTGACACTATCCGTCATGCGTCCTTCTCCTCTCCAGCCACAGCGACCCCGTGAATAGAACTACGCCCACGATCACAAAGGATAAGCGCGCTGCGGTGCGCGAGCTACTCGAGCTGCGCGATCCGGTGGCGGTGCTGCGCGCCAGCGGCTACGCGCCTTGATTGTCCCACTCTCAAGAGTGGGATCGCTCCCGCCGCAGCTCCCGAATCTGCTCCTCCGTATGCCCCGCCTCCTTCAGCTTCCGATTCATCTCCACCGTCTTCACCGCCGCCTTCAGCGTCCCCAGCGCCAACAGCGCGCACTGCGGCCGCGCCTCGGCAATATCTCGGCCGAGCAAATCGATCCAGGCTTCAGGAGTAAAGTTGAGGATCTCCTCGAATGACGTGTGCTCGCGATTCACCCGCTCGGCGAGAATCGACGCCGCCGCTTGGCTCAGCGTGCATCCCACGCCCTCCCACCCGACGGCGGCGATGCGATTTACCCGTCCCCCATCCCCCGTCCCCCCTCCCTTTAAGTACATCGTAATCACATCCCCACACCCCGGATTGCCGCCCGGGACACGAGCATCAGCGTCGGGGAGCGTGCCGGCGTGTCTCGGGCGACGATAATGATCCACCAGCCAGGCGATGCGGGTCTCGCGATCCACTACGGCTTCTCGATCGGCGCCCGCACCGTGTTGCCCCACTCGGTCCACGAGCCGTCGTAATTGCGCACGTTCGTGAAGCCGAGCAGATAGGTCAGCGCGAACCAGGTGTGCGAGGAGCGCTCGCCGATCCGGCAGTAGGCAATGACGTCGTCAGTCTTCTGTAATCCGTTTTCCGCTTCGTAGATCGTCCGCAGCTCCGCCGCGGGCTTGAACGTGTGTGTCTCAGGCGTCACCGCGCGCCCCCACGGAATGCTCTTCGCGCCGGGGATGTGCCCGCCGCGCAGCGCCCCCTCATTCGGATACTCGGGCATGTGCAGCCGCTCGCCGCGGTACTCCTCGGGACTGCGCACGTCGACCAGCGGCCCGCGACGCTGCACGTGCTGCTCCACCTCGGCGCGGAACGCGCGGATCCGGGAATCGTCGCGTTCCCCCACGGTGATGTTGCCCTCGGGATACTTGGGCACCGCGGTGACCAGCTCGCGGCCCTCCTCCGCCCAGCGCAGCCGGCCGCCGTCCATCACCTTGAGCTGCTCGACGCCGAACAGCGTGAAGACCCAGAAGGCGTACGTCGCCCACCAGTTGTTCTTGTCGCCGTAGAAGACGATCGTCGTGTCGTTGTTGATCCCCTTGGCGCGCAGCAGCCGCTCGAAGCGCTCGCGACCCAAGTAGTCGCGGACCAGCGGATCGTTGAGGTCCGTCACCCAGTCGACCTTCACGGCGCCGGGGATGTGGCCCGTCTCGTAGAGCAGGATGTCCTCGTTCGACTCGACGATCCGGACCTTGGGATCGGTGCGATGCTCCTCCACCCATTGTGTCGAGACGAGCACCTCGGGGTGGGCATAGCCTCGCTTCGCAATCTCTGGTACAGCAACCACAGTCTGCGGCATGTTGCCTCCTTACTTACGTTGGGTAGCGAGCCCCGGGGCCATGCCCCGGGGAAAACAAAAACGGCTGCCATCCCTCAAGCTTCGGGACCGCAGCCGCGTAACACTCGGAAACCAATTCGCGCTACACTACGGCTGCGTTCCTCCCGGACAGAAGGCCATTTTACAGCGACAGATCGGGCAGGTAGTGTAGAGCATCTTGGACATAGCTAGACGGCTGAGTAACCGTCGTCAAGCACCCCTTCCCGGAGGTCCCATGGCCTTCTTCGCGTCACTCCACCACTTCAGCGACGTCGCCCTGCTCGTCCTCCGCCTCGGCCTCGGCGCCGTCTTCCTCAGCCACGGGCTCGGCAAGCGCAAACTGTGGAGCATGCAACCATCCCAGCAGATGCCCGCCGGCATGCTGCGCAACCTCCGCATCCTCTCGATCGCCGAACCCGCCGGCGGCCTCGGCCTGCTGGTCGGCTTCCTGACCCAGCTCGCCGCGCTCGGGCTGGTAATCGTGATGCTCGGCGCGCTCCAGTTCCTGATCACCAAAGTCCACCGCAAGTTCACGGGCGACAACGGCGGTTGGGAGTTCGAATTCATGCTGCTGATCGTGGCGCTCGCCCTCGCGATCCTGGGCGGCGGGAAATTCGCGCTCGACCGCGT
>DASPXJ010000099.1:0-6521 GCA_035637355.1 Gemmatimonadales bacterium
TCTTGGGGCACAGGTGGGGCACAACGAGTGTCAGTAGGTCGGTGCGAGCCGAAGCGTTACCGAGAGTGCCACCGGACTGCGGAGCTTCCGACCCCGAGCGTGTCGGCTATCTCGACGCACGGTTGAGCGGACGTTGACGAGGCGATGATAGCATAGGCGCGCCGCGGGGCGGGGGAGCGTGTAGGAGCCTCGACCGGGACGGGACCGAGCCCCGCGGGAGGGGCGGGGCTGATAGGTGTGAAACGGGCGGGCTTCAGGGCCGCCCGAGCTCCGGCGCCGGTCACGCGCGCGTCGCTACGACACCTTCACATACCCGATGCCGCAGGTCCCATGCGAGGTCCTGGCGTCGCCGCCGCGAGGTACTGCTCATAGGTCATGACCGGACGCGAGCAGCGCGAAGGAGCGGAAGCCGTGCGTGCACTTCAGGCGTGGACTGTCCTTGACGAGCCGCGTGATCCTCCCGCCCCTGAACTTCGAGCGCGACGGTTGGGGAGCCTTCTTGGTCCTGCGTGCGTCGGTACCTCCAGGTGAGTGGCCTAACTGTACCAAGTGATCGAAAGGAATTGAGGATTCTGGGGGATGGCTACTGCCTACGGACCCCAGGCCGCAGCTGGGCTAACTGCTCACACTCTTGCTGGTCCCATGCGACGCGGACGGAGGGGAAGGCATCTCGCGAATGGTGATCTGGGATGCCGCAAAAACACCCCTCGATGCCGCATCTTCACCCTAACGGAGTGCGCGACGACGGCGCATGTTGGGGCGACGCCAAGCACAACCAGCAGAGGGCACGGAACCTGCTATGGTTACCACAAGTAGATCTACGCGAGGTCCGACCGTTGACCGGCGGACCCATATGCTGATATCATAAAGGGTTGTGTCATGAGGGCTCGACGTTACTTGAAGCCCGAATTACGGCGGAGGGGTACCATGGCGGACATCAAGCTGAGCCGCGAGGAGGAGCTCGTCGCGTTCTTCGTGAATCGTTGCGGACGCGATGGGAACCTTGGCCGTACCCGCCTGATGAAGCTTTTGTACCTGGCCGATTACGAGGCGCGCCGATTCCTTGGCCGCCCGATCTCCGGTATCAAGTACATCTGGCATTTCTACGGCCCGTACGAAAAGAAACTCACGACATGGATCACCCGGCTGCGGGATGGTGGCGTTGTTGTCGAGGAAGCCGTGGTGTACCCCTCGGGCAAGGAAGGCTTCCTGTACACGGCGGGAGCAAAAGAAGCTCCGCCGTCGTTCAGCCCCGCCGAGGTTGAGATTCTTTCATACGTCTGCCGTGAATACTCCCGCGTTGATCTTCGGGAGCTACTGGATGACATCGTTTACCAGACCGAGCCCATGGTGCGTGCACAAAAGAAGGGTGCGAAGGAGAAGCCGCTAGAGATGGACATTGTAAACAACGCAAAGGCCAATGAGCTGACAATCTCGCTAGAGGAGCTTGTGGAACGACGCCGCCAACTCCGCGCGGGGCAGTGCCTGTCTCACGCTGAGGCCATGAGCGCATTAGAGCAGATACTGGAACCAGCGCCCCAACCAGCGCATGCCGCGGCGTGAGCTAGTTTGGACGCACGGGGCAATTGAACAATTCGCTGAACTTCTCAAGAGACGGAAAGACGTTGCAGGTGTTCGCAAGTGCGTGGAGCAGCACCTCCTCGCAGCGGCGAACGATCTGGAGAATGTCGCTAAGAAGTGGGGTGGTCCCATGGAGGACCTTTGGCTTTATCGCTTCCGCTGCGATGATCTGAGAGACGGCAAGACAATCGCACTCTACCTTCAAGCCGAGCTAGAACCAAGGAATGGGACGGTCGGACTCTTAGGGTGCGGCACCATTCCCCTGTAGGGCGTTACCCCGTTACCCTGCTACCCCACTACCTCTGATGATCACGCTCCTGCCCCTCCCCGTGGAAGCAAAGGAGTTCACGGTGCGGGAGGTTACGGGCGCCGACTGCGCAGCACTCGACGCGCTATACGCGGACGAGGAAGTCCGAAAATATGTTGGCACATCCTCAGCATTCACCCGGCGCCCCGGCGAAAGTCCAGACGCTGCCTTCCAACGGGGCCACGTTGACACGATGCGGCCCGCCGCAATCGCTGCCCCTACCGGCTCGGTTCTCGGCGCTCTCAGCCTGCGACGGTACGACGGCAACGGCGCGGAACCAGGGGATTTCGAGATCACAATTGCTCTCCGGAAGGATGTGCGCGGTAGGCGCATCGGGAGTGATGTTCGCTCAGCAGTGCTTGATGCCCTGCGAGGCGGTCCAGCGGTCCGGCGAGTCATCGCTCGCGTAGCTCCGGGCCACAAGCCGAGTCTCCACCTCGTGCAAGCTCTGCACTTCACAAAGATCGGGGAGCAGCCCAATCTCCATTCGGGTCAGCTTGACGGGGTGTTTGCTCTCGACATCAACTGATGGGATAGATCACGAACCAAATGGCCGCTTCTCCCGAAGTCATCGCGGCGCTCGCTGGAGCCGGGGCTGGTCTCCTAAGCAGCATCCTTGTCGAAGTGGGGAGGTGGTTCTTCGGCAGACGACGGCGAGCCAAAGCGATCAAGATTGCTCTGTACTACGAGATTTTCAGACACCACATCTTCGAGGCTACGCCCGAGGACAACGGTGATCCCAACTTCATGATTGTCGGCTTCTCGCGAGCGGCGTACGACGCCTATCTAGACGAGATTCCCGACTTGCTTCCGCAGAAGCTCGTCGGTGAAATCTCTATGTACTACGCTGACGTCACTGCAGCCGCAGCGCAGCAAGCACGCATTGACGAGGATGCCGGGAAGGTCCGAGACGCGGCCCGCGAACTCATCCGCTTGCAGATGAGTAGCAACCCAATCGTTACCCCAGATGAAATGGATCTAGCTCATCAGGAGGGCTTGCAGGTCGCTCATCGAATGGAAGACATGAAGCGGCAGACGCGCCACCTGTTGGGAACAGCAATGTGGCAGAAAGAGCGGGTGATGCCTTCGCTGCGGAAGGAGCTTAAGAATGACCCTACGAAAGAGCCCGTGAACGTCCTGCCCAAGTACCGCGAGTGGTTTGATCGAGAAGCGCGGGAACGAGGCTTAACGCCGATCAAGAACGGTGACGAATAGACCCCTCTGAGACATTGTTGTCACACACTGGGGGCCACACATGCACGACCTCATGTCTGCTCTCGGCACGGCGGCCCTAGCGACCGGCGCCTCTCCCACCTTCTGCTAGCTCTTCCACTGTCGATTTGAAGCCTCGTCGTTCGACGCAGAGGTACATCAACCAGGAGGAACCGATGTTTCGCAGCACCCTCACCGCGGTCATCATGCTCGGCGCCGCCACTGTTGCGGCTGGCCAGGCGACTGGTCACCGCGTCCAGGTCAACGGCATGCGGATGTATTACGAAGTGTCCGGCGCTGGTGAGCCGCTGGTCGTCCTGCACGGCGCCTACATGAACATCCCGACCATGGGCGGGATCATCCCGGCGCTCGCCAAGACGCATCGGGTCTACGCGCTCGAGCTGCAGGGGCACGGACGGACTACCGATATCGATCGGCCCATCACCTATCCCAACCTGGCGGACGACGTGGCGGCGTTCATGGATGCGGTGGGACTCAAGAAGGCGGACGTGTTTGGCTACTCGATGGGCGCGGCGGCGGGGCTGCAGTTCGCGATCCGGCACCCGGAGAAGATCAACCGTCTGGTCGCGGCGTCCGCCGCGTACGACGCGCAGGGCTGGCAGCCGGAGTTCAAGGCGATGATCCCGCAGATGAAGGTGGAAATGTTCCCTCCGATGCTCGAGCAGGAATATCGGAAGCTCGCCGTCAACCCGAACGGTTTTCGCGAGCTGGCCCGCAAGCTGATCGCGCTCGAGAGCGAGCCGATGGCGTGGGAGGCCGATGTGAAGACCATGAAGACCCCTGTACTCATCATCGCCGGTGACGCCGACGTCTCGACGCTCGAGCACAACGTGTCGCTGTTCCGCCTGCTCGGCGGGGGCGCCATGGGCGACATGGGCAAGCCGCTGGCGGCCTCGCGCCTCGCCGTTTTGCCGGCGACCTCGCACACCGCCGTGATCACTCAGGTGGCGCTGCTGCACTCGATCATCGAGCAGTTCCTCAGGGGCGAGACTCCCAAGAGCTTCTTCGGCGGGAACTAGCGCGCGTGACAAGGCGAGCCTGGCTCCTCTTCATTCTCAGCTCCGTGATCTGGGGCGTCCCGTATCTCTTCATCAAGATTGCGGTCGATGCCGGCATCGCGCCGGCGTTCGTGGCGTGGTCGCGTATCGCCCTGGCCGCGGCGCTGTTACTCCCGCTCGCCATTCGACGGAACGTGCTGCGCGGATTGCGCGACCGCACGGCGGCGATCATCGGCTACACCGCGTGTGAAGTCGCCGTCCCGTTCATCCTGATTTCGATCGGCGAGCAATACATCACGTCGTCACTGACTGCGATTCTGGTCGCCACGATGCCACTGATGGTAGCGTTGCTCTCGCTGCGACTGATTCCCGGCGAGCGCTTGAGCGGCAAGCGTCTGCTCGGCCTGCTCATCGGCTTCGGCGGCGTCGTGGCCCTGCTCGGTTTCGACGTCGCCGGCCGTGCGACCGAGCTGCTCGGCGCCGCGCTCGTGCTCGTGGCGACGCTCGGCTACGCCATCGCTCCGATCATCGTCAGCCGCCGGCTTTCCGATCTCGATCCCCTGGGACCCGTGACGGCGAGCCTGCTGATTGCCACGGTCGCGTTGCTCCCGCCGGCGATCGCGACATTTCCAGGCCAGCTCCCATCGGTGTCCGCCCTGATCGCGATCGCCGTGCTCGGCATCATCTGCACCGCAGCCGGATTGATCGTCTTCTTTCGGTTGATCGCCGAGGCCGGGCCGAGTCGAGCCAGTGTGATCACGTATGTGAATCCGCTGGTCGCGGTGGTCGTGGGAGTCATGGCCCTGGGAGAGCGGCTCAGCCTCGTTTCGGTCGTAGGTTTGGGCTTGATCCTTGTTGGGTCGTGGGTCTCGACCGGAGGTTCCCACCCCTAGGTTTTCCGGGTACGATATCGTCCCATCCTCCTTCCCGGAGGCCAACGTCGGGCCGATCGAGGCGATCGACGGGACGCCAGTCGTCGATGTCAAGGTGGCGCTTGACGACTGATCTCTCGGGGCCCAGGTGCGCAGGCGCTCCTGGCCACTGCCAAACCTCGATTCGTCGGTTCGATTCCGACCGGCGCCTCTCTCGTCACCAGCGCTCAATCACATCCCTTTCTCCGAGTGGTATCGCCGAAGGAATAGGTACTTAACTACCAACAGCATGATGGCGCCCGACAGTACCGCAGCCGATAAGGTCAGGTGCGACGAGACGTAGTACAGGATTGCGCCGTGGCCAGCGAGGAGCCCCGCAAGGAGCGCCAGCAGAACCCAGAACCGCCAGCTCATCACGCCGTCGCGAGAACGAAGTTGAGGTCGCGCACGCCGACCGCACCACTCTCGACGATCTTTAGTCCTGCCTCGCTCAGGAGCTTGACGATGTCCGCCAGGTCAACGCCTCCGTGACGGTGGAAGTGTTCTAGGAAGCTCTTGCGACCGCCCGCGGGCCTTCCGAAATCCACCGCGAGCACGCGGCCGCCGGGCTTCGTTACCCTGCGCATCTCGCGGGCACACTGCTGGCGCGCTTCGCGCGGCAAATGGTGCAGCATTAGCGTGCTTAATACCGCGTCGAAGTGTCGGTCCGGAAACGGCAGCGCTTCGACGACACCATCGGTAAAGGCGACATCCAAACCGGCCTTGCTTGCCTTCTTCCTCGCTCTGGCGATCATCTCTGAGGACGCGTCGATTCCCTGCACCGTCCCGGCAGGTCCGACCCGCCGTTTCGCCGTGATCGCCAGCGATCCGGTGCCGCAGCCGATATCCAGCACCGACTGGCCAGGCTCGAGGCGCGCCAGCTCCACCAGCCGCTCGCGAAACGAGCGCTCCTTGCCACGCAGCAGGAGCCAGGCCAGAAGGTCGTAGCTTCGCGGCGAGTGGAGCACTCGCCCCTTGGTCCCGGGTGCGGAATAGTGATCATTCGTCATTGTCAGAAGATCTCCGTGGTAACGCGATGAATGCGTATCCGTAGTATGCGGGTGGGCAGCGGTGGGTGAAGAACAACAAGCTCGCTGTGTGCGATAATGGACAAACCCATGGTTCTGTCCCACATCGCCGACCGGAGGAACGAATCACGATGCACGACAAACGAACGAAGGACCGCCGCACTCAGAAGACCGAAGCGCTGCTGCGCGAGGCGCTCGGGGCGCTGATTCGCGAAAAACCCTACGACGACATCGTGGTCAAGGAGATTCTGGCTCGTGCCGACGTCGGCCGGTCAACCTTCTATGCGCATTTCCACGATAAGGACGAGCTGCTGCTCAGCGGCATCCAGGACATGCTCCGCTCGGCGCAGTCGCGCGAAGGAATTGTCTGGTTCAGTCTTCCGATCCTCGAGCATATCGAAGAGCATCGCAATGCTGGAGGAGCGACTATGGCCCGGCGGGGGCGACAGGCGATGCACGAACA
>DASPXJ010000100.1:0-17180 GCA_035637355.1 Gemmatimonadales bacterium
GTTCGACGTGCACCAACTCGAGGTGTTCCTGCAGCGCGTCGAGCAGTACAAGACGCCGATCGTCGCCGGCATCTGGCCGCTGATCTCGCTGCGCAACGCCGAGTTTTTGGCGAACGAAGTCCCGGGCGTCTCGGTGCCGGAAGAGGTGTTGCAGCGGATGCGGAAAGCGCAGGAGAAGGGCAAGGAAGCGGCACTCGCCGAGGGCGTCGCGATCGCGCGCGACATGTTCATCAAGGTCAAGCAGATGGTGCAAGGCGTGCAGGTGAGCGCGCCGTTCGGCCGCGTCGAGGTGGCATTGCAGGTGTTTCAGTAGATTCCACCCGGCCATGCCGGAGCTCCCTGATATCACGATTTACCTCGAAGCGCTGGCGCCGCGCATCGTCGGCCAGCCGCTCGAGCGCGCCCGCATCGTCAGTCCCTCGCTGCTGCGTACCGTCGACCCTCCACTGAGCGCAGCCGAGGGACGCAGAGTCGTGGGGCTGCGTCGCCTCGGTAAGCGCATCGTATGGGAGATGGAAGGGAAAGTCTTTCTCGTCTTTCACCTGATGATCGCCGGGCGTTTCAAGTGGCGGCCCGAAGGGACAAAGCCTCCCGCCAAGGTGGGGCTCGCCTCGTTCGACTTTCCGACCGGCACCCTGCTGCTCACCGAAGCCAGTCCCAAACACCGCGCCTCGCTGCACGTCGTCGAGGGAGAGTCGGCACTCGCGAAACACGACCCTGGCGGGCTCGACGTGCTCGGTTCCAGCGTCTCGGCTTTTCAAGAGCGGCTGCAAACCGAATCGCACACGCTCAAGCGGGCGCTCACCGACCCACGCATCTTCGATGGCATCGGCAACCGGCTGTCGGATGAGATCCTCCACGCGGCCAAGCTCTCGCCATTTCTGCTCACGGGAAAGCTGAGCGAAGCGGAGGTCGCCCGTCTGCATGAGGCAACGCAGAACACCGTGCGCTACTGGATCGAGAAGCTGCGCGCGGAGGCCGGCGGCAAGTTCCCGGAAAAGGTGAGCGCGTTCAAGGAAGGTATGGCGGTGCACGGCCGCTACAAAAAGCCATGTCCGGTGTGCGGATCACCGGTCCTGCGGATTCGCTACGCCGACAATGAAGCGAACTACTGCGCGACGTGTCAGACCGGCGGTCGCGTCCTCGCCGATCGGTCGCTGTCGCGGCTGCTCAAGGCCGACTGGCCGCGGTCGCTGGAAGAGTGGGAGGCCAAGCTGGGCGGATGAGCATTCGACGGGCGCTGGCCGCCGACGCCGAGACGGTGGGCCGCATTCACGTGGAATCGTGGAACGTCGCCTACCGCGGCATCATGCCGGATGACGTCATCGCGAGGACCGAAGTACGGTATCGGATCCGTTTGAACCGTGTCCTAAAGGACCGGCTCGGCAAGGACACGCGTCCTTAAGGACGCCCATAGTGGCCGAGCCGGCGCTTCAGCGCACGGTTAACTTCCTTCTTCCACGAATTTCCCAGGAGTTGCACCGTGCGACGCGTCCTCCCCGCAGCACTGTTCTTTGCCGCCGTTGTCACCACCACCGCCGCCACGCAAGGTCCACCGCCGGGACCCACCGGCTTCGCGGTCGAGAATCCCGTACTGCGCCGGATCTGGGCGCTCGAGAACGACAGCTCCCAGCTCCAACATTTCGCCCAGGTGCTGTTCGACTCGCTCGGTCCGCGTCTCACCGCATCGCCTGGGATGAACGCGGCGCAGAACTGGCTGTTCGCGACCTACAGCGCGTGGGGCATTCCGGCGCGCAAAGAGCAGTACGGCACCTGGCGCAGCTGGCGCCGGGGCAAGACGCACATCGACCTCGTTGCCCCGCGCGCACGCACCCTCGAGGGTACCGCCCTGGCGTGGAGCCCGCCGACCCCGCGTGGCAAGCCGGTGCGCGGCACGGTCGTGATCCTTCCCGACGTCCCCGACAGCAGCGCGCTGGTTGCCTGGCTGCCACAAGTCAAAGGCAAGTTCGTGCTCATCTCTTTGGCGCAGCCGACGTGCCGCCCTGACGACAGCTGGGAAAAATGGGCGCCACCCGGCGGGCTCGATACGCTGAAGGCCCGGCGCACCGCCGCGCAGCAGGCCTGGCAAGAACGGCTGCGGCGGACGGGCTACGTCACCGGAGGAGGTGTCGCTGGCACCGCCGGGCTCTCCCGACGCCTCGAGGCCGCCGGTGCGGCGGGGATCGTCGGCAGCTTCTGGTCCCAAGGCTGGGGCGTGCAGAAAATCTTCGCGGCGTTCACCGACCGCGCCCCCGTGCTGGACGTCGCGTGTGAAGACTATGGCCTCCTGTACCGTCTCGCCGAGAACAAGCAGGGACCCGTCATCGAGGTGACCGCCGAATCACAAGCGCTCGGCGAGCAACCCGTGTTCAACGTGGTCGCCGAAATGCAAGGCAGCGAGCTGCCCAACGAGTACGTGATGCTCTCGGCGCACTTCGATTCGTGGGACGGCGGGTCGGGCGCGACCGACAACGGGACGGGCACCATCGCGATGCTCGAAGCCGTGCGCATCCTGAAGCAGGTGTATCCCAATCCGCGCCGCACGATTCTCGTCGGCCACTGGAGCGGCGAAGAGCAAGGATTGAACGGCTCCCGCGGATTCGTGAAGGACCACCCGGAGATCGTGAACGGCCTGCAGGCGCTGTTCAATCAAGACAACGGGACTGGGCGCATCGAGAGCATGAGTGCGTCGGGATTTCCTGATGCGTCCGCGAGTCTCGCGCGCTACCTGGCGCGTGTCCCCGCCGACATCACGCGCAACATCAAGTTCACCTTTCCGGGCGGGCCGAGTGGCGGCGGCACCGATCACGCGTCGTTCGTCTCGTGCGGCGCTCCGGGCTTCAACCTCGGCTCGGGTGATTGGGATTATGGCCGCTACACCTGGCACACCAATCGCGATACGTACGACAAGATCAGTTTCGACGACGTGAAGAACAACGCCGCGCTGGCGGCGATGCTCGTGTATCTCGCGTCGGAAGACACGGTCCACGTCTCGCGCGAGAAGCGCACCGTGTTTGCGGTGACGCAGTCCGGCCAGCCGGGCGCGTGGCCGGAGTGTCGCGACGCGCAGCGTAGCACGCCGCCGCTCGCACCAACGCCACCTGCCCCTCCGCCGCCACCGCCGCGTACCGCGCCGTGACGTTCGCGGACCACTTCTCCGGCGTTTCGGCCGCGTACGCGGAGTTCCGGCCGCGCTATCCCGACGCGCTGTTCGAATTCCTGGCGCGGGAGTCGCCCGCTCGCGACGCGGCGTGGGACGCGGGGACCGGCTCCGGCCAGGCTGCCGCCGGTCTGGCCCGCTATCTCCGCCACGTCACCGCAACCGATGCAAGCGCGGCGCAAATCGAGTCGGCAACGCCCCAGGCGAATGTGAGTTACCGGGTGGGACCGGCCGAGGTCAGTGGCCTGGACGACGCGTCGGTCGACCTGGTAACCGCGGCGCAAGCGGTGCACTGGTTCGACCGCCCGCGTTTCTGGGCCGAGGTGCGGCGGGTCCTGCGGCCGCGCGGCGTAATCGCGATCTGGTGCTACGGCCTGTTCGAGCTCTCGCCGCAAATCGACCCGATTATGCTTCGCTTCCACAGCGACGTTGTAGGCCCGTACTGGCCGCCGGAACGGCGCCATGTCGAAGCACGTTACCAGACCATCGACTTTCCATTTGCCGAATTTGCGGCTCCGCCATTCGCGATCGAGCAACAGCTCACCCTGGAGGAGGTCGTCGGGTATGTCCGCACCTGGTCGGCTACTCGGGCATACATGAAGCAGCACCGCGACGATCCGGTGGATGGCCTGGTCGCCGAGCTCGCGTCCGTCTGGGGCTCGCCACAGCAACCGAAGTTGGCACGCTGGCGGGTCGCCATGCGCGTCGGGAGGATCTGATGAAAGAGTGGATCACCATCGTCATCACGCGCGAGCTGAAGGCGCTGCGCCGCGAGATCGAATCGTATCCCACCGAGAGCGATCTCTGGGAGGTGCGTCCGGGCATCACGAATCCGGGCGGCAACCTCGCGCTCCATCTCGCCGGCAATCTCCAGTACTTCCTCGGCAACGTGCTCGGCAAGAACGGGTATGTCCGCAATCGCGATGCCGAATTCGGCGACAAGGACGTGCCGCGCGCCGAGCTGCTGCGCGAGATCGACAACGCCATCGCCGCGGTCGAAGACGGCATGAGCAAGATCAGCGAGGCCGACCTCGCCAGCCCCTTTCCCGAAAAGGTCGGCGGCGTCAGCTCCTCGACCGGAGCCTTTCTCGCGCACTTCGCGACGCATCTCGCATACCACCTGGGCCAGGTGGACTATCACCGCCGCATTCTCACCGGTGAGGCGAAGACGGTGAAGGCCATGACGCTCACCGAGCTCGGCGGCTAAGCGTCATGAACACCCGCACCCTCGGCCGGCCCGAGGCCGACGAGATCCCGTCGCACTATGTCGGCTACATCAAGCTGGTCCCCGAGCTCGACCCGGTGATCGTCTGCGCCGAGCAGATAGAGCAGACCGCGACACTGCTGCGGGGGGTTTCAGAGGTCGACGCGCTGTACCGCTACGACCGCGGCAAATGGAGCATCAAGGAAGTGGTGGGCCACCTCACCGACGTCGAGCGGATCATGGCCTATCGCGCGCTGCGGATCGGCCGTGGCGACACGACTCCCCTGCCCGGATTCGACGAGAACAGCTACGTCCCCGCCGCCAGATTCGACGATCGCTCACTCGCCGATCTCGTGGGCGAGCTGCGCACCGCCCGCGCCGCGACGCTCGCGCTGCTGCGCACCTTCGATGCCGACGCGTGGCGGCGCCGCGGTACCGCGAGCGGCAAGCCGGTCAGCGTGCGGGCGCTGGCCTTCATGATTCCGGGACACGAGCGCCATCACGTCGAGATCCTCAGAACTCGCTACCGCGTCGGAGAGGGGGCCAGGAAATGAAGATCGGGATCCTCGGCACGGGAGCCGTCGGGCAGGCGCTCGCGCAGGGATTCACCAGGCACGGTCACCAGGTCAAGCTCGGGCACCGCGATCCCAAGCAGTCCTACGCGGACGCCGCGAAGTTCGGGGAGATCGCGCTGCTCTGCACGCCGTGGCCCGGGACCGAGAACGCCATCCAGCTCACCGACCCGAAGAACCTCGCGGGCAAAGTCGTCATCGATGTGACGAATCCGTTCAAACCCACGCCCGCCACACCTTTCGCGCTCGCCCTCGGCTTCGACGATTCGGGCGGCGAGCAGGTGCAGCGCTGGTTACCGAAATCGCGTGTGGTGAAAGCGTTCAACATCGTGGGCAACTCGCTGATGGTAGATCCGAAACTTCCTGGTGGGCCACCCGACATGTTCATCGCGGGGGACGACGCCGCGGCGAAGCGAACGGTCACGCAGATCTGCACGGAGTTCGGCTGGAACGTCGCCGATATCGGAGGGATCGACGGATCCCGCCTACTCGAGCCGCTGGCAGCGCTGTGGTGCGTGGTCGGATCGAAGCTCGACTGGCGGGAACAAGCGTGGAAGCTGCTGCACAAGTAATTTATTGACTGTCCACACCAAGGATCCTGTGATGTTCGCGACACTCTTACTGGCCCTGGCGATGCAGCAACCGGCTGCGGCAGAGGCGCAAGCGCTCGCGGTCGGCGCCGTGGCGCCCGACTTCGCACTCCCCGGCGCCACGCGGTACGGGACGCTCAAAAACCCTGTCCACCTCAGCGATTACAAGGGGAAGACGGTGGTGCTCGCGTTCTTCTTCAAAGCCCGAACGCGTGGCTGAACGATCCAAATGAATGCGTACCGTGATCAGTACGCACAGGTGTTCAAGAACGGCCGCAACGTCGTCCTCATCGCCGTCAGCGCCGATGTCGATACGGCGCTCGCCTCCTGGGCGCGCGACGCCGATTATCCGGTCCTCTTTGCCAGCGATACCGGCTCAGCCGTGGGGAAAGCCTACGGCGCGTTCAACGAGCGCTACAAGCTCGACAACCGCAACCTCTTCGTGGTGGGACCGGACGGCAAAATCGCCTACCGGCAGACGCCGTTTCGGGAGATCGACCCGACGGCGTACACGGAGCTGGGAGCGGCGATCGGGAAGTTGGTTCCTGCTGACTCGACGGCTCACTAGGGCGGCGAGCGGCGGCGAAGGGGCGGCGATGGGGCGGCAAAAGCTGTCTCCATCGCCGCCTCAATATTTTGATCCTCACCAACCCCGGTATAAACGACGCGTCCCTTGCTATCCAGCACCGCGATGTACGATGTCGATGGAGCCTGGAATGCCCTCACCGCGGCACCATTCCCATCCCACAAGAACGTGAACGGCATCGGATGCTGTGCGAGATGCCGGCGCACCGTGTTCTTGCTCTGATTCACCGCCACGGCGACGACGAGAAACTCGGCGCGGTCGCCGTATTTCTGCTGCGCCGCTTCCATCCGCGGCAACAGCGCCGCGCAAATCGGGCACCACGTCGCCCAGAACTCCACAATGACCGGCTTCCTGCCGATCCACTGCGACAGCGCCACCGAATCGCCGTTGAGGTTTTCCACGGTCACGGCGGGCGGCGTCTCACCAACGGGGATGCCGATAACATCCTGGGCGTGCGCCCATGAGGGAGCCAGCAGCAACAGCGCCACGTACGACGCACGCCGCACGACGCACGTCTTTACCACACTTGCCCCGCTTTGACGAAATAGTATTCAGCCATGAGCAGTAGAACCACGCCGGCGCCCTTTTTGATCCACGCCATCCACGCCCCCGCGCGCGGCAATGCCGACACCGTACCAGAGAACAACCCCACGACCGCGAGTAACGCCGTCATGCCCAGCGAAAAGACGAAGAGATAGATGAACCCCAGCACGCCGCTGCGTGTCGTCGCTACCCACGTCAGGACCGCCGCGAATGCGGGCGCGCCGCACGGCGCCGCCACCAGGCCCGAGGTCGCACCCAGCAACAAAACGGCTGGATACGAGCCGCCGCCGAAGCTGGCGGCCCAGGCCGACAGTCGCGCGGGCAACCGGACGGGAATGACCTCCAGCATGGCGAGCGCAAAGACCAGGAGCAGGTTGCCGATGACTAACCGCGCCCAGACGCTGGCGCCGATCGTTCCGAACAACGAGCCCGTTAATCCCGCAATCATGCCGAGCAGCGCGTAGAACAGCGCGAGACCGGTGACGTACGTCAGCGTCAGTCCCACCGTGCGGCGGCGCGTGCGTCCCTCGACGTTCACACCGGCGAGCGCGCCCGCCGTGATCGGAATCATCGGATAGATGCACGGGTTGAGACTCGTCACGAGTCCGGCGGCAAACAACAGCGGCACGGCAATGAGGGGCCGGTGTTGCAGCGCGTCGGAGATCTGCGCCACGGCAAGGAGCAGGAAGGGCATAGTCAGATTACAATGATGGCATCATGGCGCCCCCGACACCACGACACCGGTTGGAACAGGCCCGGCGCGCACTGCTGCACGTGCATCGCGCGTTGCTTGAAGTGGAACGTATCCGTTACGAGCGTCACAATGGTCGCGTCGATGGCAGTGGCGCGTTGCTGCAGCTCGTGCTGAACGATCCATGGTTCTACTGGCTGCGCCCGATCTCCGCGCTCATCGTGCAGATCGACGACTGGCTGGACGCGGACCCGCCCGCTCCCGACGCCGCAAACGCGGCTGAACTCCTCCTCGCCCAGGTACGCGACCGCTTGCGCCCCGATGCCGCCGGGGCCGATTTCCAGCAGCGCTACCATCGCTTGCTCCAGGAAGAGCCGACGGTCGCGGTCGCGCACGCCGAAGTGCGCAAGCTCATCAACGCGTGAGCCGCACTGCTCTCCTTGCCGGCGCGACCGGCCTCGTCGGCAGTCACGTGCTCGACCTCCTGCTCGCCGACAACGAATGGACGCATGTCGTCACGCTGGGGCGCCGCACCGCCCCGCTACGGCACGACAAGCTGGAGCAGCGCATCCTGGATCTCGGCGCGGTCGAGGCCGTGAGCGATCTACCGCATGGCGACGACGTCTTCTGCTGTCTCGGAACCACGATCAAGCAGGCCGGATCGCGGGAGGCGTTTCGCCGTGTCGATCACGACTTTGTCGTCGGGCTGGCGCGCGCGGGCTTGCGCGCGGGCGCGAAGCAGTTCTTGCTGGTCAGTGCGATCGGCGCCGATCCCGAATCCCGCGTCTTTTACAGCCGCGTGAAAGGCGAGGCAGAGGCCGCGGTTCGGAAGCTCCCCTACCGGGCGACCCAGCTGTTTCGCCCCTCCCTGCTCCTCGGCCAGCGCGGGGAGTTCCGACTCGGCGAGCGCAGCGCGATGCTCGCTGCTCCGCTGCTGTCGCTGCTCCTCGTGGGCAGGCTGCGCCGCTATCGTCCGATTCAGGCCGCCACCGTCGCGCGGGCGATGGTCACCCTCGCGCGCGAAGCGCCGCGGGGACCGAACGTCTTCGAATACGACGCGATGGTCGCGCACGCATGACCGCCGATCCGTTCCTCGCGGCCGCGATCGCGGAGGCCCAGCAGGGCCGGCGCGAGGGCGGAATCCCGATCGGCGCGGTGATCGTGTCCGGCGGGAAGGTCATCGGGCGCGGCCACAATCGGCGCGTCCAAAAAGGCAGCGCGGTGCTGCACGGCGAGATGGACGCGCTCGAGAATGCGGGGCGGCAGAAGGCGGCCGTGTATCGCGACGCAACGCTGTATACCACGCTGTCGCCGTGCGCCATGTGCAGCGGCGCGATTCTCCTTTACGGAATTCGCCGCGTCGTCATCGGGGAAAACCAGACGTTTCGCGGGGAGGAAGAGCTACTGTCGAGCCGCGGCGTCGCACTCGAGGTGCGCCAGGACCAAACCTGCATCCGCATGATGGCCGAGTTCATCCGGACGCACCCCGAGCTGTGGAACGAGGACATAGGTGTCTAACGAGCCCGGCCGCGGATTCGCTAGCTTATTCGCAATGCTCCCGCTCTGGATCCTTCTGGTACAGACCCCTGCCCTTTCGCCCGGAAACCACGACCTGTCATTGCGCTTCGGCGACCGCACCCGGCGTTATACCGCGCACCTGCCGCCCCAGGTGCGCGAGGGGCAACCCCTGGCGGTCGTGCTCAGCTTCCACGGCGGAGGAGGAACGGCCAAAGCCCAGCAGGACTACGCACAGATGGACCCTGTGGCGGACCGCGAAGGCTTCATCGTCGTGTATCCCGAGGGCACAGGAAGACTGCGTCGGCGCCTGCACACCTGGAATGCGGGCAGCTGCTGTGGCTATGCGCACGACCACGAGGTGGATGACGTCGGCTTCATCCGCGCGCTGCTCGACGATCTGGCGCGACAGGCACCGGTCGATGCTCACCGTATCTATGCGACGGGACTATCGAACGGCGCGATGATGTCGTACCGCCTGGCCGCGGAGTTGGGCGACCGCATCGCGGCGATCGCCCCGATCGCGGGCGGGATGGTCGTGGACTCGATCCGCTCGCCGCGGCCGGTGCCGATCATGCACTTCCACAGCATCGACGATCCGCGCGCGACCTACACCGGCGGCCTCGGTCCGCCGTTCCCGTTCACGAACGTTCGCGTGGTGCAGCCGGTCATGGATAGCGTGATCGCCCATTGGGTCGCATTTGATCGCTGCCCGAGCACCCCGGCGGTCGGTGAGACGATTCATGGCCGGCCGGGATCGCCGAGCGCGACGCACACGGCCACGCCGTACCGCTACGGGCCATGCGCGGACGGCAGCGAATTCGTGTTGTGGAAGCTGACGGGAGCCGGCCATGTGTGGCCCGGTGCGGGAGTGCAATCCTGGCAGCGGTACGTTGGACCGGCGACCGACGTGATCGGCGCCGATACGTTGATGTGGCGTTTCTTCCAGCGGTTCAGCTTACCCACGCAACCATAGGATCGTGCATCCCATGCGGATTACACTCTTGCCCTTACTGACCCTCGTCGCGGCAACACCGCTCGCAGCCCAAGCGAGCCGTCTCGACGCCGAAGTCGACCGCCGAGCTGTCCAGGTGCAGAGCAAAGTCATCGCGTGGCGGCGGGACATTCACGCCCACCCCGAGCTCTCCAACCGCGAGACGCGGACCGCCGAGCTGGTCGCGCAGCACCTGCGCACCCTCGGCATCGAAGTGCGGACCGGCGTCGCGCACACCGGTGTCGTCGGCGTGCTGCGCGGCGGCCGGCCCGGGCCCGTCGTCGCACTACGCGCCGACATGGACGCCTTGCCGGTGACGGAGGAAGTCGACGTGCCGTTCGCATCCAAGGTGCGTGCGACCTACAACGGCCAGGAGGTTGGCGTGATGCACGCCTGCGGCCACGACGCGCACACCGCGATGTTGATGGGAGTCGCGGAAGTGCTGGCGGGAATGCGACAAGAATTGCCCGGCACGGTGAAGTTCATTTTCCAACCCGCGGAGGAAGGCCAGCCGGCGGGCGAGACGGGTGGCGCGGAGGAGATGATCGTCGAAGGGGCGTTGGAGAACCCGAAACCCGCGGCGATCTTCGGCCTGCACGTCTTTCCCTATCCGACCGGCGAGATTCGTTACCGCCCCGGCGCCACGATGGCCAGCGCCGACGCGTTTCGGATCATCGTGCACGGGCGCCAGACGCACGGCGCCCTCCCCTGGGCCGGCATCGATCCGGTCGTGATCGCGTCGCAAATCGTGCTCGGGCTTCAGACGATCGCGAGCCGACAGATCGACGTCACCGCGGCGCCGGCCATCGTCACGGTCGGCGTCATCAACGGCGGCGTGCGCTACAACATCATTCCGGACAGCGTCGTGATGGTCGGCACGATCCGGGCGTTCGATTCGGGCGTGCGCCGCGATATCCACGACCGCGTGCGGCGCACCGCCGAGTCCATCGCGCAGAGCGGCGGAGCATCGGCGACCGTCACGATCGACACCGGCGCCGCCGTGACGTACAACGATCCCGCATTGACGGAACAGGCGCTTCCCACGCTGCGTGACGTGGCAGGGACGAGCCACGTCGCCCTCGCACCCCCGATCACCGCCGCGGAAGACTTCTCCCGCTATCAGCAGCGCATTCCGGGCGTCTTTTTCTTTCTGGGGATCACGCCGCCGGGAACCGATCCCGGCAAAGTGGCGCCGAATCATTCGCCGCGCTTCTACGTCGACGAGGCCGCGCTGCCGGTAGGGGTGCGCGCCCTCGCTCACCTGGCGGTGGACTATCTCAGCCGTCGCCAGTAGACAAACACGTCATCGGTCATCAGTCATCGGTTTTCGCGATGATTTGATGTGGCGGCGCAAGCACGAGGTTAGGTGCCCACCGACAGGTCACTAATTTCGGAAGGTCGTCTCACCTTCGAGGGGTTGTGCAGCCATTTCGGAAGCTGGTTGTTTGGCAGATAGCACACGAACTCGCGTTGGAACTGTACAAAGTCACAAAGAGCTTTCCTGCGGACGAACGGTACGGGTTAACCTCGCAGATTCGACGTTCCGCAGCGTCCATTTGCGCCAATCTTGCCGAAGGTTGCGGGCGTCAAACTCGGCGTGACTTTGCGCGATTCGCTTACATTGCGTTGGGATCAGCCAGTGAATTGGAGTACCACCTGCTCATGGCTGCAGATCTCTGCATCTTGACTGCAGACAGCTACCTGCCGCTGGAGAGAGCCGTTACTCAGGTGAAACGAATGCTCACAGGCCTGATTCGACGACTGATGACCGATCACCGATGACCGAGTCCGTTCGATTAGACAAGTGGCTCTGGGCCGCGCGGTTCTACAAGACTCGTGGGTCGGCGGCAACGGCAGTGAGCGGCGGCAAGGTCCACGTGAACGCCAGCCGCGCGAAGCCGGCCAAGCACGTGCACGTGGGCGATGAGCTGCGTGTGCGGCTCGGTCCTTACGACTGGTTCGTCACGGTACGCGCGGTGACGGAGCGTCGGGGAAGCGCGAAGGAAGCGCAGCTGCTGTACGACGAATCGCCCGAAGGCCGCGCGGCGCGCGAGCGGCTCGCGGAAGCCCACAAAATCGCGCCGGCCCCCTCCTATCAAGGCAAGGGCCGGCCGACCAAAAAAGACCGCCGCAAACTAGAGCTTCTCGAGCCGGACGTTTCCTGAGCCGGTTTCGACCGACAGTCTTGCCTTCCCGTCGCCCATGATTCCCGTGACATGATCGTGCTCGATCCGGCGAACCTGTAACGTCAGACCGCCGAGATCGATGTCACCGCTCCCCGTGTCGAGGTCCACCTCGGCGCCGAGCGTCGGCGGGACCTTCAGGGTGACGTCACCGGACCCGGTCTCGATGTGCACCGAGCGGAACGTCGCCACGAGCGCGACGTCGACATCCCCGCTGCCCGTTTCGAACGACAAGTCATCGCCTGACGATCCAGTCGCGTCGATGCTGCCGGAGCCCGTCTCGACGTGCATGGTGGACGCCTTCCCGTCGGTCAATGTCACGTTGCCGGAGCCGGTGTTGAGACGCAGGCTCGATCCCTGGGCGCCGGCGACCGTGATGTCACCCGAGCCGGTCTCCAGATCGATGTCGCCCGACGCGGTGCGGAGATCGACGTTGCCGGACCCGGTTCCGATGCGGAGCGAGCCGCGCGTGCGATCGGCGGCGACGTCCGCCGAAGCCACCGACACGCGAATCGCGCCGTCGACGTTGGTGAGGAAGGTTTTCCCGACGCCCAGGTGCAATGCGATGTTCTTGCCGGCCGGAAGGCTGACGCGTAGGTCGGCATAGGCCTCGAGTCCATCGCGCCCGCGTCCGGTGATCCGCACCTCGTGTCCCTCGCGGGACCAGCGGCCGCGGCGATCGTGATTGTCGTTGTCGTCGCCGAACGTGCCATCGTCCCGGACGTACAGCGTGGTGTTCCAGCCGCGGCCCCATTGCGGCATGGAGATGACGTCGTCCGGATAGATGATCCGCAGCGTCTCGCGGCCGCGCAGCGGGCCCGATTGAATGTCGAGCTTCGCGGCGTCCGCGCCGCCGCGTGTGATTTCGACGACGACGTCGCTCCCCGAGCCGGCTTCGACCCGCAGCTCGCCGACGAGGTTGTACACGGCAACCGAATCGCCTTTGAGGACGTAGCGTGTTTGGGATGTCTGTGCGGCAGCGGGAATGGTGACGATTGCAACGAGGGTGAGCAGCGTCAGCGAGCGTGCGATCATAGCGGCTCCACAAGGAGTTGGCTCAAGTTGGATAGCGAAACAGGTACAAGGGTTGCAGCTTTGAACCCTATGGAAGATTGGCTGCTTTGGTTTCTACTGGCGATCGGCCTGTTTGTCGGGGAGATGTTCACGGCCGGCTTTTGGCTCGCCTGTCTCGCCGTTGGGGCGGGTGTCGCCGGGATCGTGGGGCTGATCCCCGGCCTCGGATTCGTGGCCCAGGGCATCGCCTTCGCCACGGCGAGCATCGTCAGCATGGCGGGGCTGCGTCCCCGCCTGATGCGCTACTTCCAGCTCGGCCCCGGGTCCGAGCTGCGCACCGGCGTGGACGCGCTGCTCGGCAAGACCGGCATCGTGACGGAGCGCATCGGACCGGGATCGACGGGCCGGGTCAAGGTGGACGGCGAGGATTGGCGCGGCGCGTCGTCGGACGCCACGGTCATCGAGCCCGGCACCCAGGTCACGATCATTCAGGTGGACGGCACGACCCTCATGGTCGAAAAGGAGATGTAAGCAGATGGGTCCTGGCACAATACTCGTGGCCGCGGTCGCCTTCGGCGTCATCGTATTGATCTCGAAGAGCATTCGCGTGGTGCAGCAGGCACAGACGATGATCATCGAACGGCTCGGCAAGTATCACAAGACGCTCGCGTCGGGGATCAATTTCGTGCTGCCCGTGATCGACCGGCCCCGCGCCGTGGACTGGCACCAGACGATCATCACGCCCGCGGGCGACAGCTACTCGCGCCGCTTCCGCACCGAGCGCATCGACCTGCGCGAGACGGTGTACGTCTTCCCGCGCCAGAACGTGATCACCAAGGACAACGTCGTCGTCGAAATCGACGCGCTGATCTATTCGCAGATCACCGATCCGGTGCGCGCGACCTACGAAATCGCGAACCTGCCCGACGCGATCGAGAAGCTGACGCAGACGACGCTGCGCAACGTGATCGGCGAGATGGAGCTCGACCACATCCTGTCGTCGCGCGACACGATCAACGCCAAGCTGCGGGCGATCCTGGATGAGGCGACGCACAAGTGGGGCTCCAAGGTCAGCCGCGTGGAGCTGAAGGACATCAACCCGCCGCGCGACATCCGCGACGCGATGGAAAAGCAGATGCGCGCCGAGCGGGAGCGCCGCGCGACGATCATCACCGCCGATGCCGAGCGGCAGTCGCGCATTCTGGCCGCCGAGGGCATCCGGCAGTCGGAGATCAATACCGCCGAGGGCGACAAGCAGGCGAAGATCCTGCACGCGGAGGCCGAAGCCGCGGCCCGGCTCAAGGTCGCCGAGGCGGAGGCGCAGGCGATCGAGCGCATCACCGCGGCGATCAAGGGCACGGGCGGGGACCCCGCACAGTACCTGATCGCGATCCGCTACATCGAGACGCTGAAGGAGATGGTCTCGGGCCAGAACAACAAAGTCGTTTACATGCCCTACGAGGCGACCGGCGTGCTCGGGTCGCTCGGCGGGATTCGCGAGATGCTGATGCCGGGTCCGTCCGACAAGAAGGGTTGATCGACCCTACGGCGCGAGGATCTCGGCGAACAGCTGCGGCAGGTCGATGACGAGCGGGCCGGCGGCGGCGGGAGGGTCCCAGGCCAGGGCATCGCTCAAGATTTCGGGCCGCTCGTCGCCGGGGCGCCAGCGCTCGACCAGCCGAGCTTCCACATCGACGATCCAGTACTCCGGCACGGAGACGCGCTGAAACAGGCGCCGCTTTACGGTGCGATCCGCCCGCGCGGTCGAAGGCGACAGCACTTCCACAACCAAGAGCAGTGTCTTGATCTCGGACCACGTTCTGGGCCTGCGACCCTCGACTCGCGGCGCGACAAAAACGTCGGGCTGAACGAGGTGCTCCTCATCGAACTCGATGTCAGCGGGCGACATGAGGACGCACCCGAGGCCTTGCGCTTTCACGAATGGGGCGAGGCGCAGGACCAAGGCCAGGACCGCTCTCTGATGATCGACGTTCGGCGCCGGTGTCACGAACAGCTCCCCGGCGATGACCTCGTAGCGGTTGCCGTCGTCGGGGAGTGCGCGGACCATCTCCGCCGTCCAGCGCTGCGTTGCTTGCGGCATGCCCATAAGGTGCTCGGCTCGGCGAGAGGGAAGCAAGGGGACACGCCCGCACTCTAGGGCGACCGTGCGCGCGTGCGCCACCGAAATCGCGCGGTGTGGTGCCGAAAGACGCGCCCCCGCGTAGATTCCCCGGACCTATGCCCACCGAAACGACCACCCGCCCCCTCACGCGGCTCTCTGAAGAGGAGCAGATGTTCCAGGCGGCGGTCCGGGACTTCGCGGACCAGGAGATCCGCCCGCGCGTGCAGGCGATGGAGCAGGCCGCGAAGATCGATCCCGCCCTCATTCCGAAGTTCTTCGAGCTGGGGCTCATGGGGATCGAAATCCCCGAAGGTTTTGGCGGCGCGGGCGGGTCTCTTTTCATGACCGTGCTCGCCGTCGAAGAGCTCTCCGCGGTGGACGCCTCGGCGGCGATCTTCGTCGACGTACAGAACACGCTCGTCAACGCGCTGCTCCTCAAATGGGGGAGCGACGACGTGAAGCGCCGCTACCTGCCCCGCCTCGCCGGCGACGTCGTGGGCGCCTACGCGCTCTCTGAAGCCGCCTCCGGCTCCGACGCCTTCGGCCTCCAGACCAAAGCGACCAGGACGGGCGACACCTGGATTCTCGACGGCCGCAAACTGTGGATCACGAACGGCGCGGACGCGGGACTCTTCCTCATCTTCGCGAACACCGACTTCGCCAAGGGCTACAAAGGGATCACGGCGTTCGCTGTGGAGCGGGACTTCAAGGGATTCAGCGTCGGCAAGAAAGAAGACAAGCTCGGCATCCGCGCCTCCTCCACGACGGAGCTGATTCTCGATCACTGTGAGGTTCCCGCGGCCAACGTCGTCGGCGAGGTGGGCGTGGGCTACAAGGTCGCGATCGAGACGCTGAACACCGGGCGCATCGGCATCGGCGCGCAGATGATCGGCGTGGCCCGGGGCGCGCTGACCGCGACGCTCAAGTACGTGAAGGAGCGCCAACAGTTCGGCAAGCCGATCGCCGAGTTCCAGGCGGTGCAGTTCCAGCTGGCGCAGGCGGCGACGGAACTGGAGGCCGCGCGCTTGATGGTGTACAATGCGGCGCGGCTCGAGGACGCCCGCCAGCCCTATACTATGGAAGCCGCCATGGCCAAGTTGTTCGCTTCGCAGGTCGCCGAGCGCGTCACATCGCTGTGCGTGGAGCTGTTCGGCGGATACGGCTACACCAAGGAGTATCCGGTCGAAAAGTTCTATCGCGACGCGAAGATTGGAACGATTTACGAAGGCACCAGCAATATGCAGCTCAACACGATAGCCAAGATGCTGCTCAAGTAGCGTGACCTCCGCGGCCCTGTGGCGCTCTTACAATGGCAGCCTTTCCCACCCCATCCCGAGGATTACCATGAAGCGCGTGTTGCCGATCGTGTTGGCTTTCGGTGTCGTCGCGGCCGTCGCCGTCGTGCCGCTCGCCGCGCAGGAGCACGGCCCGAAACGGGAGTTCGTCGTCGCACCGACTCGCGCCCGTTCGATCACGCGTGAGGTCCTGGTGCGGCAGGGCTTTGAGGTGGTGCGGATCGAGACCGTGGGGAACGACCAGGTCGTGTACTACCGCCGGGGGAACATGGGCCGGGGCAAGGGCAAGGGCCCGATGGCCAAAATGGTCATCCGGCGGGTCGAGAACAGAATTGTGTTCATCGACACGCCGGATGCGATTCTGGTGGACATCAACCTGCGCTTGAAACTGTAGCTCCCTAGTACTTCAGCAGCTTGACGTCGCTGGCGCCGGCGGCCGAGTAGGTGTTGAAGAACACCTTCCGGCCGCCGCGCAGCACGCCCACCTGGCTCGTCCCGGAGCCCACGTTGAGGTACTGGATGGAGCCGTCCGTCGTCGCGTCGACCTCCACGATCTGATCGCTGTCGTAGCTCGTGATGTAGATCCGCTTCGACACGGTATCGATCGCCATGCCCTCGGGCGTCGGGGAATAGTGATAGTTCACGACGGACCTGGACGCGATATCCCAGACGTAGGCGTACCAGTCGTTGTAGTCCGTCACGTAGAGCCGG
>DASPXJ010000101.1:0-5910 GCA_035637355.1 Gemmatimonadales bacterium
GGCTTGGCAAAAGCAGACAAGCGCGAAACGTACGTTCCTTGTTCACGGCGAAGAAGACACCATGAAGCAGTTCACGGCACATCTTGCGGACACTCGCGTCGAAATGCCGGGGCCGAATCAAGTTTTTGAGTTGTGAGCTAGCGGCTCGATGGGTGGGGATATGTAACCGTCCGATAGGGGCCGCCTTGCGCGCGCGAGAATGATCCGGCTTGTCTTGGCACTGTGCAAACACTGTCGTTTGCACCAGTGCAAGAAACGGTGCGATGAGCCGAGTTGAAGTTCTGTCGGGCCCGGAGCGACGGCGGCGGTGGAGCGCGGATCAGAAGCGGGCGATTGTGGCGGAGGCATTTGCGCCGGGCAGCTCGGTTTCCGAGGTTGCCCGGCGGGTCGATGTGGTTGCCGGACAGATTTATCGCTGGCGTCACGAGCTTCGCCGCGCCGCGCCAGGCTTTGCCGAGGTGGTGGTCTCGTCGGAGCCGAGCGAGAGATTGGCGGCGGGTGCGCCGGTGTTGGAGATCGAGCTTGGTCGGGACGTTCGCGTGCGCATTGCTGCGACGGCGCCGAAGGAGCTGGCGAGCGCGGTCATCAAGGCGCTGGTGGCGCGATGATCCCGCTGCCGGCCGGGGTTCGGGTGTGGATCGCGGCCGGCCAGACCGACATGCGGCGCGGGATGCAGAGCCTGGCCCTGCAGGTGCAGGAGGCGTTGAAGCGCGACCCGCACGCCGGCGATCTCTACGTGTTCCGCGGGCGCAGCGGCTCGTTGATAAAGATCCTGTGGCATGACGGCATCGGCATGTCGCTTTACGCCAAGCGGCTGGAGCGCGGCCGGTTCATCTGGCCGTCTGCCGCGACCGGGGTCGTTTCGATCTCGCCTTCGCAACTCGCTTATATGTTGGACGGAATCGATTGGAGAAATCCCCAGCACACGTGGCGTCCCACGGCGGCCGGATGAGCGCTGAACAAAGCTGCGACTGGTTGACTCAGGATGGGCAATTTATTGCACGAATCGGCGTGATTGTGCTGCAGTGGAAGTCATGGCTGGGGCCCCTGATCATCTTCCCGACGACAAGGATGCATTGAAGGCGGCGCTGATCGAGACGCGCGCCAAGCTCGCGGGCGCTGAGGCGCTGATCGAGCACCTGCAGTTGGTGATCGCCAAGATGAAGCGCGAGATGTTCGGGCCGCGCTCCGAGCGCAGTCAGCGGCTGATCGATCAACTGGAATTGCAGCTCGAGGAACTGGCCGCGGCGGCCGCAGAGGATGCCGTCAAGGCCGAGGCGGCGAAGGTCCAGGTTCAGGGCTTCACGCGGCGCAAGGCGACGCGGCGCGACATTCCCGATCAGCTGCCGCGCCGCCGCCTCGTTCATCCCGCGCCGACCTCGTGCCCGTGCTGCGGCAGCAGCAAGCTATCGAAGATCGGCGAGGATGTGACCGAGACGCTCGATGTCGTGCCGCGGCAATGGTTCGTGACCGAGCATGTGCGGGAGAAGTTCAGCTGCCGGCATTGCGAGACGATCACGCAGCCGCCGGCCCCCTTCCATGCGATCGCCCGGGGCTTCGCCGGGCCGAGCCTGCTGGCGATGATGCTGGTCGAGAAGTACGCCAACCATCAGCCGCTCAACCGACAGAGCGAGCACTATGCGCGCGAGGGGATCGAGCTGTCGGTCTCGACCATGGCGGATCATGTCGGCGCCTGCGCGGCGACGCTGAGGCCGCTCTACGAGGTGATCAAGGGGCACGTCTTCGCGGCCGAGCGCATCCATGGCGACGACACCACGGTGCCGGTGTTGGCCAAGGTGAAGACCCGGACCGGGCGGATTTGGACCTATGTGCGTGACGACCGTCCCTTCGGCGGCAGCGCGCCGCCGGCTGCCGTGTTCTTCTACTCGCCGGATCGCGCCGGCATCCATCCCGAGCAGCATCTCGCCGGATATGCCGGGATTCTTCAGGCCGACGCCTATGCCGGGTTCAACACGCTCTACGCGGCGGATCGAAAGCCGGGACCGATCACGGAAGCCGGATGTTGGGCCCATGCCAGACGCAAGCTGTTCGAGCTTGCCGACATCGCCGCGAAGGCGCGCGACAAGAAGCCGGCCGCGATCTCGCCGATCGCTTTCGAGGCCGTTCGGAAGATGGATGCCATCTTCATGCTGGAACGCTCGATCAACGGCTTGCCGCCCGAGCAGCGCGTGGCGGCGCGCCGCAGGGACATCGCGCCGCTGGTGAACGATCTCATCGATTGGATGAAACGGGAGCGGGCCAAGCTCTCGCGCCACAACGAAGTGGCGAAGGCCATGGACTACATGCTCAGGCGCATCGATGTCTTCACCCGCTTCCTTCAAGACGGCCGCATCTGCCTGAGCAACAATGCGGCCGAGCGCGAGCTGCGTGGGATTGCGATGTGCTGTCCATTGTGCACCCCTTCGTCAAGTATCTGGGAACATTGGAATTTGATTTTCGAGATTGGTGCGACACGGGCGACCGTTTCGCGCGATCGCGGCGGCGACCCGATCGTCCTGGAGGTCGGCGGCGCGGATTTGGTACGGCGCGCCCGGCACAACCTGTTCAACAGCGAGCACACGATCCTGGATGAGACGGCGGATCCGGTGGTTGGTGACGCCGAGCTTCGCGGCCGCTTCGGACATCGTGAACCATTCGCCGTTCTTCTCGGCGGAGCGGTAGGCACGAATGCCGTGCACCCTCCGCAGTGAGCTGACGCGGTGCGCGGTCCAGGTCTTCCCCTGACCAGTGGGCATTCCCATCCGATTCAACGACGCGGCGATCTCCTCATCGGACCATCTGGTGGCCATGCTCCGCATAACAGCGAGTGCCTCCTCGGGCGTGCGGCAACCATGCTCGCCGGATTTTGGCTTGCGCACCCGCAACTGCGAGTGCTGACCGCCCCGCCAATGGATCGTCAGAATGACCTCGCGCGCCTTCTCGTCGACGTCAGCGATGATGTCGACGACGAGGGCCCGGAGGAGGCGTTGGCGAGCACGCATGGTCACGCTTGGTGCGTTCCATGCGGCGTGGAGATCATCGGCGAGCCCGGCGAAGTCAGGTTTAGCGGCGGCTGGGTCCGGCGTCCGCACCGCCTCCAATCGCGCTTGGCAAGCCTGCACGCGACCGAGCGCAGCTTCCCAGCTCTTCTCGAGCTGCGCAGCAATCAGACGATTGTCGGGGTCGCAGGCGGCGTAGCGTCGTTCCGCGAGTGAGGCCTCATATCGGGCCTGCTGCAGCTCCAGCTCGACGATGCGCTGTTGTTCGCCTTGGCTTTCCATGTGCATCCGCTCGGCTTCCAGTGCAGCCTCGATCGCCATTGGCTCGACGGCGCGGAGAAGCTCTCGGGCAACCGCGGCGTCGACGCGGAGGCCACCGAAGGTCAGGCACCGGGGCAACCCCAGCATCTGGTTGGGAAGATTACAACGATAGACGGGTTGTCCCGGTGAACGGCCAGAATAGCTGACCGCCAAACGTCGCCCACAATGTCCGCAGGAAAGCAACCCAGCCAACAGCGCGCGTCCGCCGCGTCCCGACTTCGCACCTCCCACCTTGCCATAGTTGTTGACCGCAAGCTGCTTCTGATTACGCTCGAACTCTGCCCAATCGATATAGCCTTCATGGTGATCCTTCAGCAGAACCTCCCACTCCGCAAGCGGTTTGCCGTGCCCATAGCTCTTGCGGGCGCGTCCATCGACGATCTCAGTGCGCTTCTCACTTTTGCCGTAGGCGTAGGCGCCAGCGTAGAATGGGTTCTTGAGCACAGCAATCACGTTGCGGTACCGGATCGGCGTCCACTCGAAGGCGACCAGCTTCTTGCCATCGGATGGTCGCGGGAAGTGGACCTGGTCGGCCCGCAACGACAGCAGCGTTTGTCGCGCGCTCACCAGTTCGCGGAAGCGAGCGAAGATCAGGCGTATGACTTCCTGGAGCCGCAGGTCCGGATCGAAGCCGAGACCGATCTCGCGATGCCAGATGTAGCCGACCGGCACGCTGATGCGCAGCTCGCCGCGCCGCGCTTTGGCGCGGGCGGCGTCGAGCATGCGGGCACGTAGGACGCCGAGCTCGAACTCGCTGATGCTGCCCTTCATGCCGAGCAGCAATCGGTCGTTTGGGCGACATGGATCATATACTCCGTCCATGTCGATCACCCGCGCTTCGACCAGCCCACAGAGTTCAAGCAGGTGGTGCCAGTCGCGGCCATTGCGGGCCAGCCGAGAGGCGTCGAAGCACAGCACGGCCCCGACTTCGCCGGCGCACAGCCATGCTACGAGCCGCTCGAAGCCAGGCCGCGGCACCATCCCGCTGGCGGAGCGGCCCAAGTCGTCATCGATCACCTCGATGTCGCGGAAGCCGCGGCGCCGCGCAACATCAACGAGCTCATACTGCCGCCGCTGGCTCTCGAGGTTGATCTGAACCTGCGCCTGAGTGGACTGCCGGATATAAACCACTGCCTTGCGCTTGAGCACTGCAGCCGGAAGAAGATCAGCGCTCGTCATCGCTGCGCTCCCCCGCCGCGACGCCTGCGGCTTCCATCAAGAGGATGGTCAGCTGCGCAAGTGCCGTGCGGCGTTCGGACGGGTTCATCCCCCGAAGGCTTACAGAATCGAGCGCCATGCTGAGCTGGCGCGGGGGAGTCGGTGGCAGCGCCGGTACCGGCAGGTTCCTCATAATGCTCCTCCTGGACGACGTTCGAATCGTCCCGGGAGCTTCGCCTGAAACCGCCTTCGATCAGCAGATGATGCAGCTCAACGAGCCCCGACACCGCCACGCGCGGCGCGCCGATCTTCATCGCGGCGCAGGAGACTGGATCCAGCATCCATGCCGCCACCACCGTGACAACACCGGGCGCCGTCTCGACGTAAACGAATTGCCCAGCGACGCGCTGTTCGCTGTATTGCCGCCGGACACGGCGCCCGTGAAGCGGGTGCCAACGGTAGTGGACCTCGACCTCCTGGCCGACATGGGCAGAATGACCGGGACATCGCCCTTGGCCGCAAGTCTTGGCTGTTCGCGGGGTCCGATCGTGGCGGCGAGCGCGCGGCGGTGATGCTGACGCTGATTCACAGCGCCAAGCTCAACGACGTCGACCCCCAGGCGTGGCTGGCCGATGTGCTCGCCCGTATCAACGATCACAAGATCACCGATCTGGCCGCGCTGTTGCCGTGGCACTGGGCCGCCGAAAGGGAGCGTCGTAAAGTGGCGGCATGAGTGCCGCCACCATCGTCCGCCTCAAGATTGCGCTCGACGACGTCAAGCCCGCGGTTCTGCGCCGGATCGAGGTGCCGCTCGCAATCCGGCTCGACCGCCTGCATTTGGCGATCCAGGCCGCGATGGGCTGGACCAACAGTCACCTCTACGAGATCCGCGCCGGCGATGTCGGATGGAGCACGCTCTATCCTGAAGCCGATTGGCCCGACGACTTTCTCGACGCGCGCAAGGCTCGGCTCGGCGACGTGCTCGAGGATGTCGGCACGAAGACGATGCGATACCTCTACGACTTCGGCGATGGCTGGGAGCACACGATCAGGGTCGAGCGCCTCATCGACCCCGAGCCGGGTGTCATCTATCCGCGTCTGATCGAGGCCAGCGGACGCTGCCCTCCCGAAGACGTCGGCGGCCCCTGGGGCTACGCCGAGTTCCTCGAAGCGATGTACGACTCCAATCACGAGCGTCACGCCGAGTTCGCAGAGTGGATCGGGGAAGACTTCGACCCGAACGCGGTCGATGCGGATCGGCTCGCCAAAGACGTCGGCACGCTCGCCAAATCCTGGACGCGAAAGCCTGCCAGCAAGCGGGCACGTCGCCGCTGACCCGCGGTCCTTACCGGAGGGTTACGTTGGGTCGGGTTTCGTCGCGACACCCAACAGTAGGGCGCGTGGCGACGCCGTGAGCGGACGGTGCATCGGG
>DASPXJ010000102.1:0-24821 GCA_035637355.1 Gemmatimonadales bacterium
GTTGGCGATCGGACCGGCGCTCGGGATTTGGGCGATGCTGACTCTCAGGCAGCGCACCGGCCTGTAGCGGGAGTGTTATGGCAGGACAAAGACACCGACTTCGCCGTCGTAATCGTCGTTACTGCGTGTCGTGCCGGCGGGCGCCATCCAGGGTCCGCCGTCGCGCCGCACGTTGATGCGGTGGATGCCGCGAGGAATGTGGAACCTCGCCTCCCACGCGTCGCCGTTGATCTGTTTCCGGCTCAGCGGGACGGGACGCCAGTCTGTGAAATCTCCGCTGATCTCGACCGCGGAGGCCCCGGGCGCGTAGATCGTCAGGCCCACATCGTCCTCTGCACCCATCCGCATCTCGAGACGCATGTCGGCGGGCGGATCGATCGTCGAGCCATCTGATCCGCTGTTCGGCTGAATTTGAACCGGGAGCGCTCGCGGCGCCGCTCGCCGCATGCCGATGGCGCCGAGTCGTAACGCCAGGGTGACATACCGAGCGGCGATGCTGCCGCTGACGGCATCGGTGGGATACCGCCCCCCGGAGAGGACCACAGCGGTTCGCCTTCCGAGCGGGACGGTGGTCGTTGCTTCTCCATATACGCCGCGGCCGCCGCCCCGACTCAACACCCGCGCGCCGATCGCGCCTTCGAACGTCACGGCCCCCCGCTGCAAGCGGGCAGAGGAGCGGACATCGGTGTACGCCGTGTCACCGATGAACGATCGATCCAGAGCAGCAAACATCGCGAGATCGGTGCGAAGCAACCAAACTCCCATCGCGACCACGCCGACCGGTCTCGATCCGGCGCCGAATGAGGTCCGGCCGAGAGTGGCGCTGATCCATCCACCGCGGCCGGCACCCAGCAAATGAATGCGTGCCTCGGCAACGCCGTGGCTGAAGCTCGCAATGCTCGCATAGTCGCTTGCACCGCTGGCGATGCCGAGCTCGCCGCGCCAATGTCGCGCGGGCGGCGTGAACCAGGATCCGCTCACGGACATATCGATGCTGCGGTTGCCGCTCTCGAACCGGAGGTAGGTGCTGCGGCCGCTGATAAAACCGCGACCGCCCGGGTGGTCCCACCGCACGCTGGGGGTCAGCGATGCGGCGCCGGAGAGGAGAAAGCCGTCGTATTTCACTGCGGAAACCCCGCCGTCGAGAGTCGCGACCACTTGACTCTGTACAGCAGGAACGGCGGCTGCGCACGCCAATGCGATGAGTGCGAGCGGCCTCACTGCAACGACCGACTACGGCCGGCGGGGGGGGCGGGGAGGGGGTTGGCCGTCTGCGGTAGCAGTGGCGTCCCGAACTCCGGTGTTCAACGCGCGCACCGCGGCGGACGCGCCCGGCGGAGCGCCGAGGGAGATGTCACGCTCGACGGCGCGGCGGAAATCGACCAGATCGGCGTCGCGCGCATTCGGTGCGAGCGCCAAGACGGCGGCGGCCGCGCTATCAGCGGGCACGCCGCTGGCAACGAGGTCAGCCAGGACGGACAACGCCATCGTGAGCGGACCGCGGCGCGCGGTGCGGAGATTGGTCAGCACATGCGTCGAGGCGCCGGCGCGAAGCGCCGCGACTGCCGCCTCGAGCTCCGGTGTCGAAGCGCCCTCGCCCAGTGCCGTGCGCACGGTGCCGAGGTCGGTTGCCAGGCGGCGCACGGCGGCGACGATCCGCGGGGCGCCGGCCCCCTTCGTTGCACCTTCCAGTGCGCGCTGGACGAGTGGTTCGCTCGGCAGTCTCATCCCCCGCGCGGAGTCGACGATCGCAACGACGGACGAGCGCGTCTCGGGATCGAGCCGCTCCAGTCGTGGGTCTTGGACAACGACTTGTGTCGCCAGCAGCAGCGCAACGAGGATCATGAACCTCTCCCTGCGACGGTGACCACGGAGCTCGGCGTTCCGAACTCGTCGTCGATCGCGTTCGGGGCGGCGGGATCGGCGCGCCATTCGACGCCGTTCACGAGAAACGCATAGCGATAGCGCCCGGGAGCGAGCGGCACGACGGTCGCCCAGACGCCGTGCGCCGTCTGCATCGGCGCACGCGCGGGATCCCAGTCGTTGAAGTCGCCGACGAGGGACACCGATGCGGCCTGCGGCGCCATCAGGACGAACTGGAATGCATCCGTGCTCGTGGTGGAGCCCCGCGTCCAGGGGTGCGCGATCACGACCGCGCCCAGGACGGCGGCGGCGGCCGCGGCGAGCCAGGGCCACGTGCGCTTTTTTCCCGGGTGAGCCGGCGCAGCGATTTCGCCCATCACGCGCGCGGCCAAACCGGGATCCAGCGACACCGGCCGGCGCAGCTGGCGAATCATCCGCTCTACGATGTCGTCGTCGTGCTCAAACATGCTCCGCCTCTCTCAGGAACTTCTGCAACTGCGCGCGCGCGCGCTTCACGCGCATCTTCAGAGCCGATATACCGTCGCCCGTCAGTTCCGCGATCTCCTCGTACTCGAGCTCCTCGACATGCTTGAGGAGAAAGGCCTCGCGATACTCGGGTGCGAGCCGCGCCAGCGCGCGTTCGACGGCGTCGGTCCATTCCAGCCGCTCCATCGCGTCCGGATGCGACGCGCCAGTCAAAGCCTCGGCGTCGTACACGAACAACCGGCGGCGGCGCGCCGCCCGTGCTCCGGTGGTGCGACAGCGGTTGACCAGAATCCCATAGAGCCATGCGCCGAACCGCGCGGGATCGTAGCATCGCTCCAGTGAGCGATAGGCACGCACGAAGCTGTCCTGCAGAGCTTCCTCGGCGTCTTCGCGGTCGCCGATCATGTGGACGGCGTAGCGACCCAGGCGATCACGATAGCGCGCGACGAGCGCGCCGTATGCGCCGATGTCGCCGGCCCGGACCCGGCGCACCAGCTCCGCGTCGCCTGTCTCCACTCTGTCTATACCCATTGATCCAGTTACCACGTCACAAGTCTGCAAAGTTTCGACGCTTAGCGCGCGATGCTGTGACGCTGTGCAGGGGCATCTGGGTATTCAAAGCGAGAGGGCCGTCTGCGGCAACACCCCCTGGAGGACTGTGACGATGTCTAGACTGAATCTCGCGCTGGTGACCATGGCCGTCCTCGCGGGCGCCTGCTACAAGGACGACACCACCATCGGACCTGGGGGTCGCAAGCCGATGGCCCAGGTGCTGATCACCGACGATCCCTTCCCGTTCGACTCGGTGCAGAATGTCTGGGTGTACATCGTCAGTATCGCCGCGTCCACACAAGCGGATACGGGCGGCTCCGCCGATAGCATGTCGTGGGTCACGCTCGCCGAGCCGCATCGGCAGGTTGATCTGCTGACTCTGCAACAGGGTCTCACCGACTCGCTGGGTGGGGCGGAAGTGACGGCGGATCAGTACAAGGCGGTGCGTGTCATCATCGACGCCGATTCTTCCGCGGGCATTCGCTGGATGAATGGCTCGATGGCGCCGATGCGTTGGGGGGGAGCGGGCCGGCAGGCTATTCACTCGTTCGTGCAGGCCGCCATTGACGTAGCGGACAGCGGCGCGGTCATTGTGATCGACTTCGATGTCGGCCGCAGTTTCGCGTATAACAACCTCGGCGACGGCGCGTTCGACTTTTTCCCCGCGCTGCGCGCCGTGAATCGAGCGGCCACCGGCGACATCACGGGGACCGTGCAGCGCGATTCGAGCAGCGGCGGGATCGGTCCGGTCGGGAATGCGACCGTCAGTGCGTGGGGCGGCGGCCCGAGCAACTGGTTCATCTTGTCGACCGGCAAGACAGATGCAGCGGGTCACTACCGCCTCGCCTACCTGTTACCAGGGACTTACATCGTGGGCGTGGACCCTCCTGCGTCGTTGAGCAACCTTGCGTCCAGCCTCGACTCGAACGTGGTCGTCACCCGTGGCGCCGAGACAACGCGCAACATCACGCTGTCGGCTTTCCGTGGCAGCGTCTTCATTCAGGGCGCGAGCTCAATGCTCGTGAACCACACGAACCCGCTCGAGGCGATCGTCGTCAATGCACAGCATCAGCAGGATCCCAACGCATCGGTCGTCTGGGCGAATCTCGACACAGCCGTGCTTGGCCTGGTCGTCGACAGCGTGCGATTCGCGCGAGTGACATCCAGGACAGTAGGATCTGGTCGGATCGTCGCAACGAGTGGATCGCTAGCGGATACGCTCACGATCTTCGTGGCGCCCGACAGTTCATCGCATTAAAACGGGGCGTCACGGCGCGGCTATATTGCGCGCCGTGACGCCCTCTGCACTTCCCTCGCATCACCGCCTCGGCGGCGGGTTTCGTAATCCGTGGGTTGACCAGGCCGTGCCGGGGTTCGGCAGTCTCCTCAAGTGGATGCTCGTCCATCGCACGACGCGGCCGCGGCCCAGGGATCCCGACCCATCGGTTTTCGCGCGCGTGCGTCCGGCGTTCGTAGCGCCGCGCGCGCCGGCATCACAGCTGACCGTAACCTGGGTCGGACATGCCAGCCTGTTGGTGCAAATGAGCGGGCGCAACATTCTTACGGACCCGATGTGGAGCGAGCGGGCCTCTCCCGTCGGATTCGCCGGCCCGCGACGCTGGGTGCCGCCGGGAATCGCTCTCGACGATCTCCCGCCGCTCGATGTTGTGTTGCAGTCGCACAACCATTACGACCATCTCGACGACCACACGGTGCGGTCGCTGGCGCAGCGTCACCCGCACGCGTCGTGGGTCGTGCCACTTGGCCTGGGATCGTTCGTCCAGAAGCGCGGCGTGCGTGCCGCGGTAGTCGAGCTGGACTGGTGGCAGGAGCACGCCATCGACTCGCTGCGCATCGCCGCCACTCCGGCGATGCACTTCAGCAGCCGCGGCATCGGCGATCGCGGCGACACGCTGTGGTGCGGGTTTGCGCTGACCGCGGCGCACAGGTGGCGCGTGTTCTTTGCGGGCGACACGGGATACCATCCGGACTTCGGAGCGATCGGAGCACGCTACGGTCCCTTCGATGTCGCCTTGCTTCCGATCGGCGCCTATGAGCCGCGCTGGTTCATGCGCTATCTCCACATGAATCCGGAAGAAGCGGTGGACGCGTTTCGTTCGCTCGACGCCCGCGTGATGGTGCCCATTCACTGGGGCACGTTCAAGTTGACCGATGAGGCGATGGACGAGCCGCCGACCCGCGCGCGTGCGGCGTGGCAAGCGGCGGGGCTGGCATCCGATCGATACCGGCAACTTGCGCACGGCGAAACTCTGACGCTCTAGGAAGGATGGTGGAGGATGGTGAACGTTCGTGGAGGTTGGTGGAGGATTTTGTTCGTGCTGTCACTCGCAGCATGCGCGCGACGGGCACCTCCGCTAGCTGGACCGTCGAATGCTCCCGTCCTGGTGACCCCCACGCGCGTCGCGCTCCTGACGGCGCCGGGCGACGCGGAATGGAAGGCATTGGGCGACGAAGCGACGGCGCTGCTGTCGCAGTACATCCGCATCAACACGACCAACCCGCCGGGCAACGAAATCGCCGCCGCGCGCTGGATTGCGGAGGTGCTGCGGCGCGACGGCATCGAAGCCCGGATCTTCGAGCCGGCGCCCGGCAAGGCGAACCTGTACGCCCGCCTGCCGGGCGACGGCAGCGCGCGGCCGCTGATTCTCCTGAATCACATGGACGTGGTCCTGGCGTCCCCCGAATACTGGAGCGTCGATCCGTTCAGCGGCGTCACCAAAGACGGCTACGTCTGGGGACGGGGCGCGCTGGACATGAAGGGCGAGGCGATCGCGCAGCTGATGACGCTGCTGGTGCTGAAACGCGCCCACGTCCCCTTGAAGCGCGACATCATCTTCCTGGCGACGGCGGATGAGGAGATCGGCGCCGGGGTGGGAGCGGCCTGGATCAGCGAGCAACGCCCGGATCTGGTGCGGGACGCCGAGTTTCTGTTGACCGAGGGCGGCCTGACGCGGGCCGATGGACGAGGCGGCGTCGAGTTCTACGGGGTGGGCACGACCGAGAAGTCGCCCTTCTGGCTGGACGTCACCGCGCGGGGAACAGCCGGCCACGGCTCGCGGCCGACACCGGACAACCCCGTCCACCGCCTGATCCGCGCGCTCAATCGCATCGCCGCCTGGCAAACGCCACTGATCGTCACGCCGCCCGTCGAGCGCTCATTCCGCGATCTGGCGACGATCGAGCCGGATTCCACGGTCCGCCGCTGGCTCAGCGACATCCGTACCGCGCTGCGCGATTCCGTCGCGGTCCGGGCGATCACCGCGGACCTCACCTACAACGCGCTGCTGCGCAATACGGTCTCCATTACCGGCGTGAAGGGGAGCGACAGGACGAATGTGATTCCGCCGATCGCGACCGCGGCGATCGACGTCCGGCTGTTGCCGGGTCAGGACCCGGCGGCGTTTCTCGCGGAGTTGACGCGGGTGGTCGGCGATAGCGCCGTGACGTTTCGGCCGCAGAGCCAGAGCTGGCCGGCGACGGAGAGCTCGACGGACGCCGAGCTGTTCCGCGCGATTACCGCGGTCGCGCACGCGCGCTATCCCAACGCCCTCGTCACGACCATGATGCTGCCCGGATTCACCGACAGCCACTACTTCCGGCGCCTCGGCATCGCGAGCTACGGGGTGGGGCCGTTTCCGCTGACGCAGGGCGACTCACGCGGCGTGCACGGCAACGATGAGCGCGTCAGCGTCGCGGCGCTGCGGTTCGGCGTGCGCTTCTACTACGACGTCGTGGCGCGCGTCGCCGCGAAATAGACGACGAACCGCACGATCAGCTGCTCGGCAGTCTGCGGGCTCACACTGCAAAAGCAGTTTTTCCCCAAGATCCGCTTCACGCCAAGCACCTCAGCCTCGGCAATGCCCGCGACGTCGCGAAACGTGATCTCGAGCGTCTGGCCGTCGACGAGCCGGTAGCTGACGGGACGTCCCAGCAGCCGGTGGTGCGGATCGATGCTGGCGAGCCCCACGGCGAGCTTGCGCTGCAGCTCGTTGATCGCCTCAGTCGACGAGAGCATTGCGCCGCATCCCCTCGAGGCCCGGCCGCGTGAACGGCGTGTCGCCGTAGCGGCGATCGAACTCGGCTTCGGTCATTGTCGCGAACGCCCCTCCGTCCGGCGCGACAACATCCGCGCGCGGCGCGAAACCGGGATCGCGCGTCTCGCGTGCGAAGCTCACGTTCCACGGACAGACGTCCTGGCAGACGTCGCAGCCAAACAGCCAATCGCCCACCTGGGTGCGCTGTGTGCCGGTGAACGCCCCGCGATGCTCGATCGTGAGGTACGAGATACAGGCGCGCGCATCGAGATCGCGCGGTCCCACGAACGCCTGCGTGGGGCACGCCTCGAGGCAACGGGTGCACGTGCCGCAGCGATCGGCTTCGAAGGGCAGGTCCGGGGCCAGCTCCGCGTCGGTCAGGACGACACCGATGAACGTGAACGAGCCGATTTCCGGATGGATGAGCATCATGTTCTTGCCGATCCATCCCAGCCCCGCCAGCTGGGCCAGCTCGCGCTCGGGCACCGGTCCCGCGTCGACGTAGCAGCGCGTCGTCGAGCCCGGGATCAGCTCACGAATTGCGGTCGCGAGCTGCTCGAGGCGCTCGCCGAGGACGTCGTGGTAATCGGGCGACCAGGCGTATTGAGCCACCCGCGGGTGGTGAGCCCCGGGGCCAGGCCCAGGGGCACCCGACCCGTGGAAATAATTGCTGAGCGTTACCACAGCCGCCTTGGCGCCCGGCATGATCAGCCGCGGATCCTTCCGCTGCTCCGCCTGCCGATGCAGGTACGTCATCGTCCCCGCGTGGCCGTCGGCGAGCCAGCGGTCCAGCTCTTGGGCGTGGGGGTTGCGATCGAGCCGCGCGATGCCTGTGGCGGCGAAGCCGAGCGCCGCGGCGCGGCGTTTGATCTCGATCACAGGCCCATCGTTTCGCGGCGCCAGCGCGCGAAGTTCACGACATCGTCGACGGGCGGGACCGCCTGCTCGTCGCCATACGCCGTGAACATGCGCCACTGCATGTAGTCGCGGGGTGGGACCGGCAAAAAGGGCGGGCGCCGGTACCAGTCGCGGGCGCGGAAACTCCACGCGAGTCGCAACAGGTCGACAGCGAGTCGCGGGCGCACGAGCGACCTCAGCGCCAGACGCAGATACAGTGCGGACCAACTCGCTATACGCCGTATTCCTTCTGTATATTGACCGGCCTATGACGCTCGCCAGCAGCGTGAAACCGCGCGCGCTTGGGGTCGCCAAATACCGCGGCGAGTTCCCGATTTTCAAGGACCGCATCTACTTGAACACCTGCTCGCTGGGCGCGCTGGGCGAGCGGTCTCGCCGCAAGGTAGCCGAATTCCTGGACCAGTGGCAGAGCCGCGGCGCCGCCGCGTGGTACGACGTTTGGTGGGAGGCCCTGGGCGATCTGCGGGCGCGGTACGGCCGCATCGTCAATGCACGGCCCGGTGAAGTCGCGCTGGCGCCGAGCATTTCCGTCGCGCTGAGCACGGTGGCGGAGTCGCTCGACTACAAGCGCCGGCCCAGGGTAGTCATCACGTCGCTCGACTTCCCGACGGTGGCTTACCAGTGGCTCGCGAAAGCCCCGCGGGGTGTCGAGCTCGTGGTCGTTGAGAGCCCAGACAAGATCAGTGTGCCGGTCGAGGCGATTGCGCGCGCCGTCGACGATCGGACGGCCCTGGTCGCGACCTCTCATGTGTATTTCACGAGCGGAGCGATTCAGGACATCAAACGCGTCGCGGAGGTCGCGCACGCGCGCGGCGCGCTGTGTCTCATCGATGCGTACCAATCGGTCGGCCAGATTCCCGTCGACGTGCACGACGCCGGTGTGGATGCGCTCGTCGCCGGCGGCCTCAAGTGGCTGCTGGGCGGGCCGGGGATCGTCTTCCTGTATATGCAGCAGGCGCTGGCGCGGCGGCTCGAGCCCGGCATTGCCGGCTGGTTCGGGCAGCGCGAGCAATTCAGCTTCGACCCCAGGGCACTGACGTTCCACGACGACACGCGCCGCTTCGAGCTGGGCACGCCGCCGCTCGCCGCGGTCTACGCCCAGCTCGGCGGTCTCGAGTACATCGAGGAGATCGGCGTTCCCGCGATCCGGGAGGCGACCGCCGCGCTGACCGAGGATCTGATCGCCACGGCGCGCGCCGCCGGATTCACGCCCAAGGTCGCCGCCGAGCCGGAGCGCCGCTCGGCGATCGTGATGATTCCCATGCCGGATGCCGCGGCGAGTGTGCGGCACCTGGCGGCCGGCGGTGTGATCGCCGACAGCCGGCCGGGACACGTCCGGTTCTCGCCCTTCTTCTATAACGTGCAGGATGACCATGTCAGAGCAACCGAGCGCCTCGCCTCGCAGCCCGCTCACTGAGGACGAGCAACTTCTCATCCCGCCGCAGGTCGTTCCGATCGAGCGGCGGGCGTCCTTCACGAGCACCGATCCGTGGCGCGTGCTGCGGATCATGGGGGAGTTCGTCGAGGGGTTCGACACGCTGTCCGACGTGCGCAACGCGGTCACGATCTTCGGCTCGGCGCGCACCCCGGAGAGTGATCCCTACTACGAGGCGGCACATGAAACCGCCCGCATGCTCGCGAAAGAGGGGTTCGCGATCATCACCGGTGGTGGGCCGGGCATCATGGAAGCGGCGAATCGCGGCGCCAAGGAAGGAGGCGGCCTGTCGATCGGCTGTAACATCGAGCTGCCCTTCGAGCAGGGCACGAACCAGTGGGTCGAGCGGTCGATCAACTTCCGCTACTTCTTCGTCCGCAAGACGATGTTCGTGAAGTACTCGACCGCGTTCATCACCTTCCCCGGAGGCTATGGCACGATGGACGAGCTGTTCGAGGCGCTGACCCTCGTGCAAACGGGCAAGGTGAAGCAATTCCCCGTCGTGCTGTTTGGCCGCGCCTACTGGAGCGGGCTCGCCGACTGGCTGAAGCAGCGCGTGGCCGGCGAAGGAAAGATCTCGCCGGAGGACTTGAACCTCTTCCTCGTGACCGACGATCCCAAGGAAGCCCTCCGCTGGATCGTCGACGCGCGCGAGCGCCGCACGCGGGCGTTCCGCGCGATGAGCCAGGTCGCCCAGGCCACTCGATGACGCAAAACGAATTCCTGCGCGGCCAGCGTATCAATCCGAAGCCGGTGAGCGGGAAGGAAACCGTCGCCGATCTCGTCGATAACGCGTTTCTCGCGTACAACGCGGGCCGCCTGGCGGAAGGCTGCCGGCTGTTTGCCGAGCGCATGCTGGAAGACGAGGTGACCGTGGGGATGAGCCTCACCGGCGCGATGACGCCGGCGGGGCTCGGCATGTCGACGATCATCCCGCTCATCGAAGCGGGGTTCATCGACTGGATCGTGTCGACGGGCGCCAATCTCTACCACGATGCGCACTTCGGGCTCGGGATGGCGATGCACCGCGGCACGCCGTTCGCCGACGACGTCGTGCTGCGCGAGGAAGGCGTCGTACGGATCTACGACATCTTCTTCGATTACGACGTCCTGCTCTCCACCGATCGCTTCGTGCGCGAGGTCTCCGCCCGGGCGGAATTCCAGCGTCCGATGAGCACGGCGGAGTATCACTTCATGCTCGGCGGCTACGTGCTGGAGCGCGAAAAGGCGCTCGGGTTGTCGCGTAAGTCGGTGCTCGGCGCCGCGCACGCCGCCGCCGTCCCGATTTACACGTCCTCGCCCGGCGATTCGTCCATCGGCATGAACGTGGCCGAGCAGGCGCTCTCGGGCAGCCAGCTCCGTTTCGACGTCAGCGCGGACGTGAACGAGACCTCTTCCATCGTTTTCTCGGCGAAGGTGCACGGCGGCAAGAGCGGCGTGCTGATCATCGGCGGCGGCAGTCCCAAGAACTTCGTGCTCCAGACGGAGCCGCAGATTCAGGAAGTGCTCGGGATCAGCGAGAAAGGCCACGATTACTACCTGCAGCTCACGGATGCACGCCCCGACACCGGCGGACTTTCCGGTGCGACGCCATCGGAGGCGGTGAGCTGGGGCAAGGTCGATCCCGGCAAGCTTCCCGGCACGGTCGTGGCGTACCTCGACAACACCGTGGCCTTCCCGATTCTCGCGGCGTACGCGTTGGCGCGGCGCACGCCCCGCAAATTGAAGCGTCTCTATGACAAGCGCGCCGAGATGATGCGCGAGCTGACCGACTCCTATCTCGAGGCAAAGGCGGATCGCGACGCGCGCGCCGAGGCAGCAACTGGCGGCCGCGCGACCTGACAGGTTGCAGTCCCCCCCCCCTCCCGCGACCCCGACCAGGGCATACGCCGCCTACGTCCTGGGGTTGCTCACCGTGGTCAACCTTCTCAACTACCTCGACCGCAACGTCGTGTACGCGGTGTTCGAGCCGATCAAGCGCGATCTGCAGATTTCCGACGCGCAGCTCGGCTGGCTCGGTTCGGCCTACATCATCGTGCTGTCGCTGGCGGCCCTGCCGCTCGGCGTCATCGGCGATCTGCGGTCGCGCCGCAGCGTCATCACCCTGGGTGTCGCGGTCTGGAGCGCGGCGACCACCGCAGGCGGTTTCGTGCGCCAGTTCTGGGAGCTGTTCACCTGCCGCGCGCTCGTGGGGTTCGGCGAGGCCGGCTACGCTCCCGCCTCGCAGGCGATCATCGCGCAGTATTTCTGGGGACGGCGCCGCGCCTTCGCGATCGGCGTCTACTCGGTCGGGATGGCGCTCGGCGGGGTGCTCGGCATCTGGTTCGGCGGCGTCATCGCGGAGCGGTACGGCTGGCGCTGGGCATTCATCTGGATGGGAGTTCCGGGACTGCTGCTCGCGCTCCTCGCCTCACGGCTGCGCGAGCTCGGTCGCCGTCCGCCGCCGCCGATGCTCGAGACGCTGCGGCGCTGGGGGCAGCACGGCATGCAAGGCATCACGCAATACGTGTTGCCGTTGGCGATTTGCGCCGGCGTCGGCGCGCTCCTGGCGGGAGTGCTCGCGCTGTTCGAAGGCATTCCGTCGCAGTTCGGCACGGCGGTGTTCGGCGTCGGGGTGAGCATCGGCATTGCCTGGACCGTGTGGCGGCTCGTGCCGCTCGCGGTGCGCCGCACCACCGCAGCGGGTGCCGTCGCGGCGGGCGCGTTCGACGATTTCCAGGACGCCGCCGCGCTGGTGCTGCGGACGCCTACGCTGATCTGGATATTTCTCGGCGGCGCCATGGTCACGTTCGCGGTGAATGGGTTGATCGCGTGGGCCGCCGCATTCATGCAGCGGACGCACGGTCTCTCGGTCGCGCGCGTGGGCGCCGAGTTCGGCCTGTGGGCGCTGAGTGGCGGCGTGCTGGGTGCCCTCGTCGGAGGCCGGCTGGCGGACCGCCTGCAGCAGCGCTGGCGCGGCGGGCGCGTGCTCGCGTCGGGCGCGGGATTTGTGCTGGGCGCGCCGGTGTGCGCCGCCTTGCTGCTGGTGCACGATCTCCGCTGGTTCGCGCCGCTCATCCTGGCGACGTATTTCCTGTACACCTGGTACAACGGACCGCTGGCCGCCGTGATCCTCGACGTCGTACCGCCGGCGGTCCAGGCATCGGTGCTGGGCGCGTTCGTGTTGTTCTCGCATCTGGCGGGCGACGCCCTGGCGCCGCCGCTGATCGGCTATCTGTCGGACCGGACCGGCAATCTACGGACGGCGATGCTGCTGCTGCCCGCCGTCGGCCTGCTCGGCGGCCTGGTGATTCTCATCGCGTTACGGACGGTGGCGCGCGACATGCGGCGCGTGACCGCGCTCGACATCCATGTGTCCGGCTGAGGTTGAGGTGGGGTCATGAAGATCGCGGTGATCTTCGATTCGCTGCATCCCGAGTGGGAAGACGCGGCCTTCAAGCGCGAAGTCGAGGAGAAAGCCGAAGAGGCGGAGTACGACGTCGCGCGCGCGCTGCTGGCGGGCGGCCACGACGTCCACATGATCGGCATCGGCGACGACGTCGCGCCCTTACTCGCCAAACTGGCGGATTTCCAGCCCAAGCTGGTGTTCAACGGCTGCGAGGGCTTTCGCAAGAACGCGCGCCACGAATACGCGATCGCGGCGCTGCTCGACATGTACGGCTATCGCTACACCGGATCGTCGCCGACCGCGTTGCTCGTCGCCCGCAACAAGTCGCTCACCAAAAAGATCCTGGCCTACCATGGCATCCGGGTGCCGGCGTTTGCGGAATTCCACGACGGCGACCAGCTGGTGCGGCCGTCGGAGCTGCGCTTTCCCCTCATCGTGAAGCCGCTGCTCGAGGACGCGTCGATCGGCATCGCCCAGGCGTCGGTCGTCGAGGACGACGCGTCCCTGAAGCAGCGCGTCGAGTTCATCCACACGAAATACCATCAGGCCGCGATCGTGGAAGAGCTGGTCGAAGGGCGCGAGGTCTACGTCGGGCTGATCGGCAACGACGAGCTCGAAGTGCTGCCGCTGACGGAGATGACCTTCGGCGAGCCGGAGACCGCCGAGCACCGCATCGCGACGTACAAGGCGAAATGGGACGAGGATTACCGCAAGAAGAAGAAGATCAAGAACGTGTTCGCCAAGGGTGTGTCGGAGCCGTTGACGCGCCGCATCGGCGAGATCTGCAGCACCGCGTTCCACGCGCTGTGGCTGCAGGACTATGGCCGCGTCGACGTGCGGCTGGCGCATGACGACGAGGTCTACGTGCTCGAGGTGAACCCCAACCCGTTCATCGCCGCCGAGCACGAACTGGCGGAGGCCGCCGAGAAAGCGGGCCTCAAGTACAACGCCTTCATTCAGCGGATCGTGGACGAGGCCATGGCCCGGTGAGCCGCCGCGAGGTCCCCACCCCGGAGCTGCGCTGCCCCACGTGCCACACCGAGCTGGAGCGGTTCTGGAGTCACTGCCCGAGCTGCAGCCGGCGGCTGGAATGGCCCGACACCCAGCGCGAGACCGGCGCCGCGTGCGCGTACTGCGGCTGGATGGTATCGGACGCGTCGTCGTTCTGTCCCTGGTGCGGGCGCAACATCAAGGACGAGGATTCCAGCGAGGAGCCGCTCAAGGCGCCGAAGGGATTCAAATTCCACGCCCGCTGCGATTGGGGCTGCGGCGGCGGCGTCATGTACCCGATGCGCTTCTGTCCCTGGTGCGGGCGCGCGCAGTCGTGGCGCTACGATCACTTCCAGAACGCCTGCCCGCACTGCGACCGGGGCGTGGACGACTGGATGGCGACCTGCCCGTGGTGCGGCGAGGACGCCACCGGCCGCGATCTGATCCCGCGTGCCCTGCGCCGGGCGCGCCGCTTGCTCATTGTGGCGCGCCTGCGCGACTGGCATTACCGCGTGGTCTTGCGGCCGGGCGTATCGGGCGTCGCGCCGCGCGCGCCGAAGGTGATCGAGCTGGACCGCCGCTACGTGACCGGCAAGCGCCGCCGCGATGAGATCTCGTGGAGCATGCTCACCGGCCTGTTGCTGCACGAGCTCGGCCACTCCTTCCTCTATCATCACTGGGCGTGGACGCGCACCGGCCGGTTTCGCCGCGCCTTCGGCGAGGTGCGCAAAGCCTATCGCGTCGCCGACGAGCACTGGGTGGATTTCGAGCGGCGCCGGATTGCGACGACGCTGACCGACTACGTCAGCGCCTATGCGGCGACCCACCCGCAGGAGGATTTTGCCGAGACGTTCCGGTTTTACGTCGCGCGGCGCGGGCGGCTGCGGGAGCTGTTCGCGGAGTTCGGCCGCAAGCGCAAGGGCGTGAGGGTGTACGAGAAATTTCTGGTGCTACACGACTTTGTGAGGAGTCTGCGAGGCTGGAAGTAGGGGCGCAGCATGCTGCGCCCCTACGACGTTTTCATGTCACTCTCTTCAATACAACGTCACATTCAGGCCGGCGACCAGCTGCACTGACGAGTTGTCGTGGAATATCCCGCGCAGCTCGAGATACGGATGTGTGCGGCCATAACGCGTTTCCAGGCCGCCAAATAAATCGAAGCCCGTGTCCGAGTTCCCACTCGTCTTGAGGATGTTCAAGCCGCCGCCGAGGTACAGCGGCGCGCCTGGTGTCCGAAATTGCAGATCGGCGTTGAGGCCGACCAAGGAGCCGGGATCGACGAAGTAATAATCGAACGACGGATACAGTTCGATCGAGCGCGAGAGCGGCAGATGAACTTGCGCGCCGATCAGCCAGTCTTCGGCGTCCGTGTTGTAGCCAGTATGCACGCCAACGTGCGAGCGCTGGGCAGCCGCGCGGGACACGCCGGCTGCGCCGAGCAGCAGGACGAGCATTGCGAGAATGCGTCGCATCATCCGGTCCTCCGGTTATGGTGCGGCCTCCTCTACCCGGGAACCGGACACGGGTTCGCGGGTTCCTGCGTGCCCCCGATGGACCGGTGAGCCGTGTCACACGGCGTGATGGGACCGCGCGCGCGTTAGCCCGCGAAGCAGTACCCGCAGCCCTTTTCCTGTGCGCGACTCACCGCGAGCACACCCGACGGCACAACCTGCGCACCGGGAATGAGGCCCGCGACCCACTCGGCCTTCACCGTTGCCGGATCCAGTCCCATCTTCTGCGCGACCGCGCCGCTGTAAATCGTCAACGCGATGTTGCAAACGCCGAACTGCACGCCGCTGGCGAGCAGCGCTTCGACGCCCGTACCCGGCAGCGGCAGCGGCAGCACCTTCGCGAACGTGTTGCGGACCGCCGGCGCCTCGCCGTCCTTCAGATTGAACACCTCACCCAGCTTGTACTTCGCCCACAGCTCATCCTTCATCGCGAGCGGAATCGCCGCATGCCGCAGAATCACGACCCCGGAGTTGTCCGCGTCCTTGGTGCCGTAATTCTCGTTGTAGCTGTTGAGCCACACGCGCGGCCAGACTACCGGCATGCCGCCGTTCACCTCGGGTGCGTCGAACACCATCTTGTGCTTCCCGGTGATGCGGTTGAGCCAGGTTTCGAACGACGGGTCGATCGCCTTGTTCGTCATCGCGCGGGGCTTCGCTTCGAGTCGCAGCGGCGTCAGGCTCGCGAAACCGGCAGCGGCAGCGGCGGCGAGAGTGCCCAAAAAGCCGCGCCGTGGAGTGGCGACATCATTGAATTCGAACATCGACAGCCTCCTAGTGGTGAGTCCGTGTTGGATATGCGACATCGGGTGGTGAATCGCCATTCGGCCAATCATTCTCTTTGCCGCGGAAATCGGGTCGCGGCTGCGCGTTGATGTACGCGGCGACGTCGAACGCCTGCTGGTCGGCGAGCGTGCCGGGCGCATCGAACGGCATGTTGCGGCTGATGAACTCGGCGGCGGTGCGGACCCGCGCCATGCCGGCGCCGATATTGTAGGAGGCGGCGCCCCACAGCGGCGGAGCGCCCGCGGTTCCCTCGCCCGCCGCCCCGTGGCATTTCGCACAGGCACCCGTGAACACACGCGCGCCGGCCGCCGTGTCCGCCTTGAACGCCGCCCATTTCTGCAACCGTGGGCTCGGCGCCGGGGGTGATACCGACGCGCCGCGAGACAGAAACGCGAAATAGGTGACGATGTCGCGCATATCGGCGCCCGCCGGATCTATTGCCGTGCCGTTCATGCTGCGGCGAAAGCAATCGTTGACGCGGTACTCGATCGTCTCGACCATGCCGCTGCGCGCGCGATACTGCGGATAGCGTGCGAATACACCCATCCACGTCCCGCTCTCACGCCGTCCTTCGTCGAGGTGGCAGCTGGTGCAGCGCAGCCGGTTGCCGACGTGGCTCGGCAGGCTGTCACGCGTGGCCGTGAGGAGCGCCCGGCCCCGCCGCACTGCGTCGCCATACGGACCCGCGGGAATGATCGAATCGACCGTCACGGCCGCGCCGGCGGCCGGCGGGCGAGCCGCATCGGGCCCCCCCCGCGAGCAGCCGGCAATGGCGATGACGTAGCAAAGGACAGCCCACATACCGGGACGCACGGGGCGAGATAATACAACCTTCCGCGCAGGCGGGCTATCTAAGGGGGAGCCTCGACCCGGGATTCCCATGATTGCACCGTTGATCGCGTCGCTGCTGCTCGGCCTCCAAAACCAACCGCCGCTCGATTCCGCCACCGTTGCGCGTGTGCTCGGTCAGCTGCGCACCAGCGACTCCGCCGTCTGCGCGCTCGCCGGTCAGGCGCTGACCAACTACGGCGGCTGGTGGGGCTGGAGCCATTCAGATCCAGGCATGCCGATGCCCCGTCCCATGCCCACGCCCATGCCGATGCCGGGTGGCGGTGGGGGCGCTGGGGGAGGCGTGCATGTGGACTTTCATGAGCGCAATCACGACCTGGATCCCGCAGTCCTGCGGGCGTTCCGCGCGGTCGTAAGAGACGAGAACCGTTGCATCCGCAACATCGCCGTGCGCGTGCTCGGCCGGCATGGCGGCTCGGGGACGTATGACCTCTTCCTGTCACTGCTGCGCGACTCACGGACCGATCTGCGCGAAAGCGGCGCCCTCGGCCTCGGCGAGCTCGAGGATTCGCGCGCCATCAGTCCGCTCAGCGACGCGCTCGGCGCTGACGCCAGCCCGCAGGTGCGCGCGACCGCGGCGTGGGCCCTCGGCGAAATCGAAGAGAAGGTCGCGATCGACGCTCTGGCGCGCGCGCTCGGCGATCGTGCACCGGACGTCCGACGCACCGCCGCCTGGGCGCTGGGAGAAATCGAGGATCAGCGGGCCGTCCGGCCGCTGAGCGGCGCGCTCAATGACCCCGTGCTCGACGTGCGCCTCGCGGCGGTGTGGGCGCTCGGTGAAATCGAAGACGCGTCGGCAGTGCCGCTGCTGGTGAGCGCGACGAAGGATCGCGAGCCGCGCGTGCGCCAGGCCGCGGCATGGGCGCTCGGCGAAATCGAAAGCGGGCAAGGCGTCGGCCCGCTCGAAGCGTTGGTGCGCGATCCGGTCGTCGACGTGCGCAAGACCGCCATCTGGGCCCTCGGCGAAATCGAAGACGGCAGCGGCGTCGCTCCCGCCGCGGCGGCACTCAAGGACGCCGATCCCGAGGTGCGGGTGCTGGCGGCCTGGGCGCTCGGTGAGATCGAAGATGACGGGGCGGTTGAGCCGCTGGTGGCGGCGCTCAAGGACAGCGACATCGACGTCCGGGCGACCGCCGCGTGGGCGTTAGGCGAGATCGAGAGCCCGCGGGCGCGCGATGGGCTCACCGCGGCGCAGCGCGATGAGGCCGGCTCGGTCCGCCATGCGGCCACGTGGGCGCTGCGGCAGATCGACGACGAAGACGATCCCAACGTGCGCGTGCACGTGCGCCCGCGCGTGAAAGTCAAGCCTTGAAGTAGTCGCGCAGCTCCTCGGCTTCACGGGTCTCGTCCCAGCCGAGGAGCCTTCGCATCCGGGCGGCCACGGGGGCGACGACCCCCTGAGCGTGGTCGCGAAACTCATAGAAGAGATGCAGCCGCCGGATCAAGACGTCGCGCACGCGTACCGCCATTTCGCGCTCGACGGCATAGTCGACCTCGGCCCAGATCTCCGGCCGGCCCGCGATCAGCGGATCGCCAAGACGGCGGTCGCGATCGACGAGGTTCAGGACCGCGGCCGCCTCACTGCCGTAGTTGGCGACGAGATGTCGCGCCGTCGCCTCGGATGCGCCTCGCGCCCGCGCCGCTTCCACGAGCACCTCCAGCTCGGCGGCCTCGCCACCGGGCAGGGGCAGCCGATCGGTCGCGACGCGGCGCGCGGTGGGACGGCCATCGAGCTCGTGCAAGCGCGCCGCGACGCGGTCGACCACGTCGCGCGCCATCACGCGATAGGTCGTCAGCTTGCCGCCGGCGATCGTGATCATCCCATGCGCGCTTTCCTCGATCCGATGCTCGCGCGACAGCTGTGACGGGTTCGCGTGATCCTGCCGCAACAGCGGCCGCAGCCCCGCCCAGGCCGACACCACGTCGTTCGACGTCAGGTGCGCGTCCGGAAACGCGGCGTTGGCGGAGCGCAGCAGATACGTGACGTCGCTGGCGGTCACGCGGAGGGCATCGGGAGACGAGTCGGCGTCCGTGTCGGTCGTTCCGATGTACGCAAAGTCGCTCCAGGGAAGAACGAACATCACCCGGCCATCGATTTGCGACAGCAACGTCACCGCGTGCTCGTTCCCCATGCGGCGGCGCGGCACGATGACGTGAGCCCCTTTGGTCGGCCGCAGCAGCGGCGCGCCTTGCGGATCGTCGAGCCGCCGCATCATGTCGGCCCACGGTCCCGTCGCGTTCACGACGACGTGCGCGCGAATGCTCGCCGTCTGGCCGGTGAGCACGTCGCGCACGACCGCTCCGCGCACCCGCCCATCGGGCTTCAGCAGCGCGGTGGTCTCGACGTAATTGGCCACCAGCGCGCCCGCGCGCGCGGCGCTGCGGATGGTCGCGATGACCAGGCGCGCGTCGTCCGTCTGCGCGTCGTAGTAGAGCGCGGCGCCGATGAGCCCGCGATCCCGGAGGCCCGGCTCCAGGCGCCGCACTTTCTTGGCGCGGAGCCAGCGGTGCCGTCGCACGTTGCGGAAGGCGGACAGGATGTCGTAGAGCCACATTCCGGCGCGCAGCTTCCACGCCGGCAGGCGCCCGCCCCGATAGACGGGAAAGAGGAAAGCGAGCGGCCGGACGAGATGCGGGGCGATCCTGAGGAGCACGCGACGCTCGCGGCTCGCCTCGAACACCAGCCGCAGCGCTCCCTGCTCGAGATAGCGGATACCGCCGTGAATGAGTCGCGACGAGTGCGACGACGTGCCCGCCCCGAAGTCCGCCTTGTCCACGAGCGCCACGCGGAAGCCGCGCAATGCCGCATCCCGCGCGATCCCCGCACCCGTGATGCCGCCGCCGATGATCAGCACATCGACGGGCGCCTCGAACATTGCGGCCAGGGATTGGGCGCGGGTTTGCTCCAACTCCCCTCCACTTGGGGCTGGTGGTAGGTTTCGATTCCCGGGAAGAGGGGAAGAATCTAATGCCGAGTCTCAACGGACGGCGCGTCGCAGTCGTGGCGGGCGTCCGGACCCCGTTCACCAAAGCCGGCACGTCGCTGAAGGACGTGCGGGCCGTCGATCTTGCGCGGTACGCCACGCGCGAGCTGCTCGAGCGCACGAATCTGGACGGCGATGAGGTCGACGAAGTGATCTTCGGCCAGGTCGTCCCCTCCGCGCTCGTGCCGAACATCGGGCGCGAAGTGAGCCTGCTGCCGCAGCTCCCCAAGGAAATCCCCGCGTACTCGTTGAACCGTGCCTGCGCCTCCGCGAATCAGGCGATCACCGCCGCGCAGGATCAGATCGCGCTCGGCAATGCGAACGTGATCATCGCGGGCGGCGCCGAGGCGCTGTCCGACATTCCCATCCTCGCCTCGCGCCGGCTCGCCGATATCCTGGTCGAGGCGAGCAAGGCCAAGTCGCTCGGCGCGCGCATCAGGACCTTCGCGAAGATCCGGCCGCGCGACCTCGTGCCGATCGCGCCCGCGATCGCCGAGCCGTCAACCGGTGAATCGATGGGCCAGTCGGCGGAGAAGATGGCGAAGGAAAACCATATCCCGCGCGAGGAGCAGGACCGCTGGGCGCTGCGCAGCCACCAGCTGGCGGCGCAAGGCACGGCCGACGGCCGGCTCACGGCGGAGATCGTGCCCTGGCTTCCCACCCGTCCCGGCCAGGCGATCGTCGCGCAGGACAACGGCATCAGAAGCGACACGTCGCTCGAGCAGATGGCGAAGCTCAAGCCCGTCTTCGATCGCCGCTACGGCAGCGTTACCGCCGCGAACTCCTCGCCCCTCACCGACGGCGCCTCTGCGGTCCTGCTGATGAGCGACGAAGCGGCGCGGGCGCTCGGATATGAGCCCCTCACCTTCATCCGGTCGTACGCGGTTGCCGCGGTCGATCCCGGCTGGCAGCTGCTCCAGGCGCCGATCTTTGCGGTGCCCAAGGCGCTGGAGCGCGCCGGAATCCAATGGAAGGACCTCGGCCTGATCGAGATTCACGAGGCATTCGCGTCGCAAGTGTTGTCGAATCTCCAGGGTTTCGCCGCCAAGGGGTGGGAGATCAACGAGGACATCATCAACGTGATGGGGGGTTCGATCGCGATCGGGCATCCGTTCGGCGCGACCGGGGGCCGTCTCGTCACGACGCTCTCGAACGAGATGCGCCGCCGCGACGTCCAGTACGGTCTCATCTCGGTATGTGCGCAGGGCGGCATGGGGTTCGCCATGGTACTGGAACGCCGCTAGTGTCAACGATCGCCCCGTCATCGACCCGCACCGCGCCCGCCGTCACCTGGGATGTGGACGACGGGATCGCAACCGTCGTGCTCGACCTCAAGAGCCAGCCGGTCAACGTCATTTCCCGCGCGGTGAAAGACGAGTTTCTCGCCTGCTTTGCGGCGTTAGGGGATGACGCGCGCGTCCGCGCCGTCGCCTTCTTCTCCGGGAAAGCGGACAATTTCATCGCCGGCGCCGATATCGAGGAGTTCGTCAAACTCGGTTCGGCCGCGGAGGCCGAACGGCTTGCCGCGGACGGCCAGGAGATGCTCGAGGGCGTCGCCCGCTTTCCCAAGCCGATCGCTGTCGGCATCCACGGAGCGTGCCTCGGCGGCGGATTCGAGTTCGCGCTCGCCTGCCACTATCGCGTCGCCACCGACCATCCCAAGACACAAATCGGGTTACCCGAGGTTCAGCTCGGCATTCTGCCGGCGGCCGGCGGCTGTCAGCGATTGCCGCGGCTCGTAGGCGCGCGGGCGGGACTCGACATGATTCTCGCCGGGAAGACCGAGCGCGCCGCAAAAGCCTTCCGTCTCGGGATGGTCGACGAGCTGGTGCCGCCCGCGATCCTTGCCGAGATCACGCTGGCGGCGGCGCGCCGCATGGCCGGCGGCTGGCGACCCAGGCGCAAGCGCCCGGGTGGCTTCGTCGGCTTTCTACTGGATGGGAATCCGCTCGGCCGCCGGCTCGTGTTTCGTATGGCCCGCAAACAGGTGCTCGAGCGCACCGCCGGGAATTATCCGGCCCCGCCCGCCGCCCTCGAAGCCGTTGCGTACGGCCTGAGGCACGGAATGGCGGAAGGACTGCGGCGCGAGGCGCAGCTGTTCGGCCAGCTCGCCGTGACCGACGTGTCCCGCAAGCTCGTCCAGATCTTCTTCGCGACCAATCAGCTCAAGAAGGATCCGGGAGTCGCGAATGCGCCGCCGGCCGTGCGTGTGCACCGGCTGGGTATCATCGGCTCAGGGTTCATGGGCTCCGGCATCGCGGGCACCGCCGTGGCCCAGGCGGAGGTCGACGTGCGGATGAAGGACGCCGACCTCGGCCGCGTCGCCCAGGGAACTCTCGCCGCCCGCGCCATCCTCGACGATCGGCTGAAGCGGCGTCGCATCACGAAGTACGAATACGCGCGGCTCGTCGCCTTGCTCTCCGGCAGCGATACCTACGCCGGGTTCGGTCGCGCCGAGCTGACGATCGAGGCGGTGTTCGAAGACCTCGCCGTCAAGCAGGAGGTGCTGCGGGAAGTCGCGCAGGTGCTCCCCCAAGACGGCGTGTTCGCATCCAACACCTCCACGATTCCGATCACGCGCATCGCCGAGGCGGCGCACGACCCGGAGCGCGTCATCGGGATGCATTTTTTCTCGCCCGTCGCGAAGATGCCGCTGCTGGAGGTGATCCCCGGCGCCCGCACGTCGCCGCAGACGATCAGCACGGCGGTTGCGTTTGGCCGGCGGCTGGGCAAGACCGTGATTGTCGTGCAGGACAGCCCCGGCTTCTGGGTGAACCGGATCCTGGCGCCCTACCCCAACGAAGTCGGGCACCTGCTCGCCGAGGGGGCATCGATCGAAGACATCGACAGCATGGCGGTGCGCTTCGGATTCCCCGTCGGGCCGGTGACGCTGCTCGACGAGGTGGGCCTCGACGTCGCCGTGAAAGTCGCCGGTGTGATGCAGGAAGCCTACGGCGACCACATCATCCCCGCGCCAGGACCTGGCGTCGCCGCGCTCGTCAAAGCAGGGCGGCTGGGACGCAAATCGGGCCGCGGCTTCTACATCTATAAGGGTGGCAAGAAGCGCGGGGTGGATGAGAGCGTTTACGGATTGCTCGGCGTCCATCCCAACGGTGGCCCGCGCCCGGCGGAGATTCTCCAGCGCCTGCTGCTCGGCATGGTGAATGAGGCTGCGCGGGCGCTGGGCGAGGGTGTGGTCAGGAATCCTCGCGACGGCGACATCGGCGCGATCTTCGGGTTCGGCTTTCCGCCCTTCCGCGGCGGGCCGCTGCGCTACGCCGACGATCTGGGCGCCGAGCGCGTGGTTGCCGATCTCGAGCGTCTCGCCGAGCGTCATGGCGTACGCTTCACACCGTGCGAAGTGTTGCAGGAGCATGCCCGCCAAGGGACCAAGTTCTACTCCTGATGCTGCGCGCCGCTTTTCTCTGGTTGAGCGAGCAGCCGCGCATCTTTCGTTTCGTCCGGAAGAACCGCGTCGCCCGCAAGCTGGCGTCGCGCTTCGTCGCGGGCGAGACGGTGGACGAGGCAATCACCACGCTGCGCGACCTGAATGCCCTCTCGGCGTCCCTCGATCTGCTCGGCGAGTCCGTCCTGCACGCCGAGGAGGCACAGCGTGCCTGTAAGACGTATCTCGACGTCCTCGAGCGGATTCACCGCGCGAAAGCGAACGCCAACGTCTCCGTCAAGCTGACGCAGATGGGGCTCGACATCGACGAGCAGCTGTGCCTGGGCAACACGCGGTCCATCATCCGCAAGGCGAAGCAGTACGACTCGTTCGTGCGCATCGACATGGAGCAGTCCAGCTACACCGCGCGGACACTCCAGCTCTTTACGGACGTGTTCTATCCCGAATTCGGGAACGCCGTAGGGGTCGTGCTGCAGTCCTATCTGCGGCGGACCGGCGCCGATGTGGACGCGATGATCGGGTTGGGCGCCCGCGTGCGGCTCTGCAAAGGTGCGTACAAGGAACCCGAGGACGTCGCATTCCCGGACAAGCGCGACGTGGACGCGAATTACATCGCCTGCATGGAGCGGCTCCTCCAAGACGGCAACTATCCCGGCATTGCGACGCATGACGTGGCCATCATCGACCACGCCAAGGCATTTACGAAACAGCGCAGGATTCCCGCCGAGCGATTCGAGTTCCAGATGCTGTACGGGGTGCGACGCGATCTTCAGTATCGGCTGCGGCGCGAGGGGTACAACATGCGCGTGTACGTTCCGTTCGGGACGCACTGGTACCCGTATCTGATGCGCCGCCTCGCCGAACGTCCCGCGAACATCGCCTTCATTGCCACGAACATCCTCAAAGAGTGGACGACACGACGTTAGGCGGTTACCAACAAGTTCATGGCCGCCCCCCCGCGTTTGGGGCGGCGGACGGCCAGGCGTACTCCGTCGCCACATTCGCCGACGATGCGGCTGAAGCGGGGCGGTACGGGGCCGCCCTGCTGTTCGTGCGCTGGGGTGAAGGCGAGCGTCCGGTCGGGCATCTCGAGACCGATTACTTGGCGTTCGGTTCGACACCCAACGAAGCGCTCGCTCCGGTGCTGGCGCTGACGCTCGAGCAAGTGAAGGCTCACCTCGACGAATGCGTCAGCCGTGCCGCTCACTAACGGCGTGGTGCTGGCGCGCACCGCCGGCGGCTATCGCGTTCACACCGATGCCGGCGAAATCACCGCCACGCTCCGCGGCAAACTCAAACATCGGGACACCGATCGCGTCGTGCCGGGAGACATTGTGGTGCTCGAGGGATCGACCATCGCCGAAATCCGTCCGCGCCGCTCCGTACTTGCGCGTCGCGCCGCGCAGGGTAGCAGCGGAGCGGGTCCACGGCGCGCACAGCCGGTCGCGGCCAATGTCGATCAGGTGATCGTCGTGACCTCCGCCCGCGATCCGGAGCCGAGCCCCCGGATGATGGACCGGTTCCTCGTGATCGCGGAAGCGAACGGCCTTCCGGCTGCCGTCGTCCTGAACAAGATCGAGCTCGACCGCGCGATCGAGGAG
>DASPXJ010000103.1:0-10220 GCA_035637355.1 Gemmatimonadales bacterium
CCCAGCAGTTCGTAGAACGTCCGGAATACCTCGATGCCGTCCCACAGCTGCTTGAGCTCCAGCTTTTCGTTGGGTGCATGCAGCCGGTCATCAGGCAGCCCGATGCCGGTGAGAATCACCGGCGCGCCCGCCGACGCGAGCGCGGGCACCACGGGAATCGAGCCACCGGCCCGCGCGGGGACCGTGCCCCGGCCGGTGACCTTCCTGAAGGCCTGGTCCAACAGCTTGAAGGACGGATGCTCGAGCGTGATCTGCGCCGGATCGGCACCGTGGAGAAACCGCACGCTGGCCGTCACGTGCTTCGGCGCCAGGCGTTTGACCGCCGCCGCGAGTTGCCGCTCGACGGTCTTCAGCTTTTGGTTGGGAACGAGCCGCATGCTGACTTTTGCCGTTGCTTCCGCGGGAATGACCGTCTTCGCGCCCTGGCCGGTGAAGCCACCGAGGATGCCGTGAATCTCGAACGTCGGAAGCGCCCACAAGCGCTCGAGCACGGAGTGCTGCTTCAACCCCACGAGCCCCTTGCCTTGTACGCGCTTGTTCAGGAAGTCCTTCTCATTGAACGGTAACTTCTTCCACGCTGCCAGCTCCGCTCTGGAAGGACGCTTCACCGCCGCGTAAAAACCGGGGATGGTGATGCGGCCATCTTCGCCCTTGAGACGCGTCAGCAGCCGGCACAACTCCTCGTGCGCGTTCGGTGCGGCACCACCGTACTCGCCCGAGTGCAGATCGGTCTTCGAGGTGCGAACGGTGATCTCCGCATAGCACAGGCCACGCAACGTCGTATAGACCGCGGGCCACCCGGCCGCGACGTACGACATATCCGCGACGAGCACCGCATCGGCGCGGACGCGCTGCGGCTCGCGTTTCAGAAGGTCGAAGAGGACCTTCGAGCCGTACTCTTCTTCCCCCTCGATCAGAAACCGGAAGTTCACCGGCGGCGGCGACGACGCGGCGATGGCCTTGAGCAGGCAGAAGACCTGGCCTTTGTCGTCCGCGGAGCCGCGCGCGTAAATGCGGCCGTCTCGCACGGTGGGCGCGAAGGGTGGTGTCGTCCATTCGGCGAGCGGATCGGGCGGCTGCACGTCGTAATGCCCGTAAATCACCAGCGTCGGCGCGCCGGGAACCTCGGGCCCTTTGCCCCACACGACGGGATGTGTCTCGCTGCCCAGAAACTCGACCTCGCGAGCACCGAGACGGCGCAGGTCGGCCGCGACCCACTCGGCGGCCGCGCGGCAATCGGTGTTATGGACGGGCAAGGTTGAAACAGAGGGAATCCGCAGGAATTCGCTCAGCTCGCGCAGCAATCGGTCTTGATCCATGCCGGCAGAAATGTAGGTACGCAGGTCGCCGCTAGCCAGCGAGAAGGGCCCGGGTAGATTTGAGCGCCATGCGGACCACGGCATCCTACGATCTGTTCCCCGATGCGCGCAGCGAACGGGCGCTGGCGCGGGCGCGCTGGCTGGTGCGCGAGGGGCGGATGCGGGATGCCGAGTCGGCGTACGACGAGCTGCTGGCCGCCAAGCCGGAGTTGAAAGCCGGTTGGGCCGAATACTTCGAGCTGCTGCGCGCCGGCGGCAGAGGAGCCGAGGCGCTACAGCTGGCCGACCGCGCCCGTGCGACGTTCGGCGAAACCGGCTTTTCGTTCACCCTTCGTGGCGCCGCCCTCACCGAGCTGGGACGCTATCCCGAGGCACTGGTCGAGCTCGAGCGCGCGGTGGAAGCCGATCCCGACCTGGCGCTGGTGTGGCACGAGCTGGGCTACGCCGCCTACAGGCTGGGCGACCGCAATCGGTCGCTGCTGGCGCTCGATCGCGCCTTCGCGCTCGAACCGCACACCGAAACGCTCAAGCTGCGCGGCCACGTGCTGCGCGACGCGGGCCGCTATCAGGCGGCCGAAGTCGCCTTCGAGGGTGCCGCCCAGGCGGCCGAGCATGCCGAGCAGAAACTCGACGCCGAGCGGGAGATCGCCGCAACGCGGCGCTACGGGACCTACGCGCCCCGCCGCCCCGAGGATCTGAGTCGCGCCGAGCGCTGGTTCGCGGACACCGGCGCGGTGGTTCTCACGCCCACGCCCGGACCGGTCGCGCCGAGTGACGAGACGCTCGTCGCGACGTTCGCGGAGGTCGCGGCCGATTGCGACTGGCATTTCGGGCAGGTCATCCTGCTCGGGCCGGAATTCCCGGCCTGCAACGATCTGGCGGATCGCATGGGGGCGCCGTTGGTCACGCCCTCCGGATTCGATCCTGCTGTCTGTCCCCTGATCGTCGGCTTACAGCCGCTCCCGGCGGACAGGACCTGGACGGGCATCGTTGGCAGACTCGCCAGCCAGTCGATAGGTCTGGCCCTTGCGATCGAGCACCCCGCCGAGACGCCGTCGGCCGTGACGAGCGACGTTATCGGTGTCCTGACCGACGCCGGCAAGCGTCGCGAGCGTGCGCCGAATCCCGTCCAGGCCTCGAGCGAAGCTCAGCACGCCGGCTCGCGTCTGGCAGGCCGTCGCCTGCGCCCCCTCTGACGCCAGAGACTGCCATTTCCGCGACTGAGCAGCCGCCGCGCACGACCCGTGCGCCGATGTCGGGCCGGGCGATCGTCCAAAGTCAGTTCGACCGCGCCGCCGACTTGATCAACCTCGAAGCGTACATGCGGAAGATCCTCATGTCGCCGTTTCGCGAGGTGCAGGTCGAAGTGCCGGTGCGAATGGACGACGGGCGGATCGAGGTGTTCACCGGCTATCGCATCCAGCACAACGGCGCCCGCGGGCCCTGCAAGGGAGGGATCCGCTACCATCCTGAAGCCGATCACGACGAGGTCCTGGGTCTCGCCACGATCATGACGTGGAAGACGGCGCTGATGGACATTCCCTTCGGTGGCGCGAAAGGCGGTGTCACCGTCGACCCGAAGAAGCTCTCCAAGCTCGAGCTGGAACGGCTGACGCGCCGTTTTACGCAGCGCATCGCGATCGTGCTCGGCCCCTACCGCGACATTCCCGCCCCCGACGTCAACACCAACGCGCAAGTGATGGCCTGGATTCTCGACGAGTACTCGAGCCGCCAGGGCTACAGCCCCGCCGTCGTCACCGGGAAACCGGTGGCGCTGGGCGGATCGCTGGGCCGCGAAGAGGCGACCGGCCGCGGCGTGATGTACGTCATGCAGGAGTACGCCCGCGACTTCGGCATCACGCTCAAAGGTGGCCGGGTGGTCATCCAGGGCTTCGGAAACGTCGGCAGCCATCTGGCGCGGCTGCTCGATAGTGAGGCGGGCGCCAAAGTGGTCGCGGTGAGTGACGTGGCGGGCGGGATCTACAACGACAACGGGCTCGACATTCCCGGACTCTTAGCGCACGTCGCACAGGCCAAGCCGGCGTCCGAGTGGCAGGGCGGCCGGCGCATCACCAATGAAGAGCTGTGGACTATTCCCTGCGAATGGCTCGTACCCGCGGCACTCGGCGGGGTGATCACCAAGGAGGCCAATGCCAACACGGTGGACTGCAAGGTCGTCGTAGAAGGCGCGAACGAGCCGACCACGCCGACTGCCGACCGCATCCTCGAAGAGCGGGGCATTGCGGTGATCCCCGACTTCCTCGCCAACGCCGGTGGTGTAACGGTCAGCTACTACGAATGGGCCCAGAACCTCCAGCAGTATCGCTGGACGCACGAGCAGGTGAACCGTGAGCTGAAGGCTACGATCACGAAAGCGTACGTTTCGGTACGCGACCTGGCAAAAGAAAAGAAGGTGACGTTCCGGACTGCGGCGTACGGGATTGCCTTACAGCGGGTAGCGGATGCCGAGCGTCTGCGCGGGAATTAGGCGGTCAAGAAGCAACTGCGGCGGTCAAAAGGCAAAGGCGGCGGTCTGGCGGTCAACAAACAACTGCGGCGGTCACGGCGGTCGGGCGGTCAAATGATGCGTGGCGCATGAATGCGGTCCTGAGTGAACCATAGAACCACGTCATGTTCGCTGCGTGATGCCCTATGAACGACTGCACGCATGGAAAGCGTGCGATGAACTCACGGTTGCAGTCTACAAGGCAACTGAACGCTTCCCTCGCCACGAATTGTACGGACTAACATCGCAGGCTCGAAGAGCTGCCTTCAGTTCTGCCGCAAACATCGCCGAAGGATCCGCAAAGCGCGGTCCGCGCGAATTCCGCAGGTATCTCGACATCAGTATCGGGTCGCTTTCAGAAGTGGCATACGCACTGCACGTCGCGAAGAGGCTCGAATACCTGTCGTTGGAAGAATGGCGTGCACTCGATCATCTCCGTTCGGACGCTAGCAAGCTTACGTGGGCGTTGTGCAGATCGCTTAGTTGACCGCCGCTGTTGCAGTTCGACCGCCCGACCGCCGCCGTTGTTGTTTGACCGCCGCACTTGTCGTTTGACCGCCGCTATTGCAGTTCGACCGCCCGACCGCCGCAGTTGTTTCTTGACCGCCCTAGTTCATTCCGGGACGTGAGTAGAGGGCGCGATACGGATCCCGATCAGACTGTGTGAAGACGCGGATTTGGATCGCCCGGACAGTTTCGGCGATGTCAGCATTATTCTGCAAATAGATCTCGTCGAACAGATTCAAATCCATCCGATAGAGCCGCTCGGCAATGACCACCGCATTGTTCAGCGGTGCCTGGGCGAACCAGCGCCAATCATAGGTCTCGAGGGATTGTCCCACGGGGCCGCGGAACTGCTCGCGTGCCCACCCGAACAGCGCGCTCCGTACCTGCTCCAGACGCGCCCCACCCAGCGGCTCCGCATAGGCCGAGTCGAGCCGCCGGGCGAGCTCGGCGTAGAACACGTCCAGCGTGCGCTCATCTCGCCAACGCGCCGCCGCCCGCCGGGCATCCACCGTATCGCGCCGCGCGCGGAAGAACGCCTCGGCTCCGCGATAGCCCACGAAGCTGGCGAAGCTTTCGTTGAACGGCGTCTGGCTCTTGACGTACAGCGTGTTGTGCGCGAGCTCGTGAATCACGGTGGCCACGAGCTCCATCGTATCGCGACTCGTGGCGGTCGAGAACAGTGGGTCACTCAAGTAGCCCAGCGTCGAGAACGCGCCTGAGGGACGCAGAAAAACGTCGAGGCCCTGCGACTCGAGCTGCTGCGCCTCCGCGCGGGCGCGGGACGCCTTGAAGAATCCCTTGTACGGCACAGTGCCCACGATGGGATACCGCCACGTGACCTCGCGGAGCTTGTCGCGGCGGCTGGCGGACAGCACGAGCAGCAGCGTGTCTCGACCCACGTCCACGTAGGTAGTGTAGGTCTTGGCGACCGCCAGACCGAGGGAATCGGCGGCATAGGCGCGCGCGGCCAGGACGAGCGCCAGGCGCTGGCGCAGCGGCGCGGCGGTGGTCGAGTCGGCGATGAGCTTGTCGATCGCCCGGCGGCGGAGCAGCAGGCGCGCCTCTTCGATACCCGCGCGGGCGATGTAGCGGGCGTCGGCGCTGACGATCACCATGAGGGCCACACCAGCGGCCGCCGCGCCCACGGCGATTGCGAGGACGCGCCTGAGCAGGCGCCCCCAGCGCGGGCGCGCCCGCTCAGTCAGGGCGTCCATCGCAACCCGACGCGATGCGTGCCGCCTCCCAGTGCGTCATACGCCTGAAACGCATAGTCCATCGCCAGCCGCCCCAGCACGAGGCCGCCCCCAAACGTCACGCGCGACGCAGCGGTGACCGCCGGCCGGGTCGCGTACCCGACCCGTCCCACCAGTCCCACGCCGCCGGTCACCACACCACCCTCGACGCCCTGCACCAGCACCGCGCGCCGGTCGCGCGTCCATTGTCCTTCGAGTGTGGTCAGCAGCCGGAACGTGCCCTGGGGGTCGGTATAGTTCAGCGTCAGGCCGGCGCGCGTGCGCCGCGCCAGCAACGCGCCGTTACCGAGATCGCCGCCGAGATTCTGCACGCTGACGCCGACCGCCATGATGTCGAAGACCGCAATCGCCATCCCGACGTCACCGGCCCAGGCGTCGCTCACTTCCGCGCCAATCTGCTGGCGATCGTACTTCCCGGTGACCCCGACGGCCGCGAAGCCGCGCCGGTAGACGAAGGACGTCGTGGCCAACGCTTCGTACGGGTGGAACGACGCGCCGGTGCTCATCCCCCGGCGCCCCCCAGTCGCCGGATCGGGGACGATCTCGGGCTCCGAGCCATAGTCGAGCGTCTGCGCCCCGACGCCCCAGGTCCAACGGCTGACGCGCAGCGCCAGCGCCGCGGTCGACAGCGCGCTGCCGGCCAGGTAGGGCTCGTACGAGCCTTCGAGGCTGAGGTGGTGAATCGTGGCGATGCCGGCGGGGTTCGCGAACATCGCGCCCGCATCGCCGACGAGCGCGGCGCCCGCACCGCCCAGCGCCGCGGAGCGTGTGGAGCCCGGGAGGATGGTGAGGATGGAGCCTTCCGTCTGGGCCGCCAGACGGCCGGACGGCCGGACGGCCAATGCGAAGGCCATCGCGAGAATCGCTGCGACCGGCCGTCGGGCTGTCCGCCCGTCCGGCCGTCTCACTGGATTCGTATCACATTCAACCGCGGGACCTTTGCGGCGTCGATCACCGCGCCGCTGGGGGCGGTGAAGCTGAGCGTGAACCCGGGGTCGCCCGGCGCCTGCGTCGCCCGGTGATAGATGCCCGATCCGGCCAGGAGCGTGCCGTTGCGGCTCACATCGCGACCGGCGCTGACGGTCGGAACGAGCGGGTACGGGTTCGGGAACGCGCTGGGTCGCTGCGCATTGAGTGACGCGTAGGTTGATCGGAAGGACCAGGAGTCGTACTTCAGCTCCGCGGGCGCCACAAAGGCGGGCAGGTCGGACACCCAGTTCGCCAGCGCCCAGCGGCTTACGACGGTTGCGAAAGGATCGCCCGTTGCGGCAGCGATGTTGTCGGCGCCGGTGTTGGTGGTGCTAACCATCGCCCGGGTCAGCGCATTCCAGTCGGCGAGCGTACTGCCGGCTGAGTAGCGGTCGACAACGTACCGCACGAAGAGCCACGCGGCGCCCCGTTCCGCCAGGGTGCCGAGCCCCGATGTCGGCTCGAGAAAATGCTTGCTCGTGGAATCGAGGTACGTATAGGCGTTCAGCAGATCGCCGCCATAGAAGCGACACGGGAGGGTGCCGATCGTACAATCACTCAGGCGCGCGTTCGGCGTCACCTCGTAGCTTCGCCCTCCCAGTTCCTCGGCATAGTGCGAGAACCCCTCGTTCAACCACAGCACCTCGCCGTTCACGGACCCTCCGACGAGCACGTGCTGGTTGAAGCTGATCATGTGCTGGAACTCATGAATGAATGTCACTGGTACGAATGCCTGCACATCTGCGGCGGTGTGGCTGCAGCTCAGCGTGCCCGCTGGATCGGGGACGATGGAATAAAAAACCTCGCCCTTGTTGGAGTGCGCATCGGTTTGATAGCGGGGATCGAGGTCCAACCCATAGAAGAAGCCCGCGACGAACCCACTCTGCTGGCAGGTGCTCTTCGAGACGAGTTTGTTCACGGTATTGGTCATCAGCACGATCACCACCGTGTTCGAATCGATGTCCGATTCGCGCCCGAAGGCGGCCGTATCGATGCCATAGAGACGCTGATCGAACAGATCGGCAATGTTGTCGAGCGTCGTGGAATCGAGGCCGCCGCCGGGGGCCAAGGAATCGACGTAGATGGCCACCGTGGACTTGATGGCTCGCGCGCGCGCGACCACGCGGTTGAAGCGGCTGCAGTCCACCGTTGCACAGACCTGGAACACGCGGCGACTGTTCATCGCCGGCGGACCCGACGCGCTCGATCGCTCCAGGGGCGGCCCGGCAGGTGGAGCGGCTACTGCATCAAACCCCCACCAGCGCCGCTCATCGCCGAGTCGCAGGAAGGTGTGAAAGCGTTCGGCGTCACCCACGTCGACAATGTCCGCGGCAGCAGGTGCGGAGGGAGGCGGCGGCGGGAGAATCGTGTCGCCGCCGAGCCGAAATCCCGCCTGGGCTCCGGGCACACCGGTCGTGATTTGGGGCACCACGAGGTACTCAGCAGCGACGAGAGTCGCCGGAAAAACGGCGCAGCCGGAATCGACAGCCGGATCGATGGAGACGTACTGCGCCGGCGCGAGAATGACGGAATCATCGAGGGTCGTGCAGGGTCGAATATGCGGCTCAGTGCCGCTCGTACAGCCTGCTCCCGCCAGCGACAACAGTCCCAGGGTGCTCAGTCGTACCAGGCGTCTCCCGATCATGCGCCCCCCCCACCTGCGTGACCTCACCAGTGCGCCGCAGCACCCAGTGGAAGCAGATCGGCCCCGCCAGCTGGTGCACGCCGATCATCGCCACGAGCAGTGCTTCCAGCGAGACATTCCACTCCGGGAACGCCCGTCGCAGCACGGCGGCAAGCGTAACAGCCAATCCACCCTGCGAGATTAATGCCAACCATCCGTAGTTGACCCAGTCAGCGCCGACCGCTGGATCTCTCCCCGCCCCCGCCCCCCCCCTCGCCCAACGCAGACCGCCCCACAACCCGGCGACGCGCAGTCCGGCGAGGAGCAGCGCCCACGGCCACATGTCCGCCAGGACGCCGAGCTGCAGATTGCTCCCGGCGAGCGCAAAAAATACGACATAGACCGGTATCGCGCATCGTTTGAGCTCGGCGCGTACGCGCTCACTGTGCTCAGGAGCCGTGTTCCGCAGCGCGCAGCCGGCGGCGAGTGCGAGCAGCACGGCGTCCAGGCCGAGCAGGCGCACCGCCTGCGCGGCGATGAATGCGAGAATCACCAGCACCCACGCGAGCGGACCCCGAATCACGCGGAGGTACTGACCGGCCGCCAGGCCCAGCGCCGCTCCGGCGACGATCGAGCCCCCGAGGAGCAGCAGCGTCTCGGTAGCGACACCGGGCGTGACGGCGCCGTCGCTGGCGATCGGCAGCGCCAGGGCGACGATGACGATCAGAAGCGGGACCGCCACGAGATCCTGCACGACCGTCACGTCCAGTGTGGTACGCGACAACGGCCCACGCGCGTCGAGGTCGTTGATCACCGCCCAGGTCAGCGTGGGCGACGACACCGTTGCGAGCGCACCCAACGCCAGCGCCACGGCGAGCGCGTCGCGGAACGGTTGATGCGCCGTCAGCGGAAACCAGGGACTCACGGTGAGAACGACCAGCGTCACGGCGGCGAACGGAATTGCCATTGCACCGCCGACGATGCGGGCCACCACGCGGCGCCGATCGCCGCGCAGTACGTCGGCCGTGAGCTCGCTGCCCACCGCGAAGGCGATCAATGACAGGGCGCCGTGCGAGATTGGGGCGAGCGCCGCGAGCTCGTCGGCACGCACCAGACCGAGCCACGCCGGACCGGCGGCGAGGCCGGCGACGAGGTAACCGACGATGCGCGGCAGCCGCCGCCGTTGCGCGATCGTTCCGGCGACGTACGCCGCGAGCGTCAGGAATCCGAGCGCGAGCGTTGCGCGCGCTTCGAGTGGTCCCGCCTCGCCCCCCGCGCTGCGCGCGAGCCGCTGCAACACGGCCATGACGACGAACGTGAGCGCCAGCATCAGCCATTGCATGACCGCGCAAAATACGGCATCTTCAAGTGCGTAACCATGCCGTTCGTTCATCTCCACACGCACAGCGAGTACTCTCTCCTCGACGGCGCCAACCGGATCCCCGAACTGCTGGACCGGATCCAGGCGCTGGGCATGGATTCCCTCGCGATCACCGACCACGGCAACCTGCACGGGGCCTGGTCGTTCTACGAAGAGGCCAAGGCCCGGAAGATCCGGCCAATCCTCGGCTTCGAGGCGTACATGGCGTTCGGCAGCCGGCATGCGCGTGAGAAGGTCGCCGACGCTCCAGCGGCGTACTCCCATCTCGTGCTGCTCGCCAAGAACAAGGTCGGCTACCAGAACCTGATCAAGCTGTCGTCGATCGGGTTTCTCGAGGGCTACTACCGCCGCCCGCGGATCGACAAGGAAGTGCTGGCGCAGCACCACGAGGGCCTCATCGGGCTCGCGGCGTGCCTGTCGGGGGAAATCGCGCTGTACTTGCGGCAGGGCAACTACGAGGCGGCCAAGGCGAGCGCGGCCTGGTTCGCCCAGACGTTTGGACCCGGCAACTTCTGGCTCGAGGTGCAGGATCACGGGATCGCCGACGAGAAGGTGGTGAGCGCCGGCATGTTCCAGCTCGCCGCCGACCTGGGGATTCCCGTGGTGGCGACGAACGACGCCCACTACCTCAAGAAGGACGACGCCGAAGCCCACGACGTGC
>DASPXJ010000104.1:0-37038 GCA_035637355.1 Gemmatimonadales bacterium
CCGCCCCCGGATTGAGCGCGAGCACGCTCGCGAGCCACGCACAGGGGGTGCTCGGCGTGCAGCGCGGGTCTGGGTCGAAGAACCAGGTCCACTGCGGCGCGACCGTGCCCGCGCTTGACTGCACTGCGTAGACGGCCTGGCCCCTTAGGCTGTCGTTGGAAACCAGGTTGATCGGATTAAAGCCACTCGGATAGGCGACGTTCGCGATCGCTGCCGTCATCGTCGCGCCATACGCGAGCGCGCCTGCATTGACCGAAATCGAGCCGGGACCGACTTGCGCCTGACCCGAGGCGGCGCCCGAGGCCGATCGCGACGTGCCCACAGCGTCGGCGAACGTCCCTGCCACGCCGCTCCACGCCGAGATGATGATTCCGCCGTCGCGCACCGGCTCGCTCAGGTCTGCGTTCACTGCGAGCACTACCGGCGGCTGAGTCTGGGGCACCTGCACATTTGTGGCGACGTAGGTGGCCATCGAGATGCCGCCAAAGCTGACGAACTCGACCCGCCGGTAGGTGTTGCCGACCTTCGAGAAGTCAGTGTTCGTCAGATGATCGGTGACCGAGTCGATGATGTCGGTCGAGCCCAGCCAGAAGAAGGTGGCAACAATCGCGTCGCCCGTCTTCGGGCTCTGGGGGTCGAACCCCTTCGCCATCCTCGTCCCGCCAGCGAAGCCGGCTGTGCCGTTCCACACGTCGAGTGCAATGGGGCCCGCCGCCTCGGGTGAGGGGGGCGGGGATATCGTCAACGACGCGCTGGTGGCATTGGTCAGGCCCGATGCGTTCGCGGTAAGCGTGTAACCGTTCCCCGCGCGGTCGATGCTCAGGTTCGAGAAGGTGGCGACCCCGTTCACCGCCGCGACCCTCGTCGTGCCGGACAGCGTCCCGCCGCTCGGGTTCGTGCCCAGGGCAACTGTGATTGTGTCGCTGAAGGTCGCGTCCGCGTTGCCCGCGCCATCCCGCGCGGTCACCTGCACCGGCGGCGAGATCGCCCTTCCGGCGGTGGTGTCGCTCGGCTGGACCGTGAACGCGAGCTGCGTCGCCGCGGCTTCCGTCTGAAACTGACCTTCCGGGTTAAGCGCGAGCACGGTGGCCAGCCATGTGCAAGGCGACGTGGACGTGCAGTGCGCGTCGCCGTCGAAGAACCACGTCCAGTGCGGATCGATCGAGTCGGCACTGACCTGGGGGGCGTAAGCGCCCTGGCTTCCCATCGCCGCGTCGCCCAGCGCGATGACACTGGTAAAGCCCGTTGGTCGGATGAGGCCTGCAACCCCGGCGTTCGAGAGCGTGACGCTGTAGGCGAGCGCCCCCGCGTTGACCGGGATCACCCCGGGAGCGGCGACCGTGATCGACGAGCCGGAGCCATCCGCCGAACGGTGCGCCCCGACTGCCTGCGCAGACACCGCGTTCACGCCCGTATACGCGGATAACATGACCCCGCCGTCCGTCACCGCCCCCGCCAGGTGCGCTTCCACCTCCAGCACGGCGTTCTGGTCCGGGTTCGGATCGGGAAAATTCTGCGCGTTCGTGGCGACATAGGTGGCCATCGAGAGGCCACGGGCGGTGACGTACTCGACCAACGTGTACGTGTTGCCGACCCGCGTCCCGTTGGCCAAGCGGTCGGTCACCGAATCGATGATGTTGGTCGAGCCGAGCCAGAAGAACGTGACGACAATCGCGTCGCCGGCGTGCGGGTTCGTGGGGTAGAAACCCATGGCGAGGGCGGTCCCGCTCTCGCCGAACGTACCGTTCGCCGCGGTGCCGCCGCTTGCCGCGACGTCGAACTCCGGGGCGCCGATGACGGGGGGCCGCGGGCGGGGCGCAACCACGTCACTACACGCCGCCGCAAGCAGGCTGGCCGCTACAATCCTGACAAGACCCGCTCGCGGCGGCGCCATCGCGCCGTACTAAATCCGTGCGCTCACAGCACCAACACCGTGACGTTCTTCGTATCCGACCCTGAGTTGCCGTGGCTGTCCGTCACGGTCACCCGAATCGTGAAGGTCTTCAGCAGGAGTGCAAAGTAGGTGTGCCCAACGCTAAACGAGCCTTGACTCGGCCTGCTGCCGGTCGTCGTTTTGCCGTCGCCCCAGTCAATCCTGTACGACCAGGGCCCGTCGTTGTCCGGGTCTGTGAACGCCACACTCTCCGTGAAGAGCAGACCCGTCAACACCTGGTCGTCCGGTCCGGCGTTCACGGTCGGAGGCTGGTTGGGCTGGGTGACGGTCACGTCGAGCGACGTGGCGTTCGTGGCGCCCTGGTCGTCCGTGACCCTGAGCGCAACGTGATAGGTCCCTGCACCTGAGTACGTATGGCTCGGGCTCTGATCCGCTGACCCCGCGCCATCCCCGAAGTCCCAGCTGTACGAGCTGATGAAACCGTCGGGGTCGCTGCTCGTGCTGAAGAACGTGCAAGCGAGCCCGCTGCAGTTCGGCGTGAACGCCGCGATCGGCGGCTGGTTCGGCGGCGGCGGCGGCGGTGGCGGCGGCGGTGGCGGCGGCGGGGGAGGAGGAGGAGGCGGCGGCGGCGGCGGCGGGGCGCTTCCCGGGCTCAGGGCGAGCACGCTCGCGAGCCAGATACAGGGCGTGCTCGGTGTGCAGCGCGGGTCTTGGTCGAAGAACCAGGTCCACCGCGGCGCAATCGTGCGCGCGCTTGACTGTACGGCGTAATCACCCTCGCCCTTGAGATTAGTGTTGCCAATCTGCGTGATCGGCGTAAAGCCATCGGGAAAGGCGTCGTTCGCCGCCGCCGCCGTCATCGTCACGCCATAGGCGAGCGCGCCCGCATTGACCGGAATCGAGTCAGGACCGACTTGCGCCTGACCCGAGGCGGCGCCCGAGGCCGACCGTGAAGTGTCCACTGCCTCGGCGAACGTCCCTGCAACCCCGCTCCACGCCGAGATGATCATCCCGCCGTCGGGCACCGGCTCGCGCAGGTCGGCCACGACCGCGAGCACTACCGGAGGCTGAGTCTGGGGCACCTGCACATTCGTGGCGACGTACGTGGCCATCGAGATGCCGCCGCCGGTGACGAACTCGACCCGCCGGTAGGTGTTGCCGACCTTCGAGAAGTCAGTGTTCGTCAGATGATCGGTGACCGAGTCGATGATGTCGGTCGAACCCAGCCAGAAGAAGGTGGCAACAATCGCGTCGCCGGTCTTCGGGCTCTGGGGGTCGAACCCCTTCGCCATCCTCCTCCCGCCTGGGAAGCCGGCTGTCCCGTTCCACACGTCAAGTGCAATGCCGCCGCCCGCCGTCGCGTCAAAGAGCGGGACGCCCACGTCGCGGCGCCCGGGACTCAAGGACTCAGTGCAACTCCCGGCGGAGAGGACCGCAGCGGTGAGAAGGGTTGCTCGAGCGAGGAACGTGAGCTTCGAATACATGCGACCTCGTTGTGGAGTCCGCGCCACACGCTGGCGCGGACGGATCCCTTTCTTCGGGAACCGCGGCAAGGTTCGGACCAGGGCCCAGCGCCCGTCCTGAACCGCTGCGATACGACAGGCACCGCGCGACTGCGGCGCCGGGTCCTCGACGTGCTATGGCCTTCCCGCAACAACGCCGGGGGGGGGGGGGGGGGGGGGACCCGCGACCGACCTAGCCGCTGGTCTTGCCGAGAACCTTGGCGAGCTCTCGCACGCAGCGTTCGATCCGCTCGTATACCTCGTCGAACACCGCGCGGCTCTCATTCACCGGGTCGCGCACAGTCCGCGTCTCGACCGCCTCAGGATCGAAGTCCCCCAGGACCATCACGTCGAGCGGCCGGCGCCCGAAGCGCTCGCACACGAGACGACGCTGAATCGGGTCCATTACCACGATGAGATCGGACGCGCGCACCAACTCGACGGTGACGAGACGTGACCGGTGATTCGCAAGGTCCACGGCGTAGCGCTCGGCGGCGGCCACCGCCTCGACGGGGGGAGGCCGGTTGAGCCCCAAGAACCCAGCCGACTGCACGGCGATGCCGAGGGTCGCGAGCTCGCGACCGAGCAGCGCCCCGGCGAAGGGACTGCGGCAGATGTTGCCATGACACACCACGAGCACGGTCTTGGGCCGGCGTCGCCCGCCGAGGGCCTCGAGCGCTTTCCGGCGTCGCAACGGGTGGAGCAGTCGGTCGGGGGTGCGGCGCACGCGCAGCAGCAGATCCAACACTCGGCGCTCCTTCCAGTGTGAAACGAGCCGCGCCATGGCGAAACAGCTGTGGGCGCCGCGCGACAACGCGGGCGCGCCGGCGCGGGGGCGCGGGGGCGCGGTGCGTCACCCGCGGCAAGAAATACACCGAGTCCGGTGGCCCGGTTCGTGCCTCAGCGGGCAGCGTGCGATACCTCGTCACCGGCGGCGCCGGATTCATTGGCTCGCACCTGGTCGAGCGCCTCGTGCGGGACGGTGCGGAGGTGGTCGTCCTCGACGACCTCTCGACCGGGCGGCGCGATCACCTGCGCGCGCTGCGCGATCGCATCCGCTTCATCCGCGGCAATGTCGCCCGGCTCGAAGTGTGCCGGCGCGCGATGCAGGGCGTGGATTACGTGCTCCATCAGGCCGCGATCACATCCGTGCCGCGCTCGACGCGCAACCCGATCACGGCCCACCAGGTCAACGTCACCGGCACGCTCAACATTCTGGTGGCCGCCCAGGAAGCCAACGTGCGTCGCGTCGTGTACGCCGCTTCAACCGCGGCGTACGGGGACGCCGCCGAGGTGCCGAATCACGAGGGGTTACTGCCGTGTCCGCTGTCGGCGTACGCCGCGTCGAAGCTCGCGGGAGAGGCGTACTGCCAGGCGTTCTGGCGCACGCACGGAGTCGACACGGTCGTGCTGCGGTACTTCAACGTCTTCGGACCGCGGCAAAACCTCGACTCGCAGTATGGCGCCGTCATCCCCCTCTTCATTACTAGCGCGCTGCGCGGCACGCCGCCGGTGATCTACGGCGATGGCGGGCAGACGCGCGACTTTACGTTCGTCACGAACGTCGTCGAGGCAAATCTGCTCGCCTGCCATGCGCCGCCGCTGCAGGCTGCCGGCATGGCGCTCAACATCGGCAGCGGGACCGCGACCAGCGTCCGCGAGCTGTGGCAGCACGTCGCCGATCTCGTCGGTGTGGAGCTGCAGCCGCGGTACGACGTCGCGCGTGCCGGCGACGTGCGCCATTCCCTCGCCTCGATCGCGCGCGCGCGCGAAGCCCTGGGCTACTCGCCCGACGTGACTCTCGACGAGGGGTTGCGCTCGACGATCGCGTATTACCGCGATCACGCGGGCGTGCGCGAGCGCTTGGGCGTAGCGGTCTAACACACCCGAATGACAACGCCCCAGCAACCACGTGCGGTTGCCGGGGCTCGTGTGATTCGCCATGGGCCTGGGTAGAGTTGAACGCCACAGATCACGCAGATCGACAACGGATCCGCGTAGATTTGTGCCGGATTGAGATCATTTGGTAATGAATTCTGCGACGAGCATCCTACCGTGAACCTGTGAACGGAACAGTTGCGGCCTATCCGTACGCCAACCTTACCGAGCAAATCATTGGCGCGTTCTTCGACGTGTACAATGAGCTCCGTCCTGGGCTTCGGGAGTCGGTGTACGAACGCGCGATGGTTCTGGCACTACGAGACCGGGGCAGCGCCGTCGAACAGCAGGTCCCGATGACAGTCAGTTTCGGTGACCGGCCGGTGGGCACCTTTCGTGCTGACCTGGTTGTCGAGAGGCAGTATTGGTCGAACTAAAAGCACTCCCCACCATCGAACGCGAGCATATCGCGCAAGCGCTGAACGCTCTACGCGCCACAGGTTTGCAAATTGGTCTGATCCTGAACTTTGGTCCCAAGGCCCAGATCAAGCGTCTCATTTATACGAGGAATGAAATGCGCCCGTCCAGATGTAGTCTGTTCGGGCGCTGATCTGCGCAAATCACTACTGATCTGCGTGATCGGTGGCAGTGGGCCTGGGTAGAGTTGAACTACCGACCTCACGCTTATCAGGCGTGCGCTCTAACCACCTGAGCTACAGGCCCTTCTTGGAACTAGGAGTTGGGAGCTAGGAGTCGGGGTCCCAACTCCAAACTCCTAGATCCTATTCCCATTCTCTTTTCGGTCCCTTCTTGGGCCGGAAGTCGTCCTCATCCCCTTCGTCGAACTCGTCATCGAGGTCGTCGTAGTCATCGTCCTCGAGATCCTCGTCGTCGAGCTCGTCCTCGTCCAGCTCATCATCGAAGTCTTCGTCGAGTTCCTTGTCCTCTTCGAATTCTCCGAACTCCTCGTCGACATCGTCGCTCCTGCGCTTGAGCGACCAATCCGTCGACGTCTCGCGGGCCAGCATTGCCACCTCCGGCTGAGGTTTACAACCACTTCACGATGACCTGCTCGCTGCTCCCCGCTCCCTACTCTTCCAACGCCCGCTTCTCGCTGCGGGCCAGCTTGCGGCGCTCCGTCGCCCCCAACAGGCGCTTGCGCAGCCTGAGCGACTCCGGCGTCACCTCGATCAGCTCGTCGTCTTCGATGTACTCCAGCGCCAGCTCCAAGGTCATCTGGCGTGGCGGCTCCAAGATAATCATCTCGTCCGCTGCCGTGGTGCGCATGTTCGTGAGCTTCTTTTCCTTCGTGGCGTTCACGTCGAGATCACCCGGCCGCACGTGCTCCGCGATGATCATCCCTTCATAGACCGGATCTCCCGGCTGTACGAACATCGTACCGCGCTCCTGAAGATTGAAGAGGGCATACGCCACCACCACCCCCTCCCGGTCCGCGACCATCACTCCCCGGTTCCGGCCCGACAGCGGGCCGGCCCATAAATCGTACTCGAAAAAGCGGTGGTGGATGATCCCCGTCCCCCGCGTGTCGGTCAAGAACTCCGAACGATACCCCAGCAGGCCGCGCGCGGGGATCTTGAACCGCATCCGCACCATCCCCAGGCCGGGATTCTTCATGTCCAGCATCGTGGCGCGCCGCGGCCCCAGCTTCTCCATGACCACCCCGACGTACCCTTCGGGACAGTCGATCATCAATTCCTCGTACGGCTCGAGGCGCTCGCCGTTCGGCCCCTCGCGCGGAATGATGCGCGGCCGGCTCACCTGGAACTCGTACCCCTCGCGCCGCATCGTCTCCATCAGGATGCCGAGGTGCAGCTCGCCGCGGCCCGAGACGGTGAACGCGTAGGGCGTGTCCGTGTCCTCCACCCGCAACGCGACGTTGCGCTCGAGCTCCCGGTACAGCCGCTCCCGCAGCTGCCGGCCGGTGACGAACTTCCCTTCGCGCCCCGCGAGCGGCGAGTTGTTCACCAGCATGTCCACCGAGATCGTCGGCTCCTCGACCGCGATGCCGGCGAGCCGCTCCAAATGATCCGGTGCGGTCACCGTCTTGCCGATTTCGACACCGGCCAGCCCGGCAACGGCTACGATTTCCCCCGCGCTCGCGGTTTCCAGCTCGGCGCGTTCCAGACCTTCAAAGGCGAAGAGCTTCACGATCTTCGCCTGCTCGAACGCACCATCACCTACCGGACCCGGCTCGCCGATGCCCAGTAACGCGACCGTGTCGCCGACGTGCACCTGGCCGCGCTCGATGCGCCCGATCCCGATCCGTCCCAGATAGGACGAATAATCGAGCGTCGAGATCAACATCTGAAACGGGCCGGCTTCGGTCGCCTTCGGCGGTGGAATCGTTCCCAGAATCGTGTCGAACAGTGGCGTCAACGTCGTTCCCGGCTCGTCGAGCTCCAGCGTCGCCGTGCCCAGTCGACTCGACGTATAAAGGAAAGGGCAGTTGAACTGCTCCGGCGCTGCCTCCAGGTCCATCAGCAGCTCCAGCACCTCGTCATGCACCCGCAGCGGCTCGGCATCGGGCCGGTCGATCTTGTTGACCAGCACGATCGGCTTGAGGCCGAGCGCGAGCGCCTTCCCCGCGACGAAGCGGGTCTGCGGCATCGGCCCCTCGGCGGCATCCACGAGCAGCAGGAAGCCGTCCACCATCCGCAGAATCCGTTCGACCTCACCGCCGAAATCGGCGTGGCCCGGCGTGTCCACGATATTGATTTTCGTGTCACCCCAGCGTACCGAAGTGTTCTTCGCCAGGATCGTAATGCCGCGCTCGCGTTCGAGCGGATTCGAATCCATGACACGCTCCGCCACCTGCTGATTGGCGCGGAACACCCCCGCCTGGCGGAGCATCTGGTCCACCAACGTGGTTTTGCCGTGGTCGACATGGGCGATGATGGCGATGTTGCGAATCTTCACTGAGTTACGGTCCCCGTGATGAGGGGCGCAGTATAAATGGATGGTTAGGGGCGGTAAAGGGGCGGTAGGGGGCGGTACCGCCTCCTACCGCCTCGTACCGCCGGTAGTCGTCAGTCACAAATCGGCTCTCGCTCCATCTGCACAGTCACGTGGTGGATCCCCAAGGCCCGCATCCGGTCCTGGACCTCCTCCAGCACGGGCTGGTTGTCGGTCGGGTTCCTCACCACCAGATGCCCGCTCATCGCCACCACCCCGCTCGTCACCGTCCAGAGATGCAAGTCGTGCACGGAGTCGACGCCCGGCACCGACGCGATGCGCTCGTGCACGTCGGACAACGCGATGTGTCGGGGCGTCGCCTCGAGCAGGACGTCGGTGCTCTCCTTTACCAGACGCCACGCGCTCACCAGCACCAGCGCACCGATCAGGACCGAGATCAGCGGATCGGCCGGCGTCCACCCGAACACGAGCACGATCGCGCCAGCCGCCAGCGCGCCGATCGACCCCAGCAGGTCACCCAGAACGTGGAGGTAGGCACCGCGCTGGTTGAGCGAGTGTGCGTGGTCCCGATGCAGGATCGCGACCGCGGCGACATTCGCGAGCAATCCCACGCCGGCGACCCCGAGCAGCAACCCGCCGTTCACGGCGGGCGGCGCACGCAGCCGGCGCCACGCTTCGATGGCAATGCCGATCGCGATGACGATCAGCACGGCGCCGTTCACGAGCGCCGCAAACACTTCGAGCCGCATGAAGCCGAACGAGCGCTGCGCCGTCGCGGGGCGCTGCGCAATCCAGGCGGCAAACAGCGCCACGGCGAGCGCGGCGGCATCGGCGAGCATGTGGCCCGCGTCGGCCAGCAGCGCCAGCGAGCCTGACAACCAGCTGCCGATCAGCTCGACCACCATCACCACCAGGGTGATGCCGAACGCGAGCGTCAGCCGGCGCCGGGTGTCGGTGTTGAGCGGAGCGCGATAAGTACAGTGGGCTTCAGCGGGCAGCACGGATGTGTCCTCGGCGCAAATCTAATACTATTAGGCCGTGAACGTCCTCGGTCTGCGCCTCATCGCGGTCGTCGTGCTGGTCGCGGCCAACGCCTTCTTCGTCGCAGCGGAATTCGCCCTCGTGGCGGCGCGCCGCACGCGCATCGACGCGATGATCCGGCGCGGCGACCGCAAGGCCCGCACCGTGCGCAAGGCGCTCCAGGACCTCTACCGCCAGCTCTCCGCCGCGCAGCTCGGCATCACGGTTGCGTCGATCTTGCTCGGTTACGTCGCAGAGGACACCGTAGCGCACCTGTTCCGCGACTGGTTCTCGTCCCTGCCGAGTAGCCTCGACTTCCTCACCCGCGGTGGCATCGCCTCGGTCACCGCGGTGGCGGTCATCTCATTCCTGCACGTCGTGTTCGGCGAGCAGGCACCGAAAGCGTGGGCGATCACCTATCCGGAAAGCACGAGCCGTTGGGTGGCCGCGCCGCTGATCTTCTTCTCCTGGGTCACCCGGCCGTTCACCGAGCTGCTCAATTGGAGCTCGAACGTCCTCGTGCGCATGCTCGGTATCAAGAGCACGAACCCCGAGCACGACCGCGTCCACTCCCCCGAAGAGATCCGCATGCTGGTCGAGCAGAGCCGCAAGACGGGCGGCCTGGGCGCCGGCGACGCGCGGCTGCTCGAAGGCGTCTTCGAGTTCAGCGAAAAGAACGCGCGCGAGGTGATGACCCCGCGCACCGACATCGTCGCGCTCCCCGCCGAGGCGTCGCTCGCCGAGGCGGCCGACCGCGTGGCGGCGGCCGGCCGGTCCCGCTATCCGGTGACCGGCGAATCGCTCGACGACGTCGTGGGCATCGTGCACGCCAAGGACATCCTGCGCGGCCTGCTCGCGGGATCGGAAGCGCCGGTGCAGGACATCGCCCGGCCCGCGTTCTTCGTGCCGGGCACGCGTGAGGTGGAAGACGTCCTGGCCGACATGAAGCGCCAGAAGGTCCACCTTGCGATCGTCCTGGACGAATTCGGCGGCACGGCCGGCCTCGTCACGATGGAGGATCTGCTGGAGGAGATCGTCGGGCCGATCTATGACGAGTACGATCAGACGCCCACCGCGACGCCGGGATCGGTCGCCGACGGCCCCGGAACCAGCGCGGTGCCGATTCTGGCGGGGAGCACGGAGATCGCCGACGTGAACCGCGCGCTCAAGCTCCACCTCGACGATGCCGACTACACGACGATCGGTGGGCTGCTCTTCGGGCAGCTCGGCCGCCTGCCAAAGGTCGGCGACCGCGTGAACCTGCAGGGAGCGACGTTCGAGATTCTGGAAATGGATGGCCGCCGCGTGGGTCGCGTGCGCGTCTGGCCGGCGACCACGCAGGTGCCGGAGCCGTCGACCTAGGCGCCTTGACGGGGGGGGGCGCTCGCGAGCTGGACCGCCAACTCGAGTGACGCCCGCATCGATCCCGCGTCGGCGATTCCCTTGCCCGCGATGTCGAACGCGGTGCCGTGGTCGGGCGAAGTCCTGATGAACGGCAATCCCAGCGTGACGTTCACGCCCGTTCCAAATCCCGAGACTTTCACCGCGGTCATGCCGACATCGTGATAAGGCGCGAGCACGGCGTCGAATTCGCCGCGCAGCGCGCGCACGAACACGGTGTCGGCCGGCAGCGGGCCGGCGGCGCTGAGTGCCATGGCCGCCGGTCGCAGCACGCGCTCGTCCTCGTCGCCGAACAGGCCGCCTTCGCCGGCATGGGGGTTCAGCGCGCACACGGCGAGCCGCGGCATCTCGACGCCCCACCAGCGCCGCAGCGCGTCGACCGCGATGCGGCCCGCCTGGACCACGCGCTCCGTGGTGATCGTGGCGATCGCATCGCGCAACGCCAGGTGCGTCGTCACGAGCACCACGCGGAGCCGGCCCGTCGCCAGCATCATCGCCACCGGCACGTCCCCCGCGAGATGCGCCAGGAATTCCGTGACTCCGGGAAAGCGATAGCCGGCGGTGTGCAGCGCGAGCTTGTGAACGGGGCCGGTGACGATGGCGTCGACCTCACCGGCGAGCGCGAGCCGGGCGGCGGCCTCGATGCCCTGCGCGGCCGCCCGTCCCGCCTCGAGCTCGGTCGGCGCGCCGCCTCCATCCTCCCAGCCGCCGACAATCCGCACATCCGCCTCGAGCGGCTGGCGCAGTGCTTTCCGCACTACTTCCGGACCGATGCCTCGCGGGTCACCGACGGCCACCGCCAGGCGTGGCCGGGAAGGAGCCACGGCTAGAGCCTTATGTCGACGTAGGTCTGGCGCCGCAGTTGGTCGACGTAGTGCTTGATGGCGAGCTGATCGCCGAGCGACTGGCGAATCCGCAGCTTGACGTCATCGAACCCCAGCTCGCCCGCATCGTGCCGTGCCATGACCTCGAAGACCACGAATTTGGTGCGCGGCGGTTCGCCCAACGTGATCACCGCCTTCAATCCCAGCGTCGTGTCGCTCGAGAGCACGTTCTGATACTCGGGCGGGAGGTCCGTCAGGGGAGCCTCTTCGGCCAGCTTCGGCTCCTGCGGATCGGCATAGAGCTTGGCGAGCGAGTCGAACGAGGGATGAGCAGTTCCGCCGCTCGCCAGGAGGTCGTGCAGCGAGTCGGCCAAGTGCCGCCCGATTGCGATCTGGCCGGCGCTGACGTCCGGCGTGATCAGCACATGGCGGGCCAGGATTTCCGCCGGCTGGGTGCGCTCGACCTTGATGATGTGAAAGCCGAACGACGTCTCGACGGGGCCTGAGATTTCTCCCGGGCGGAGTCGGAACGCGACATCCTCGAATTCCTTCACCATCACGCCGCGCCGGAACCAGCCCAGCTCGCCCCCTTGTGCCGCCGAGGCGCTGTCGGCGGAAAACCGCTTCGCCGCGGTGGCGAAATCTGCGCCTTTACGCAGCTCGACGACGAGTGACTCCGCCCGTTCGAGCGCGCGGCGCCGGGCGGCGGAGTCTGGAACCGGCCGGACGACGATCTGGCGAAACGACACCGTGGCGGGGCGCTGCGGCTGCTGGGCCCGGTTTTGCTCCCAGAACTCCCGCATCTGCGCGTCCGTTGGCGGGATCGGCCGCAGCTTCCCTTTCTGGCGCTGCGCCTCGATCAGACGCTGGGCGTACAGCTGCCGGCGTTGCTCGTCGGCCAGCCAGCGGCGCCACTCTTCGACCGATCCGAACCGCGCCTGGCGGATCTGATCCCGAAAGTCGTTTTCGGATGCGAACTGCTTGCGGACGTTCTGGTAGGTCTGCTCGACCTGATCGAGGACCTCCTGGTCCGTCACCTTGATCGACGTGTCACGCTGCGCCTGCTGCACCAGGATCTCGAGCTCGATCAGGCGGTCGAGAATCTGCCGGCGCATCGCCATCCGCCCCGCCGAGTCCGCCGGGAGCGTCTGGCCCTGCGCCTGCGCCTGGACCATTTCCTCGTCGATCTGCGACGCGAGAATCGGCCGCGTCCCGACGACGGCGACGATGCGGTCGAGGGTCTGCGCGGTCGCCGCTGCTGCGAGCACGCAGGCAGCAAGGAGAGACACCGGCAGCCTCATCGCAGTGTCCGCCGCGGCGTGGTATCGATCGGCGCCGGGCCCGGTGCCGGGTTCATGCGCGGCGCGCCGGTCGCCTGGGCGGAGTCGGCGCGGATCTCCTGGGCGCGCTCGACGGCGCGCCGGACGCCTGCTTCATCGACCTTCCAGCTCGCCTGTGCGCGCAACATCTCGGCCAGGAACGGCGGCAGCGGGAAGAAGCGCGCCCGGCCATGCAGCACGCGGTCCAAATAGTCGTTCACGCGCCCCATGGCGAAGTTGACGCGATCCTGCGGCGTCTGGCCGGCGGAGTCGCGCAGCACCTCCGGCGTCAAATTGACGATCGAGCCGAGCAGGGTGATCGCGGAATCGTGCTCCGCGCGGACCTGCTTCACGTCGTCGGGGGTCAGCGTGACGCGCGCGGAGTCCGCCTGTTCGAGCAGCAGCTCGCGCTGCGCAATCGCCCTGAGGAATTGATCGATCTGCTCGTCGTTCGCCTGTGGTAACGCCTGCATGATCTGCGGATCCAGCGCGGCGAGCCAGCGCACCAGGTTGCGGACCCGCAGCGAGCCCCCGCGATAATCGACCAGCACCCGGTTGCTGGATCGCGAGGCCTCCAGGTCCTGCACGGCGACACGCACATAGGACGGCGCGCGGCTGACTGGCTCGATGTGGCGCTTGATGGAGAGACTGTCGAGATAGAGCGAATCACCGTGCATCATCGCTCGATCCTCGACGCCGGATGCGAATGCCGCGCGAACCTCACCGAGCGGCGGGCGGCGGATGATGTGGTACCCGAACGGGCTCTTGACGACCGCGCTCACCGCACCCGGTTCGAGCTGCCACGCTGCGTCCTCGAAGGCCTGCACGAATTGTCCGCGTTGCGACAGGCCGAGCGAGCCGCCCTGGACCTTCGAGCCGGCGTCGTCGGAGTAGCGCGTGGCCAGCTGGGCAAAGTGGGGACCGGCGCCGCGTGCCTGCGGCAGCAGTTGCTCGGCTTGCCGGCGCTTCTGGGCATCGACGTTCGGCGTGGAATTCGGCGGCACCTGAAACAGAATGTGCTGGAAGATCCGCAGCCGCCCGTCCTGGTACGCCGAATCCACCTGTTGCGGCGTGAGATTGCCGCGCGCGACGAGTTTGTCGTGAAACCGCTCCCACTTGAGCTGGGAGACGACCGGCCACATCGCGGCCATGGCGGTCGCCGAATCGCGTAGGTCCTTGCCGGCCGCGAGCGCTTGCGCGAACAGCGCGTAATCCACCCAGACGTGCGACAGACGGTTGAGCGCCATCGGCTCGATCGGCACCTGCTTGCTGCCGCCGGCCCACCCGGCGACACGCTCCACCGTCAACGTCTGGTCGTTGGCGCGGGCGACGACATCCGCGCGCGGCGAGAACGCGTCCCGCACGGCGTCGCACCCCATCACGGCCAACCCCGTCAGCGCCAGCAACACCAGACTCGCACGTCGCATTCCATTTCCTCTTTCTGTGTTAACGGTGATGGTCCCGCAGAACGGCCGTGAGCGCCCGGACCAGGCCGGGGCCGATCGACTCTCCGCCGAGCCGGCGGAGCCTGAGGGAGAGCGGCACCGCGCGCCGCACATCCGCTTCGAACTGCACGGCTTCGAGCGCCACCTGCAACCCTGCGAGCCGCGGGGCCGCGTCACGCCGGAACGTCAACCGCGCTTCGTCGCCCTTGATCAGCACTGTCTCCAACCCCGCCCGGGCCCCTAAGGCGCGCAACTCGGCGACGAGCAGCAGGCGGGCAGCGTCCGCCGGCAACGGCCCAAACCGGTCGCGCAGCTCGTCACGGACGGCTTCAATCTCACCTGGTTGTTCGGCCCGCGCCAGCCGCCGGTAGAGATCGAGCTTCGCATCGTCATCGGTCACATAGGCGTCCGGCAGATGCGCCGGCGCGTCGAGCGTGACGTCGGGCGGCGCCCACTCTTCCCGCGTCCCCCGTCCCCCTTCCCCTGTCTTCAACCCGCGCACCGTTTCTTCGAGCCACCGCAGGTACATCTCGAAGCCGACCGCCTGCACGTGTCCCGACTGCTCGCCGCCCAGGAGATTCCCGGCGCCCCGCAGCTCCAGGTCGCGCAGCGCGATGCGATAGCCCGATCCCAGATCAGTATGATGCTCGAGCACCTGCAAACGTTCCTCGGCCTCCGCATCTACCTGATCGGGCACGAGCAGGTAACAGAACGCGCGGCGGTGGCTGCGCCCCACACGGCCGCGCAGCTGGTAGAGCTGGGCAAGACCCAGACGATCGGCGCGATCCACGATCATCGTGTTGGCGTTCGGCACGTCGAGACCGGATTCGACGATCATCGTCGACACGAGGATGTCCACCTCCCCACGAACGAACCGGCCCATGACGGCCTCGAGATCGCTCTCGCGCATTTGCCCATGCGCGACCGCCACGCGGGCGCGCGGTGCGAGTGCCTGCACGCGCGCGGCAATCGTGTCGATCGTCTCGATGCGGTTGTGCACGAAGTACACCTGGCCGCCGCGATCGAGCTCGCGCGCCATCGCTTCCTCGAGGAGCGCATCGTCCCACGGCTCGACAAAGGTGAGGACCGGGGAACGGTCCTTCGGAGCGGTCTCGAGCAGCGCCAGATCGCGCAAGCCGGCGAGCGAGAGATGCAAGGTGCGCGGGATCGGTGTCGCCGTCAGTGTCAGCACGTCAACGCTGAGCTTGAGCGCTTTCAGACGCTCCTTATGCTTGACCCCGAAGCGGTGTTCCTCGTCGACGATGAGCAGACCGAGGTCCTTGAACGTGACGTCGGACGACAGCAGCCGATGCGTGCCGATCACGATGTCCACCTCGCCGCCCGCGAGGTGCTGGACCAGCGGTGCCGTTTCCTTCACACTGCGGAACCGCGACAGCACCTCGATGCGCACGGGGTAATCGGCCAGCCGCTCGCGAAACGTACGGCCGTGCTGTTCGGCGAGAATCGTCGTCGGCACGAGGACCGCGACCTGCTTGCCCGCCTGCACGGCCTTGAACGCCGCGCGCACCGCAACCTCGGTTTTGCCGTAGCCGACGTCGCCCACGAGCAGGCGATCCATGGGGCGCGCGCGCTCCATGTCGCGTTTGACCTCATCGGACGCGCGCCGCTGGTCCGGCGTGTCTTCATAAAGGAAGGCGGACTCGAGCTCGCGTTGCCAGGGCGTATCGGGAGGGAACGCAAACCCGTGGGCGAGCTGCCGGCGGGCGTACAGATCGAGCAGCTCAGCCGCCATCGCCCGGATCGCGGCGCGCGTCTTGTCGCGTTGGCGCTGCCAGGTCGTCGCGCCGAGCTTGTGCAGTCGCGGTGGCGGCGCATCACCGTCACCGACCGCGCGGTACGGCTCCAGCTGATCGATCCGGTAGAGGGGCACGTTCAGGCGATCGCCCCCTTCGTATTCGACGACCGCGACCTCGAGCGTCGCTCCGTCGGCGCCGACCGCGATCGTCTCCAATCCACGGTAAATGCCGATCCCGTGCTCCAGATGGACGACGTAGCCGCCGGGGGTGAGCGGCCTCGCCGCCGCAGTCGAGACGGCACTGCGATACCGCCGCGGCCGGCGCAAGCGCCGTGCACGCCGGAAAATCTCGTGGTCGGTGAGGACGCGCAGCGTCGGCATGCTGAACCCGCCGTCGAGCGCACCCACGGCCAGCGTCGCGCGATCGGCGCCGATCAACTCCTCGAGGCGCTCGAGCTGCCCTTCGTTGTCGCACAGGATGACGGTCGGGGGCGGCTCCGTAACGATCTGCCGCAGCCGCTTCAGGTCCCGGTCCACATGCTCGGGTGGCGTGAGGGGGAAGCGTTGCTCGGTCTCCGCATCCGACACGGCGAGCCGCCCGAACGCCGCCATGCGAGCACGCCACGTCGCCGGCTCGATCAACAGCTCCTCGCGCGACGGCGGCTCCTCGCCCATGCGACGGGCGACCTCGAGATGGTGCGCAGCGTCCGTCCACGCACGCTCGACTTCGCGCTCGACAGCCGAGTCTTGATCTATGACGACGATCGTGTCCGTCGGGAGGAGGTCCAACAGGTTCTTTAACAGGGGCGCGGCATGCGGTGCCCCTATCCGCAATTCGTCCTGCACCGATTCCGCGCGCACCGGAAGGACGGTCAGTCGGTTCAGCGTGTCACCGGAGCGCTGCGTGTCGAGATCGAAGCTGCGCGCGGAAACCACCTCGTCACCCCACCATTCGATGCGCGCCGGCGCCGCCATCCCAAATCCGTAGACATCGAGAATCCCGCCGCGGACACTGTACTGGGCGACTTCGGTCACCGTCGGCACCCGCTCGTAGCCCATGGCATCGAGCCGCTGCGCGGTCTCGGTAAGGCTCCGTTCCTCTGTATTGACGGCGATGACGAGGCGCGCTTGCTCCAGCGCGGCGGGAACCGCCGTCCGTTCCGCGCTGCCGCGCGCCGTCGTGATCAGGATGCGCACCGCCCCACGCAGCAACGCTTCGAGAGTCTCGATGCGCTCCCCCGCGAGCTCGTAATGCGGCTCCTCGGCGCCAAGCGACTCGCGCTGCGGGTAGAGCGCGGTGGCGTCACCCGGGAGGAGCATCTGCAGGTCCGCGAGCCAGCGCTCCGCGTCTGCGGGCGTGGGAGCAACGACCGTGAAGACGCGCTGCGCCAGACGGCGGGAGAGCGCGGCAACCAGCGCCGCGGGGCTCGAACCGGGAAGGCCGCCCACCCCCACGCGCTTGCCGGGCAGCGGCAGGCGTTCGATGAGCGAGCGCGTCGCGGGAAGGTCTTGAAACCTGTCGAGCAGAAAGTCGAGGGGCATCAGCGGGTGCGGGTGGCGACTCCCAGCTCGGCAGCGGCGAGCAACAACGCCAAGACGAGGAGTATCCAGCTGGCATCCACCCGGCGGGCGCCGGAAAAACGCTCGGCGGCGAGGCGGTCGACGCTCAGGATTGCGACGCGGTCCGCTCCGCCCAATGCCGCGATGGCGCGCGACGTGGTGGCAGGCGTCAGATCGGACTCGCGCGCGTCGGGACCGAACGCCGTGGCGCCGATCGTGTCGGCACCCCGGGTCTGAAACTCCACGCGCGGCGCCCCTTCATGCGCTGCGACTTGCGTCTCGCCGACCACGATCCGGTTGACGAGCGCGTCCACAAACGGCACGAACCCCGGGGCAGCGGGCAGCGCCGTCCATGCAGTGTCGAGCCGGCTGCCGAGCAGCACCACGCTGCCGGAGCGTACCAGCCACGGCTCGCCGTTCACGGTGGCCAGCACGTCCTCCGATCCTCCCTCGAGCCGGTAGCGACGCGCGACCGCTGCGCCATCGATGAGCGCGAGCTCCGGCGACGCCATCACGCCGGGAGTCCCGAGCTGGTCCCAGCGCCAGGGCACTCCCCGCGCTGCCAGCGCGCGGTTCGCCTGGCCGATCAGCGCCGGATCGGCTGGTGGCTGGATGATGGCGCGATTTCCACTCGGCCCGTCTGCCCCGCTGATCACGACATCGCGGCCGTCGCTGACGCGCCGCCCGTCCCGCAGCACGTCGAGGGCCGCTGCGACGAACGCTCCTGCTCCCGCGGTCGCCATGACTCGCGCCGGTGGAGAAACGCGCCACGCGAATGGGCGACGATCATCCGCCCGCAGCTCGTCCGGCTCGAGCGCCGCCTCGCCTAGCCACCAACCTGGCGCGAGCGATTGCGCCGGCAGCGAGACAGTCACCGTCGCCCGCGACGCCCCCCCTCCCCCTCCCCCTCGCCCTCCCGTCCCCGTACCGGCGCGGTCGCTCCCGGGCGTCGCCAGGCCGCGCGCCGTGATCTCTCCGCCCCGACGTCCGCCGCCCCCTCCGAGACGGATCGTCACGGGCACCGGCTGCGGCGTTGAACCGTCACCAGCCGTCGAGCCGCTGAGCTCGATGACGGCGGCACCCTCGGATACGGTGACCGCCGCGATGCCGCGATTCGCGACGGCGTGTCCCGGCGCGAGAGCAAGCACGCGCACTCCGCGTGGCACGTCCGCTCGTCCGGACGCGACCGCCGTCGCCTGCATATCGCTCAGCAAGTGCACTTCCCGCCCGGGCGATGGCTGGGCGTTCACGAGACGCGCCGCTCGTTCGACCGCCTGCACCAGATCCAGTCCCTGCCAACCCGCGCGTGTGCTGTCGATCGTGGCGAGCAGCGCTTCGCGTGTGCCGCCGCGCAGCACACCATCGCACAACATCAGCCACACCCGATCGGCCGACGTCGTGTGGCGCACGGAGGATTGCGCCGCCGCGCGCAGTCGTTCGAGCATGACACCGCCGTCCACCACGGCGCCCGACGATGGCGAGTTGTCGAGAATGACGACGACGGCCGTCGGCTCGTGCGCTCCTCCGCTCACGCCAGCGCCTCGCAGGCTTACCAGGGGGCGGGCGGCTGCGAACACGATCGCCACGATCAAGGCCGTGCGAAGAATGAGCAGGAGGAGGTGACGCAACTTCAGCCGCCGCGCGCTTTCCCGTTCGGCGGCGCTCAGGTAGCGCACGGCGGGGAAGTCGAGCTCCGGTGGAATACGTCGTTGCAGCAGGTGAAGCAATGCGGGGATCGCGGCGGCGGTTAGTCCCAGCAATGCCAGCGGATGGATGAAACTCACGTCAGGAGACGCAACGCCATGCCGAAGGGCATGTCGGTTTGCACATGATGGTATGCGATGCCGTGTCGCCGACATGCCTTTCGCCAGGCCGCGATCTCCCGGCGTACCGTGTCGGCATACGCGCGCGCCAGCTCACGTGGACGCACCACGACGCTTACGGTCGATTCGGGATCGCGGAAGCGTACTTCCGGCGGACCCGTGAGCTCGACTTCGGCCGGGTCCATGAGGTGGAAGACGATGACCTGATGGCCGCGATGTCGCAGATAGCGCAGCGCCGCGAGCGCGAGGTCGCGATCGAACAACAAATCGGAGATCAGCACGACCATGCCGCGGCGAGTGAGCAACGCCGTGAGCCGCTGCAACGCGGCGTGAGCGGCGGTCCCCTGCCCGTCCGGCGTGTCGAGCAAGCCGCGCACGATGCGCGTCCACTGGCCGGCTTTGACGCGGGCGGGAATCACGTGCCGCACCTGTTCGTCGAATGTGACCAGCCCGGTCGCGTCACGCTGGCGCAGCAGAATGAGCGCCAACGCCGCCGCCAAGCGGTCGGCGTACGCGCGCTTGGTGAGCCGCTCCGGCGTCCCGTGCCAGGCCATCGAGCGACTTGCATCGACGAGAATCATGGAGCGGAGATTCGTTTCTTCTTCGAATTGCTTGACGAACAGCCGATCGGACCGGCCCAGAATGCGCCAGTCGAGATAGCGCAGCTCATCGCCTGGCTGGTAGGCACGGTGCTCGGTGAATTCCACCGAGAAGCCGCGGAACGGCGACCGATGGACGCCCGCCAGAAAACCCTCGACGACACCCTCGGCGACGATCTCGATGCCCCCCAGGCGCGCCACTTCGGCGGGGTCGAGCAGATCTAGACGCTGAGCCAAGAAATGTCCTTGCCAAGGGACAGCCAGGATGGAACTCGGCACTGCCAAGTCATTATAACAATATAATTTACGTGGTTTCGGCCGCTGGCACAGTCTCTGCCTTAAGCCGGGCGGGAGGCACCATGTTCGCACATCTAGCGCTGCTCAGCCTGGCGTTCGCGCCCACCGCCACGGCCCGGAATCCGGGTCTGTACCGCCCGCGTGTCGAGCTGTGGACCAACCGCGGCGATGCGGCCGTTTATACCCGCGGTGAGCGGGTCCGGCTGTATTTCCGTCTCGATCAGGACGCCTATGTCACGATCTTCCGTGTGGATACGGATGGTCGTGTCCGCGTGTTGTTCCCGCGCGAACCGTGGGAAGACAACTTCGCTCGCGGCGGCCGGGACTTCGAGGTGGATGGCAACGAGCTGTCCCGGGAAGCGTTCACGATCGACGACTATCCCGGCGTCGGCTATTTGTTTGCGGTCGCGTCGGCCGATGCCTTCGTGTACGACGGCATTGAGAGCAGCGATCACTGGGATTATCGCGTCATCGCCGACGGCCGCGTGCGCGGCGATCCGTATGTCGCGATGACCGACCTGGCGCAGCGGATCGTACCGGAAGGGTACGTCGACTGGGACTACGACGTCATCTCTTACAATGTCGGCCAGCACTACGACTATCCGCGTTTCCTGTGCTATGACTGCCACACGTATGTGAGCTATCCCTATTGGGATCCGTACTTCGATTCGTGCGTGCGCTTCCGCATGTTCGTCTACGACGATCCTTGGTTCTATCCGTATCGCTACTACGGCGGCAGCCGTGTCGTGTTCGTGAGGCCCTATCGTCCACAGCCCCGTTTCATCTTCAAGGATTGGGGGACCGCTCGACCCAGCCGCGAAGAGTTCGTCACGCGTGAGCGGGAGCGGCCGGTCAACGACAACACCCGGCGCGGCGTCACCGGTCGTGATGTCGGTGGCATCGGCAGCATTCCGCCTCCGGGCATCCGCGACCGCCACGAGCGGCCCGGCGATGGCCGGAACAACGGCGGGAACAACGGTGGCAACAACGGGGGCAATAACGGCGGCAACAACGGCGGCAACAACGGCGACGACGACCGCGGGCGCGGCCGCCGTGAGCACCCGGATCGTCCCGACCGGCCCGATAGGCCCGATCGCCCGGATCGGCCGGACCGTCCCGACAATCCGAACAACCCGAATCGGCCGGAGCGTCGCGACCGTCCCGATCGCCCGGATCGCCCCGATCGCCCTGATCGGCCCGATCACCCGGACGACAGCAGGGTAACCGACCGGCCGATGGTCCTGCCGCGGCACGAGGAGCCTCGGCAAGTTGAGCCGCGACAAGTCGAGCCACGACGTGACGATTCCCGTCGCGTCGAGCCTCGCGATGAGCCGCGCCGCGTGGAGCCACGCAACGAGCCTCGTAATGAGCCGCGGCGCGTCGAGCCTCGTAATGAGCCTCGCAATGAGCCGCGTAACGAACCGCGGAGGGTGTCGCCTCCTCCACCGCCGCCTCCGCCACCGCCTCCACCGGCGCGCAACGAGCCGGAGGTGCGGCGCCGCAAGCCGTAGACGTTCAGACTGAAACCTGACGCGCCCGATCGTAGTCTCGCACGATCGGGCGCGTTAGGTTTCCCTTTCCTTTCCTCTTGTCGAGGCTCTCTTGGTCGCGCTGTTGCTGCTGTGGACTCTTCAGTCACCCGTTTCCGCTCAGCGGGCTGCCCAAACGATTTCTCCCGAGGACATCCGTCGCCGCATCGGCATCATCGCGGACGATTCCATGCGGGGTCGCGATACGCCCAGCCCCGAGCTCGATAAGGTCGCGACGTACATCGGGCGCGAATACCGCCGTCTGGGGCTGAAGCCGGGAGGCGATAACAGCACGTTCATCCAGCGCTATTCACTCGACAAGGTGCAAATCGTCGCCGAGAGTTCCGTGGCGTTCGTGCACGGCGGGGCTGGTGGCACACTCAAGTACGGCACCGACTTCGTCTTTGCCGACAACATGTTCGAGAGCGGAGATTACGCCGGCGAGCTCGTGCTGGTCTCGGGCCCGCTCACCGGTGCCACGGCCGACACGGCGGCATTCGCGGGGAAGATGTTGGTCCTCGCATCACCGCGGCTCCGCGGCGCCGACCGCCAGCGCGTGTTCTCCTGGAAACCGGCTGGCGTCGTGCTGCTCACCACCGCGCCAGACTCCATCTGGTCACAAATCGTCAGTCGCAATAGCCGGCCGCAGCTGCGCGACCCGAGCCGGCAGACCGGTTCGCCCGTTGTGCTGGGCATTCGGGCGGCGTCGCTCCAACCGGTGGCCGCACACCTCGGCGCTGACCTGGCCGCGGCGCAGTCGGCGACGGCATTCGAGGTCAAACCGTTGGGTGGGGCGCAGCTCCACGTGCATGCGCGCATCGAACCGGTGGAGCGCAACTCCGCGCCCAACGTCGTCGCCATCCTCGAGGGCAGTGATCCCATCCTCAAGCACGAATACGTCGTGTTCAGCGCCCACATGGACCACGTGGGCGTCGCGGGACCGCGTGGCAGCGGCGGCTGCCGGGCCCAGGGCGCCGACTCGATCTGCAATGGGGCCGATGACGATGGATCGGGAACGGTGGCGGTGGTTGAAATCGCGGAAGCACTCGCCGGCCTGTACCCGCGGCCCAAACGGTCGATCATCTTCCTGAACGTGAGCGGCGAAGAGAAAGGCCTGTGGGGCAGCGCGTATTTCGCCGATCATCCCGCCGTGCCGGTGAACAGCATCGTGGCGGATCTGAACATCGACATGATCGGCCGCAACTGGAAGGACACGATCGTCGCGATCGGCAAGGAGCACTCCGACCTCGGCGCGACGCTGAATCGCGTCGCGGCGGCGCATCCTGAGCTGAACATGCGCCCGATCGACGACATTTGGCCGGAGGAAAACTTCTACTTCCGCTCCGACCACTTCAACTTCGCCCGCAAGGGCGTGCCGATTCTGTTCTTCTTCAACGGCACGCATCCCGATTACCACCGGCCCGGCGACTCGCCGGACAAGATCGACGCGGAGAAGGAGTCGCGCGTCGCGCGGCTGATCTTCTACCTCGGGCTCGACGTCGCGAACGGCACCGAGCGGCCGAAATGGAATCCCGACAGCTACAAGCGCATCGTCAGCGCTAACTAGCCGCCGGCGTCACCGCTCGAGGATCACCACGACCACCGACCCCGGGATGACCGGCGGTCGGGGGCGTGGGCGGTCGGGCGTGGGCGCCGGGGCTTCGCCGTATTGCGCCGCCACCGTGTACAGCCGGTGCGTACGCTCATCCAATGCGATCGTCCGGCCGCCGCGCTGCGTCGGAACCGTCGCGACGACGCGGAAGCTGTCGGGCGATTCCTCGTGCACGAGCGTCATCGTCCCCTCGCCGTTGGAGCTGACCGCCAGGCCCGTGGCCGGGTCGAACGCAGCGCCATCCGTGCCGCTCCCGATCGGCAATGTCCTGAGCACCCGGCCGCCGTCGGGATCGACGACCGCCATGAGACCATTGGAGCACACGGAAAACAGCCGCCGCGTGCGCCGATCCATTGCCAGACCCGATGGCTCCTCGCAGGGAGCGAGTGACCAGCGGCCCTGGACCGCCAGCGTTTTGGAGTCGAACGCCACGAGCTCGCTCTTGTCTTCGATGTTGACGTACATGTGGCCGCGCCCGTCTGACACGGCGTTCTCCGGCTTGCCACCCAGATCGATCGACCCGACGACCGCCCCGGACTGCGGGTCGATCGCGGTCGCGTTCGCGCCGCCGCCATTGAACGTGAAGACACGGCGCGAGACGGGATCATACGTGATCGCGTCAGGATTGCGGCCGGTGACTTTGACCACCGCAATCGGCGCCAGCGTTTTGAGATCGAAGATCGTCACCGTCGTGTCGCGGCCGTTGCTCGTGAAGCCGCGATTCAGCTCCCGCACGAATGCGATCCCGTGCACGCCGTTCGTATTAGGAATGTCTCCCACGACGGAATCGCGATCGAGATCGATCACGGCGACGTGAGTGCCGCGCGAGACGTAGAGACGGTGCGCGACCGTGTCCACCGTCAGATAGTCCCAGCCCCCCTCGCCGGCGAGCGGGATGCGGCCGGCGACATGGTATGACTGGGGCGGCTGTTGGGATCGGGCGAACGCGGCAAGCGCCAGCAGGGCGACGAGGGCAAGTGCGAGTGAGCGGGTCATCGCGTCTCCCAAGGGGTCGTTAATCCTAACCTACGCACGCCGCCTCTGGCGCGTTCGTCACGGGGTGGCGATCCTCATTTCGTGCGGGTGTTGATCGTAGAGGATGATCCCGAGCTTGCCGGTTTGCTGCGCGACGGACTGCGTGAGCACCGCATCGATCCCACGCTGGCGGCGGGATTCGCCGAGGGGCGGGAGCAGGCGCTGGCCGGCGAGTACGATGTCGTCATCCTCGACGTCCGGCTGCCGGGCGGCAGCGGCTACGATCTCTGCGCCGACCTACGACGCCAGAACGTCAGCGTCCCAGTGCTGATGTTGACCGCGCTCGATGCCGTGGACGATCGCGTCCGGGGTCTGACGATGGGGGCAGACGACTATCTCACGAAGCCCTTTGCGTTTCGGGAGCTGATCGCGCGCCTGCAGGCGCTCGCGCGGCGGCGCGCGCGCGCGCCGGCGGCCGTAACGGTGCGGGTCGCGGACCTCGAAGTGGACATGGCGGCGCGCGTGGTACGCCGCGCTGGTCGTCTGATCACTCTGACGGCGAAGGAATTCGCGCTGCTCGAGCTGTTCGCGCGCCATCAGGGGCAGGTCGTCGATCGCGCCACCATCACGGCGCACGTCTGGGACGACAATCACGATCCGTTCGCGAACCTGCTCGATGTGCTGGTCCGCCGCTTGCGGGCGAAGATCGACGATGGCTTCGAGCCGAAGGTGATCACGACGGTCCGCGGCGCAGGCTACCGGCTTGGCGCGTGAGTTCATGACGCCATCACTCGACCGGCTGCGGCTCCGGCTCACGCTGTGGTACGCGGGGGTCCTCACGGTAATCCTTGTGTTGCTCGGCGCGGGGATCTTCGTCGCCATCCGTCACCAGATGACGCGGCATCTCGATGCGTCGCTCAAGGCGGCCACCGCGGCCGTGATGCAGGCCTCCCTGATCCGCGAAATGGAGCGCACGCATGCAACCGGCGTCGCCGACGCTGTGGCGGAACTGCACATCCCCGATCGCGCGCTGTACCTGTTCGACGTCGACGGGCGTCCCCTCGTTCCTTCCCAGGCGGACGGTTGGATCGAAGCCGCCGCACGACAGGCAGCGCGTTCGGGGGTGGCCGACGTGAACCGCGACGCGTCCGGGGAGCGCGAGTTCCGCGTGCACGCCGAACGTTTCACCGGGGGCACGGGGACGGTGTACGTGGCCGCCGCCGTCGCGGACCGGCTGGAGCTGGAGGAGGAGTACACCACGCTGATCGCGACATTCGCGGCCGCCGCCCTCGCCGCGCTGCTGCTCGTGGCCGGCGCGGGCTACCTGCTCGTGCGGCAGGCGACCGCGCCGATCGAGCGGTCGATGGATCAGATGCGCCGCTTCATGGCCGACGCCGCGCACGAGCTCCGCACGCCGGTCACCGTCCTCCGATCGCGGGCGGAAGTGATGCTCGCACAGGCGCGCAACCCCACCCGCGACGCTGCCGCGCTCCGCGCCATCGAGCAGGAAACGACGCGCTTGGGCGAGATCATCGGCGACCTGCTCACGCTGGCGCGGGCCGACGCGGGCGAGCGACCGGTCGCGCGCGCGGCGCTCTACCTCGACGATGTCGCGTCCGACGCTGTGGCCGCTGTCCGCGCCCTCGCGGAGCGCCAGGGCGTGGCCCTCGAGGTGGGACAATTCGAGGAGGCCCGCATCGTCGGCGATCCTGCCCTGGTGCGGCGCCTGCTCCTGATCGTGCTCGATAACGCGATCAAGTACACGCCCGCGGGCGGCCGCGTCCGGCTGGATGTGGCCACCGCCGACGGCGCCCGCTCCGCTGTCGTTACGGACACCGGCATCGGGATTCCGGCGGATCAGTTGCCCCATGTGTTCGACCGGTTCTACCGGGGCGATCCCGCCCGGCGCGCGGCGGACGGGACAGGGCTGGGCCTCGCCATCGCGCGCTGGATCGCCGACCTGCACGGCGCCGTGATCGCCATCGGCCCGAGCGCCGATGGCACCGGCACTCGCGTCGCCATCACGTTCCCCGCCGCCGTGTAAGGTGGGTGTAAGGTTCGCGCCGATAGCTTGCGCGAACCATGACGTTGCGATGCACGCGCCCGGCTGCGCTGGCGCTGCTGTGCGTCGCGGGGGCGCGCGGGATGCACGCGCAGCAACCCGTGACGCGCGCCGACGCGGTTGCCGCAGCGCTCGCTCGTGGCGCGCGCGTCGCGCTGGGCCGGGCCGATACCATCGCCGCACTCGGCGCGGTGCGGACCGCGCGCGCCTTTCCCAACCCCACGGTGTCCGGCAGCTATTCGAAGGACCCCCCCAATTACCACGCGCTGGGCGATCTGCCGCTCGATCTGCCATGGCTGCGGGCCCCGCGCATCGGCGCTGCCGAGGCCGCCCGTGATGCCGCCCGGTATCAGTTCGCGTTCGAGCGAGCCGCGATTCGATTCGACGTGGACACCAGCTACACGCGCAGCCTCGCGGCGACGCAGCATGCGCGGCTTTCACGCCGGACCGCGGATGACGCCGACAGCCTGCTCAAGATCGCGGTGCTGCGCCGCGAGGTCGGCGACGTGAGCGAGCTGGACGTACGACTCGCGGCCGTCAACGCCGGTCAGCTCGAAAACACCGCGATCGACGATTCGCTGACCGCGCTGGGGAGCCTGCTGTCACTCCAGCTGCAAATGGGACTGAGCGGCGACGAACCCGCGATCGTCTTGCGTGACTCGTTGACGTCACCCGACGACAGCGCGGGGACGAACGTCATCCTGGCGCCGGATGAATACCTCCCGGTCGCGGCCGCTGCGGCCACGCTGCGGTCCGCCGAGCGAACCCTGACGTTCACGCGCGCCAGCCGGTTTGCGCCGAGCCTCGAGTTCGGCGTCGACAAAGGTGATCCCGGAGCGACGCAGCCGAATCAACTGCTGCCGGTCATCGGGTTTTCGCTGCCGCTGCCTTTGTTCAATCGCAGCGGCGGAGACGTGACCCGTGCCCTCGCCGAGCGCGACCGGGCGCGCGCCCAGCTCGACCTGACGCGCCGCGAGACCAGCGCCACGGTAGCGCGCGCCCGGCGAGAGCTCGTCGCCGCCCAGGCCCGTGTGCGCCGCTCCGCGCGTCTCGTGGCGAGCGCCGACCGCGTCGCGGCCATGGCGCTGCAGGCGTATGGCGAAGGCGCGGTGGCGCTGGCGAGCGTGCTCGAGGCGCAACGCAACGCGCGCGAAATTCTGGCACGGTACATCGACGACCTCGCCGCCGCCGACGCCGCCGCACGCACGCTGCGGTGGCTCACCGCGGGAGCGGGCCAGCCGTGATCCGTCCCGGATCAGCGCTGCTCGCGCTCGCCTTGCTCGGGGCCTGCCACGGCGGTGCAAAGCCGGCCGACGAGGGTGGGACCACCGTGACCGGCGCGCGCACGGCCGTCGCCGTTCTCGAGCCCTTCCCGCAGACCGTGAACGCCATCGGAACGGTCAGCGCGCGCCCCGGTCGCTACGCCGCGCTCGCCGCTCCGGGACCGACGCGCGTCGCCCGGATTTTCGTCGTGGCGGGACAGCGCGTCTCGACAGGCGATTCGCTGATCGAGTTCGAGCGTGCCCCGTTCGACGCGGCCGCCCTGAGTGCAGGAGCCGCGCTGTCGAGCGCCGAACGTAGTTACGCGCGGGCGGCGCGACTGGCACAGGCCGGAATCCTGCCGCAAAAAGACGCCGACCAGGCGGCGGCCGATCTCGCAGCGGCACAGTCGGCCGCGGTCACCGCTCGTCGCGCGCAGGAGCTCGCCACCTTGCGCGCCCCGCTCGCCGGTGTCGTGACGCGAATGACGGCGGTCCTGGGTGCTTCGGTGGATGCCAGTCAAACGCTGGTCGAGGTCGCGGACCCGGCCGGACTCGATGTCCTGTTCAATGTCTCGCCGACGGAAGCTGGACGGATCCAAAGCGGAGACACGCTCACATTGACGAGTGGCGAACGCGTCGACAGGGAGCAACTCGGCACAGCGCGGGTGGTGAGCGTCGCAATCGCCATCGATTCGGTGACGCGCGCGGTGGCCGTGCGGGCACGTCCGCGTGTGAGCCCGGGCACGACGCGACCACTCCGGATCGGCGAAGCGGTCTCCGGACAGATCATCACCGCCGTTCATGGCCATGCCGTCACGGTGCCCGTGGAAGCACTCGTTCCCGACGGTGAAGGATTCCGCGTCTTCGTCGTCGACTCGGCGGGGATCGCGCGCGCCCGCCCCGTCGTGGTGGGCGGCCGCAGCGAATCCCGCGCCGAGATCGTGAGCGGGCTGGCCGGCGGCGAGACGGTCGTGACCACCGGCGCGTATGGCGTGGAAGACGGCGCCCGCATCATCCGGCCCGCCCGCCCGTGACGCTGTTCGACGTGTTGAGCCGCCAGCGACGGTTCGTCTATCTCGTCGTGGCGCTGCTCAGCACCGCCGGGGTCTGGGCCGTGCTGGCGCTGCCGTCCGCGATCTATCCCGAGCTGAACTTCTCGCGGATCACGATCGTGGCCCAAGGCTCCACGCTCGGCGCGCGGCAGGTGGTCTTCAGCGTCACCCGCCCGCTCGAGGAGGCGGTGAGCATCGTGCCAGGCGTCTCGCGCGTCCGGTCGCACACGATTCGCGGCGCGAGCGAGATCTCGATCACCTTCGCACCCGGGACCGACATGGACCACGCGCTCCAGCTCGTCCGGGCGCGCGTCAACCAGGCGCAGCAGGCCCTGCCGCAGGGTCTCGACATCCAGGTCGAACAACAGACGCCGTCGCTGTTTCCGATCCTGTCCTACAACGTCGAAGGGGGCGACCCGGCCACGCTGTACGATCTGGCGCGCTACGAGATCAAGCCGCTGATCTCGCGCGTCCCGGGGGTTGGACGTGTGGAGGTCCAGGGGTCGGACGTCCGCGAGCTCGAGGTCATCGCCGATCCCGCGCGGCTCGCGGCCCAGCGCATGACGTACGCCGACCTGGCCGGCGCGATTCGCCAGGCCGTGACGGTGCAGGCGGTGGGCCGAGCCGCGCAGGACTACCGCCAGTATTTGATCGTGACCGATCAGGAGGCCCACGCCGCCGACGACATCGGGGCCGTCGTGGTGCGCAACGGGCTGCGCGTGCGCGATCTCGCCACGGTGCAAGTCGGGACGGAGGATCACGTCCGGATTATCGCGGGCGATGGCAAGCCCGCGGCGCTGATCAACGTCACGCGCCAGGTGGGCGGGAACACGCTCGGCGTCGCGGACAGCGTGGCTCGGATCGCCGCGGCGCTCGCCCCCGCCCTGCCGCCGGGCGTGCGCCTGAAGCCCGTCTACGACCAAGCCGAACTGGTACGCGAGGCGGTGCGCTCGGTGCGCGACGCGATGCTCGTCGGCGCCGCACTGGCGGTCGCGGTCCTGCTGCTGTTCCTGCGCCACGGGCGCATCACCGCGATCAGCGCCACATCCATTCCGCTGACGCTCGCGATTACGGTGTTCGTGATGCGGCTGTTGGGGCAGACGTTCAACCTGATGACGCTGGGCGCGATGGCGATCGCGATCGGGCTCGTCATCGACGATGCGGTCGTGATCACGGAGAACATCGCGCGTCACCTGCGATTGACCGGTGACCGCACGCGCGCGATTCGGGGGGCGGTGCAGGAGCTCATCTGGCCGGTGACGACGTCCACGCTGACCACCGTCGTCGTTTTCCTGCCACTCGGCCTGTTGCAGGGGGTCGTGGGGCAGTTCTTCGCCGCCCTTGCCACGACCCTGACCGTGGCCGTCCTGGTCTCGCTCGGCCTCGCCCTGACGATCATCCCGTTGCTCGCCGAGCGGTTCGTGACCCCGCACGAGGTCGCCGCTGTGAATGCTGGTCTGCTGGCCCGCGTGCAGCGGGCGCTCGACGCGCTGGGACCGTGGTACGAGCGGGCGCTCGCAGCCGTGGTGCATCACCCCCGGCGCATCGGCGCCGCCGCTGCTGTCCTCGTCGCCCTCGGCCTTGGACTGTGGCGTCTCGTGGGCACGGGCTTCCTCCCGGAGATGGACGAAGGCGCCTTCGTGCTCGATTACTTCACGCCGGGCGGCACGGCGCTGAATGAAACCGACCGGGAAGTCGGCATTGCCGAACGTATTCTCGCCGCCACGCCCGAAATCGAAGGAACGTCGCGGCGCACCGGCGCAGAGCTCGGTCTGTTCGCCACGGCGCAGAATACCGGCGACATCGTCGCCCGCCTGACACCGCGCAGCCGGCGTTCGCGCGACATTTTCGCGGTGATGGACGGCGTACGGGACGCGGTCAACGCGGCGGTCCCCCGCCTGCGCATCGAATTCGTACAGATCCTCTCGGACGTGATTAACGATCTGGCAGGCATCGCGAAGCCGATGGAAATCAAATTGTTCGGCGAGCGGCTGGATTCGCTGGAAGCCTACGCCCGGCGGCTGGAACCGGGGCTCGACAGCATCGAGGGGCTCGAGGATTTGTACAACGGCGTCAGCGAGCCGTCACCCGAGCTGATGATGCGGGTGCGGCAGGTCGAGGCCCAGCGCGTCGGGATGACGCCGGCCGATGTCGGGGACGCCGTGAGCGCCGCCCTGTTGGGCGTGGCGGCGGGAGAGGTCCGCACCGAAGATCGGCCGGTCGCCGTGCGGGTGCGCGCGCCCGATTCGGTCCGCTTCGACCCGCTGCGGCTGCGCGCCTTGCCCATCCTCGGCGAGGGCGGGACCGCCAGTCCACTCGGCAGCCTCGCGGCGTTCGAGCCCGCCGAGTCCCGCCTCAACCTCGAGCGCGAGAATCAACAGCAGATGATCGCCATGACCGCGGACCTGAGCGGGCGGGCGCTGGGCAGCGTGATGCAGGACGTGCGGCGCGTGCTCGCCGCGCACGCCCCGCCCGCAGGCGTGCGGATCGCCCTGGGGGGCCAGTACGCGAGCCAGCAGGAGGCGTTCCGCTCGCTGTTGCTGGTGCTCGGTCTCGCCGTGGTGAGCGTGTGCGCGGTGATGGTCATCCAATTCGAATCCTTCGTCGAGCCGCTCGTCGTGCTGCTCGTCGCACCGGTGTCGTTCGTCGGGGCGTTGCTCATGCTGCTGGTCACCGGCACGGCGCTGAACGTGGCGTCCTTCATGGGACTGATCCTGCTCGTCGGCCTGATCGTCAAAAACGGCATCATTCTGCTCGACTTCACCCGGCTGCGCATGCGCGACGAGGGAGTGGCCCTGGAAATCGCGATCCGGGAGGCGGCGAGGGTGCGGCTGCGGCCAATCCTGATGACGACGCTGTGCACGCTGTTCGGTTTGTTACCGTTGGCACTTGGCATCGGCGCGGGCAGCGAGCTGCAACGGCCGCTCGCGTTGGCGGTCATCGGGGGGTTGGTCCTTTCCACGCCGATTACGCTGTTCGCCGTACCTACCCTGCTCGTGGCGATCCGAGGGGCGGACTATCGGCTGCGGTGACCGACCTTGGGATGGTGTGGTCTCAAGAAACGACACCTTTCTCAGGAGCTGAGAATATGCGCCTGCTTACCACACTCACCCTGCTCGCGGGGCTATCGCTCGCTGCCGGAAGCCTCGCCGCTCAGGAACCTTCGGGCGTGAAGCGCAACGTCCCAGACAGCCTCGTTTCCAAGGCGAAGATCAATGAAGACTCCGCTCGCGCGATCGCGCTGAAGCGAGTCCCCGGTACGGTGCAGAGCGTCGACCTCGAGCGGGAGCGGGGCCGCCTGCTGTACGACTTCAAGATCCAGCGCACCGGGCGGAAAAGCACGACCGAAGTCGAAGTGAGCGCGATGACCGGCCGGGTTGTGGCGGTGAACTCAGGAATGCGTGCTAAAGCGCAGACAACAACTCGGCATTCGTCTTAGCGCGCTTCATCTGGTGCAATAGCGACTGCATCGCCTGCTCCGGCGGGAGATCCACCAGGACCCGCCGGAGCTTCTGTTTCGCCTCGATCGTCTTTGCATCGGCCAGCAGCTCTTCCCGGCGCGTCCCGCTGGCCGCGATGTCGACGGCCGGGTAGATGCGCCGGTCTGCCAGCGCCCGCGTCAGCCGCAGCTCGGCGTTGCCGGTGCCCTTGAACTCTTCGAAGATGATGTCGTCCATCTTGCTCTCGGTTTCGACGAGAGCCGTGGCGATCACGGTCAGGGAGCCGCCGCCGTCCTTGGGCGGCACCGCCCGTGCCGCGCCGAAGAGTCCCTTCGGCTTGGCGAGCGCGTTGGCGTCGAGGCCACCCGACATCGTGCGTCCGGTCCCCCGCCCCGTCGTGTTGTGGGAGCGGGCGAGGCGGGTCAGCGAGTCGAGCACGATGACGACGTCGCGACCCAGCTCGACCTGCCGGCGCGCATGCTCGAAGACCATGTCGGCGGCGGCGACGTGTCGTTCGTGCGGCAAGTCGAAGCTCGAGGCGATCACTTCCCCACGCCCCCAGTCGATCATCTCGCTCACTTCCTCCGGCCGCTCGTCCACGAGCAGAATCAGCAGGATCGCCTTGGGATGATTCTCGGCCACCGCCTCCGCGATCGCCTGGAGCATCATCGTCTTGCCGGCCTTGGGCGGCGAGACGATGAGCGCCCGCTGGCCGAAGCCGAACGGGCAGATCAGATCCACGACGCGCTGTGTTTCGGCGGTACGCGGACTCGAAGCGTGCGACGTCTCGAGCGTGAGCGGGCGGTTCGGATGGACGGCGCCGAGATTCGCGAAATCAGGCCGGCCGTCCAGCTGGCCGGCCGGCTCGCCATTCACTGTCGTCACGCGGCCATTGTCGAGCACAATCAAGTCGCCGCGGCGGAGCCCGGAGAGGTGGACCTGCGGATCGCTCTTCGCAGGCAGGTAACTGTTGGCGGCGAGGCGGAGCGAGCCGCCTTTGGGCGAGGGATCAAACCAGCCGGTGATGGGAGCCATGGGTGTTATGGGGGCTATATTTCCGCGCGATGCGCCAAGATCATATCCGTAATTTCTGCATTGTCGCCCACATCGACCACGGCAAATCTACGCTCGCCGACCGACTTATCGAGCTCACCGGCACGCTCGACAAGCGACTCATGCGCGAGCAGGTCCTCGACACGATGGATCTGGAACGCGAGCGCGGCATTACGATCAAGTTGAATGCGGTGCGGATGAGTTACCACGCGAAAAACGGGCAGCTGTACGAGCTGAATCTCATCGATACACCGGGTCATGTCGACTTCACGTACGAGGTCTCGCGGTCATTGGTTGCCTGCGAAGGGGCCATTCTCGTCGTGGATGCGTCGCAGGGAATTCAGGCCCAGACACTGTCCAATCTACTGCTGGCGATGGATGCGGGGCTGGAGATCATACCCGTTCTCAACAAGATCGATCTCCCCGGCGCCGAGCCCGACAAGCGCGCCCAGGAGATCCACGACCTCATCGGCACCAAGCCTGACGAGATTTTGCGCATCTCCGCCAAAGAAGGAAGGGGGGTGCCGGAGCTGCTGGAGGCCGTCGTCCGGAGGGTCCCGCCGCCGCGGGGGAATCCCGCGGCGCCGCTGCGGGCCCTGATCTTCGACTCCTACTACGACCGCTACCGGGGCGCCATCCCGTCGATCCGGGTGGTAGACGGTGCGGTCGGGCCGGGGATGAAGGTCGTCTTCGGCGCGCACCGCGACGACCTCTACGAGGTGGACGAAGTCGGCTACCTCCAGCTTGGGCATAAGCCGGCGGAGCAGCTCGAGGCCGGCGAGGTCGGCTACGTCGTGGCCAACGTGCGCGGCGTCCGCGAGATCCGGCCGGGTGACACGGTGTTCGACGCCGAGCATCGCGACGTGGCGCTGCTCCCCGGCTATCGCGACATCCAGTCGATGGTCTTCGCGGGCCTCTACCCGACCAATGCCGAGCAGTATGAGGAGCTGCGCGACGCGCTGGCGAAGCTGCAGCTGAACGACGCGTCGTTGCACTACGAGCCGGAAACCTCGGTGGCGCTGGGATTCGGCTTCCGCTGCGGCTTCCTCGGCCTGCTCCATATGGAGATCGTACGCGAGCGACTGGAGCGCGAGTTCGATCTCGACCTGATCAGTACCGTCCCGAACGTGGAGTACCACGTTTACCGGACCGATGGCACCATGGAGCTGGTCGAGAATCCGAGCTTGTTGCCGCACGGCTCAGAGGTCGACCGCATCGAGGAGCCGTACGTGAAAGCGCGGATCTTCGCGCCGGCGGAATATATCGGCGGTATCATGAAGCTCGGCCAAGAGCGACGCGGGGTCTATCGCGGCATGCAGTACCTGGATCCCACGCGGGTCGAGTTCGACTGGGAATTCCCGCTCGCGGAGATCATTCTCGACTTCTATGACAAGCTGAAGACGATCTCGCGCGGTTACGCGTCGCTCGACTATGAGTTCCTCGCCTACCGGCCGGGCGAGCTCGTCAAGCTGGACATGCTGCTCAACGGCGAGGCGGTGGACGCCTTCAGCGTCATCATTCACCGGGACAAAGCGTATGAGTGGGGGCGCAAGATCGCCGAAAAGCTGAAAGACTTGATCCCGCGGCAGCTGTTCGAGGTGGTGATTCAGGCGGCGATCGGGACGAAGGTGATCGCCCGGGAGTCGATCCGGCCGTTGCGCAAGAACGTCACGGCGAAGTGCTATGGCGGTGACGTCACGCGCAAGCGCAAGTTGCTCGAGAAGCAGCGCGAAGGGAAAAAACGCATGAAGCAGGTTGGGACGGTGGAGATTCCGCAGGAGGCGTTTCTCGCAGTGCTCCAAGTCGAGTAGGAGGTCTCATGCGCCTGATCGTCGCCGCTCTCAGCGGCCTGACTCTCGCCGGCTCCGCCCTGAGTGCACAAGGCACCCGTGCATTCACCGTGGACCAGGTTCGCTCCTATCCGTTTCCCACGGAGCTGACCGCCGCCGCCACCGGTTCACGCATCGCGTGGGCCTTCAACGAGGAGGGGCGACGCAACATCTATGTCGCCGCCGGTCCGGCATTCGCGGCGCGACAGCTCACGCACGACGATCGAGATGACGGCCAGGAGCTGACCAGCATCGCGGTCTCCGCAGACGGGCGCTGGGTCGTGTTCGTGCGCGGTGGGGATCACGGTTCGAACTGGGACGACGCGCTCCCGGTCAACGTCAACTCGAACCCCGCGCCTCCAAAAGTACAGATCTTCAGCGTGCCGTTCGACGGCGGCGAGCCAAAGGCGATCGGCGACGGAGATGAGCCGGTGATTTCTCCACGCGGCGACGTCGTGGCGTTCAGCAAGGGCGGCCAGATCTGGATGGCTCCCCTCGACGGATCCGCACCGGCCAAGGCGCTGATCACGGTGCGAGGCGAGAACGGCGATTCGCGCTGGTCGCCGGACGGCTCGCGGCTCGCGTTCGTTGCCAATCGCGGCGATCACTCGTTCATCGGCGTCTATACGAATGACAGTACCGCGATCACCTGGCTCGCGCCGGCATTCGCGCGCGACCGGTCGCCGCGCTGGTCTCCGGATGGCCGGCGCATCGCGTTCGTACGAATGTCGGCCACGGGTGGAGCACCAGACTCGATCTTGCCACCGAGACCCAACCCTTGGGAGATCTGGACCGCCGACGCATCGACAGGAGCTGCGCAGCGCCTGTGGAGATCGCCGGAGACGGTCGCCGGCTCGGTGCCCTCGACGGATGGAGGAACCAACCTCGGCTGGGGGACCCGAGACCGGGTTGTCTTCCTTTCCTACCAGGATGGATGGCCACATCTCTACTCGATTCCCGCCACCGGTGGCTCACCCGTGTTGCTCACCCCCGGCCGGTTCATGGCCGAGCACATTTCGCTGAGCAGCGATGGAGCGTGGCTGGTATTTGCGGGCAACATGGGAGCGGACTCGCTCGACACTGACCGACGTCACATCGTTCGCGTTCCCGTAGACCGCGCCACGCCTGAAGTCATGACGCCAGGGGCTGGATTGGAATGGGCGCCAACAATCACCGGCGACGGCTCGACGCTCGTATTTATCAGCGCGACGCCCCAGCGGCCACCACTGCCCGCGACGATGGGGTTCACGACGCCTCGTGCCGCAGTTCGCACCATCGGCGCCGACCACATACCGACCGACTTTCCAGCCGGCCTCGTCACACCACGACAGGTCGTGTTTCGGTCGGCCGACGGATTGACGATCCACGGACAACTGTTCGAAGTACCGGGAGGGGCCACTCGCAAACCCGCCGTCGTGTATGTTCACGGCGGTCCACCGCGGCAGATGCTGCTGGGCTGGCACTACTCGGACTATTACTCGAACGCCTACGCGCTGAATCAATATCTGGCGAGTCGCGGGTTCATCGTGCTCTCGGTGAACTACCGGCTCGGCATCGGGTATGGCTTTGACTTCCATCAACCACCCCATTCCGGTGCGCGTGGCGCGGCCGAGTATCGAGACATTCAGGCAGCGGCCGCGTATCTCCGCACGCTGCCCCGCGTCGATGCGAGCCGGATCGGGATTTACGGCGGCTCCTATGGCGGCTTTCTGACCGCCCTGGCGCTGGCGCGCAACTCCGACGTGTTCGCGGCCGGCGTCGACATTCACGGCGTGCACGACTGGTCGACGTACTCGCGAGCATTCGATCGGCAACGCTACGACCAGGCTCCCGACGCGGATACGGCGCTCGCCACCGCGTGGCACTCATCTCCCGTTTCGTCCGTAGCCGGTTGGAAGTCACCGGTGCTGCTGATTCATGGTGACGATGACCGCAATGTCCGGTTCGCGCAGAGCACCGATCTCGTGCGACG